>JACDED010000210.1 GCA_013816615.1 Bacteroidota bacterium
ATATTATCCGTTCGACCTTGAAGGAAAATGGCGTGTTTTCAGAAGGAAAAGTTCGAACGGAAAAATTAAATAATTTGATTTTGCTGACGACCTACGGAGACGGGCAATGTGGCGAGAATAAAAAAAGGAAAGGGAGCAAAATTTGCTCCCTTTCCGGCATGGTACCTCCGGTCGGACTCGAACCGACACAACCGTGAAGTTACTGGTGTTTGAGACCAGCGCGTCTACCAATTCCGCCACAAAGGCATTTTTAAGAGGTCTGCAAAGCTAAGTTTTGTTTTCTATTCTGCAAAATAATACATTTCAAAATCCTTTAAAATATTGCCCAAATCCATAAAATCCCCTATATTTGCAGTCCTTAAAAAAATGGAATCACAGGTTAAAATATTTTCAGGAATTGCTACCGAAGTTTTGGCTTCAAAAATAGCCCTATCTTATGGTCAGCCATTAGGCAAAGTTGAGCATTATCGCTTTAGCGACGGAGAGTTACAGGCTTCTTACGAAGAAAGTATCCGTGGACAAAGCGTGTTTGTTATTCAAAGCACTATGCCGCCTGCCGATAATTTAATGGAAATGTTATTGCTAATCGACGCTGCAAAACGCGCCAGTGCAAGACACATTGTAGCTGTTCTTCCATACTTTGGATACGCCCGTCAAGATCGTAAAGACAAGCCAAGGGTAGCTATTGGCGCTAAATTGGTGGCCGATATGTTAGCTGTTGCAGGCGCAACCCGCGTTATGACAATGGATCTACACGCTGATCAAATTCAAGGATTTTTTAACGTACCGGTTGATCATTTATACGCATCTACTATTTTTTTACCCTACATAAAATCTTTAGGTCTTGATAACCTTACTATTGCTGCGCCTGATATGGGTGGTAGCAAGCGTGCTAACGGTTATGCAAAACATTTAAAGGCAGAGATGGTAATTTGTTATAAGCAACGTGCTAAAGCCAATGTGGTAGAAAGCATGACTGCCATTGGAGAAATTGAAGGAAGAAATATTGTTTTGGTAGATGATCTTGTGGATACAGGTGGAACTTTATGCAAAGCTGCAGAAATGATGATGGATAGAGGTGCGGTAAGCGTGAGAGCTATTTGTACACATCCAGTACTTTCGGGTAAAGCGTATGAGAATATTGCCAATTCAAAATTAACCGAGTTGATTGTTTCAGATACAATTCCGTTAACACAACAAAGCCCTAAAATAAAAGTATTAAGTGTTGCCGATCTTTTTGCAAAAGTGATCAAGAGTGTTCACAATTACGAATCTATCAGCGAGAACTTTATAATGTAATTAAACCCGTATATAAATAATAAGAGCTAAAGATTTTGAAACGGGCAGGATCTTAACTCTAAAAATTAAAAACAAAAAAAATGAAAACAGTATCTTTGAGCGGTTCGCTTCGTGCGAACGTAGGGAAGGTGGATGCTACGGCTGTAAGAGCTAAAGGCCACGTTCCATGTGTAATTTATGGAGCAGGTGAGCAAATTCACTTTAGCGCCGACACGCGCGATTTTAAAAACATCATCTTTACACCAGACACTAATTTAGTGGAAGTAAATGTTGATGGAAAAAAATACTTAACTGTATTACAAGAAGCGCAATATCACAAAATTAACGACAAATTAATCCACGCTGATTTTTTAGCAGTAAGCACTGATAAACCAGTTTCGGTTTATTTACCTGTAAAAGCAATTGGTCAATCAGAAGGTGTTAAAGCCGGTGGTAAAATGACGATCAAATTACGTAAGTTAAAAGTGAAAGGTTTAATTTCTAAATTACCTGCAAGCATTGACTTAAACATTGATAAATTAACTATTGGTAAATCAATTTCAGTTGGTGACATCAATGTTGATGGTATTACTGTTTTACACCCAAAAAACATTTCTGTTATTAGTGTTGAAACTACACGTGCCGTTGTTGCTGAAGAACCTGCTAAAACTGCAACTACTGCAACTCCTGCTGCTGCGGCTAAAACTGCTGCTCCTGCAAAAACAGCTGCAAAAAAATAATTTAATTTATTATATTTTAAAAAGCCCTTTCGTTAACCGGAAGGGCTTTTTTTTGTAACTGTCATGTCTAATTTTATCAAACGAAGGGTTAAAATATCGAAGTTCGTCGTTGCCTTCTCGCAATGACGATAAGGTGTCATGTCGAGCGGAGTTGAGATATATTCGGACTTTTCGACGTCGCGCGAAGTAACTTTAGTTAAATCCACCATTATTAATAACCCGGTTAAAAACATTTTAAACCATCAAGTAACTTTAGCTGATAATACCCGTTATTTGTAAGAGCAATTTAGCACAGGGGGATGAAAAAAATAGTTTTTAGTGTTATACTTTTTTTATTTGTTTTTTCTTTTCACGAAACATCTGCGCAAAACAATGAGATGTTTAAACAAAAAAGGGAAAGAAAACGCGTGTGGCGTAAACACCGTACAAGCAATGATGCGTATAATCCCTATCTAAAAAAGAAAGCTAAGAACAAACCCAGCGCCAGAATCAATAAGGGAAATAAAAAAGAAGAGAGGCGTCAGAAACGTGCTTATAAACGCGAGATCAAAAAACACAGAACATCATCTGAACCTAGACCAAAAAGCTAAACTTATTTTTTCTTGGCTTTATTTTTGAATTTACCTTTTCGCCATGCATCGATAAATTGTGCCCAGGCAACAGGATTAAGCAAACTTATACTGGGCGCCTGGCCCGAAGAATAAACCTTTGTATAATAAGCCTGCATTACGTATTTGTAATTTTCTGAAGCGCTTGCCGTTTGATTTCTTTCAAGATAGGTCATAGCTTCGTTCTGAAGATTTTTTTCTGCCCTGTCCATATCCGAGTCCGAAAGATCCAAAGCCAAAAAAGCCCTCTTAAAATCTTCTTTGCTTGGCCATGGATAAACTTCTATCTCGGCCAATTGAAAAGTATCTTTTGTTAAAAGCTGAATAGCATAATAATATTTTTGTGAAAGGGTATCGGCAATTTTATAAGTTCTTAATTTATGGGTTACTGAGTGAAACTCTAATTCATCGCCCGGGTTAACAATAAGGCTAAAAAAACCTGAAAATCCACAAATAGTTCCACGGTTGGTACCTTTAATTAAAATAGAAACAAATGGAATGGGAGTAAGGCTGTCCTGATCGTAAACAACTCCCGAAAATTGAATCAAAGGAGGTGTGCTTTGAGCTTTTGCATTAACCGTTTGCGCTTTTAAACCGTTAAAAGCCATCAAAACTGTTAAAATTAAAACTGCAGTAAATTTCATTGCTATAAATTTACCCATTCTTTTGGTTTAATATAAGCGGTTTAACAAATTTTACATTTGGCTGGTTTTAAATTCTTTTTTCACTTAACTTTGTATTAGATGTTCAGGTTAATTCTACATATCAGCTTTGCACTTCTTTTTTTTCAAAATGGTATTTGCCAGGTTAGGGTTATAAAACCGGTTAAAACACAACCGCGTAAAACAAATTTATCTTTTGGTACCGGTGTTATGCGCAGCTTTGTTTTCCTATCAAGAAATGTACAGGACAATAACGATGCTACCGGCTTTTCGGGATCAGTTGTTTACGGTGGCGAAAAAATATTCAGAGGCTGTTTAGAATTTACTACATACAAAAAATTAAATATTGAACCTACCTGGTACAATATTAAAGCATATACAATTGAATTGAATGGACATGCGCTTGCAAGGTTTAAAAATACAAAAGCTTATTTTTATCCTTTATTTGGTTTAAGCTTTAATTCATTTTCAGGTTATTTTACCGGTAAAAATGATTTTTTACACTTAACAGGTAAGTATCAGCCAAACCAAGTTGCAAGAACGAATTGGGTGGGTGTTAATGTTGGTAGTGGTTATGAGCAATATTTTAAACGTGTAAGTATTTTTGGTGAATATAAAATGCGCATTGGCCGTTCGAGTAAACAATTAACCATTATGGATGTGTGTTTTAGTGCAGGTGTAAGATATACTTTACGTGTACCTTCTATTTATAAACTTTTTAGCGGAACAAGAAATAGATACTTATTAGAATCCAAAGATACGGAGGATTAAAAACAAATATGAGTATTATTCAAAACTACCTTTTAAACTTTAACGAGTTTTTTAGTCATTATTTGCCACTTAAAAATCCGGTGCTTATTCTTGCACTTACTTTGTTGATCATTTTATTTTCTCCACTTTTATTCAGGCGGTTTAAAATTCCGGGTATTATTGGTTTGATCATTGCCGGTGTTATCATTGGCCCACATTCTGTTCACATTATTGAGTCAACCAACAGTTTTGAGCTATTATCAAAAACAGGGTTATTGTATATTATGTTTTTGGCCGGCCTTGAAATTGATATGCAGGAGTTTCGTCAAAACCGAAGCAAAAGTATTTTGTTTGGTGCACTCACATTTTTAATTCCTATAAGCATTGGTTATGTAGTTTGCATTTACGTGTTTCATTTTTCATTATGGTCGTCAGTTTTATTGGCCAGTATGTTTAGTACGCATACATTGTTGAGTTACCCTATCGTAAGTAACATGGGTATTGTAAAGAAACGGGCTGTTCAAATTACGTATGGTGGA
>JACDED010000109.1 GCA_013816615.1 Bacteroidota bacterium
ATAATAATAATTCAAAAGGCGCCGGTGCTACGTTTGGTTTTGGTTTTGGTTTGATCATGGAATTTAGATTATCAAAGATCATTCATTTCTCTACCGGTGTTGGCGGCGATTTTGAAGGTGGTTACATATCCTACAGGAACGATAAAGATTTTAATGTAAACGCTATTCTTACAAGTGAAGGTGATTATGTTGAATCTAAAGATGGTAAATTTACCACCGAGCAACAGTTTGCTAATGGTAATACCCAATACATTATGAAGGAAAGAAAAGTTAGAACTACGTTTGTAACAATTCCTTTAATGATGAAAATGTTAACAGACGAATATAGTGGAGCAAGATATTTTGCTAATGCTGGATTAGAAGTTGGTATAAGGGCTAAAATGGTAGCAAATGATAGTTATGTTAGCGGTTTAAAAACTGTGGTTACAGGAACCGATGTTACAACTCCAGCTGCTACCGAATTGGAAAAATCTGATATTCATATAGGTAAAGATGCTTCTTTAGTTCCATTACGTTTAGGAATGAACTTAGGACTGGGTATGGAATACCGATTAGGCGGCAGTACTTCTTTATTATTTTCAGCAAATTATTTTCAATCTTTTACTAATTTAATGAGAAACGATTCAAAATATCTCGTAAAATCAACAGTTCCTAATATTTCTGATCCATTAAACCAGGGTTTATTTATGCGCGCTGTTAGAATTAATATCGGTCTTTTATTCTAAAATAAATTATTATTTAAAAAGGCTATCATTTTGATAGCTTTTTTTTTTGTCGAAAACATGGGGTTTTTGACGAAAATAGGGTAAAAAACAACCTTTTTGTTAAAAAACAAGCAAAAAATAGCTTTTTTTATATAAAAATACCGTTATTTTTGCCCCCACTAACTAACTAAATATTTTATATCATGAAATTAAACGAAATTCAGGATTTAATAAAATTTGTATCAAAAAGCGGAGTAAGCGAAGTTGAACTTGAAACAAAAGAAATTAAGATTGTAATTAGAACTCCAAAAAGTGCTGTGCCCGTTTATACACAAGCCGCACCTGTTAACACTCCTGCTATTACTGCTCCTGTTGCCAATGTCACTAACCCGGTAACAACTGATGTTAAAACACCCGTTAATACTGGCGGAGCGGATGAATCAAAATATATTACTATAAAATCGCCAATGATCGGTACTTTCTATCGTTCGGCTGGTCCTGATAAACCTGCATTCGTTCAGGTTGGTGATGAGATCGCTGCAGGAAAACCTGTTTGTATCATTGAAGCAATGAAATTGTTTAATGAAATTGAAAGCGATGTAAAAGGTAAAATCGTTAAAGTTTTAGTTAACGATTCTACTCCTGTTGAATACGATCAACCATTATTTTTAGTAGACCCTTCTTAAAATTAATTCAAGGTTTAAGATTCAAAATTCAATGATTAACAAATCTTGAATTTTAAACTTTTAACTTTAAATCTAAACAGATGTTTAAAAAAATATTAATAGCCAATCGTGGTGAAATTGCTTTAAGGGTAATTCGCACGTGCCGCGAAATGGGAATAAAAACGGTAGCTGTTTATTCAACTGCCGATAAAGATTCTTTACACGTTAAGTTTGCTGATGAAGCTGTTTGTATTGGCCCCCCGCCAAGTAAAGACAGTTACCTTAACATGGCAAGCATTATTGCTGCTGCAGAAATTACAAATGCAGATGCAATACATCCGGGTTATGGTTTCTTAAGTGAGAATGCAAAATTCTCTGAGATCTGTCGCCAGAATAAAATAAAGTTTATTGGTGCAAGCCCTGAGATGATCAATCAAATGGGTGATAAGAGTAATGCCAAAGCTACCATGATAGCAGCCGGCGTGCCTTGTGTACCGGGCTCTGTAGGTTTATTGGAAAGTGTGGAGCAGGGAATGAAGCTTGCAAAAGATATTAAGTATCCCGTAATTATTAAAGCTACTGCCGGTGGTGGTGGTAAGGGTATGCGTATCATCTGGAAGGAAGAAGAGTTTCAGGCAGCATGGGATAGCGCTACACACGAAGCTACGGCTGCGTTTGGTAACGGCGCCATGTATATGGAAAAATATATTGAAGAGCCACGTCATATCGAAATTCAGATTGTTGGAGATCAACATGGCAAAGCTTGTCATTTAAGTGAGCGTGATTGTTCTATTCAACGTCGTCATCAAAAGCTTGTTGAAGAAACACCTTCGCCGTTTATGACGCCTGAATTACGTGAAGCAATGGGCAATGCTGCTGTTAAAGCTGCTTTATCTATTAGTTACGAAGGAGTAGGTACAGTTGAGTTTTTAGTGGATAAACACCGCAATTTTTATTTCATGGAAATGAATACGCGTATCCAGGTTGAACATCCTATTACTGAAGAAGTAATTAATTACGATCTTATTCGCGAACAAATTTTAGTAGCTGCAGGAGTTCCTATTTCAGGAAAAAATTATTACCCGCAATTACACGCTATCGAATGTCGTATCAATGCTGAAGATCCTTTTAAGAATTTCGTTCCTTCGCCGGGCGTAATAACAACTTTACATACACCGGGCGGTCATGGTATACGTGTTGATTCGCACGTTTACAGCGGCTACAGAATTCCACCAAACTATGATAGTATGGTTGGTAAATTAATTACCGTTGCACAAACGCGTGAAGAAGCTATTGCTAAAATGCACCGCGCTTTAAGTGAATATGTAATTGAAGGTGTAAAAACAACAATTCCATTCCATTTAAAATTAATGCAGAACGAAGATTTTAAAGCAGGAAATTATACTACCAAGTTTATGGAAACCTGGGATTTTAAAAATGCTTAATTAAAAAATAAAATAATAATTAAAAAGCCTTCGCATATTTGTGAAGGCTTTTTTATGAAATTTAAAAAAATAAATTATTTAGAAGTTCTCATTGCCTTTACCACTTTAAGTGTTTTATCTTTTAAGAATTTAGTATACTCTTTTGTTCCGGCAGCATATAACGCTATTTTGCTTTTTTCATCACTATGCACGCCCCATCCATATCTTTTTGTAAGCGGGGAAGTGCGTAGACATGGTTGGCCTTTTGAAAAAAATTGTTCGCGCAATTCTTTTAATTGACTTTTTGGAATGTTGTTGCGTTCAGCATACACCGTAAACAAAACATCATCAGATGTATATTTATAAGGATGTTTGATGATCATATCAAATTGCAAATTGGCAATACTTTTGTTCTCACCTTTTAATGGTGGTATCTGGCCTTCTTCTACAGGACAGTCTTCAGCCATTTCTATAAATGTGTTTTGATAATTAGTGGTATGAACTTTCATTTTGTTTTTGTAAATTTTAAATAAATATAACAATTTTAGAATTATTATATTTGTTTATAACATGGCATTTACCTCGAAACAGAAAAAAAATAGTTGACGATCGTAAAAGCTATTAAGCCTTAAACTGGCGAAGATGATGATCAGTATGCTTGTAAGCCAGCAGTCCAATTTGTTCTTCTGTCATTTTTCCAAAAAAAGGATGTATAAAATCGGGGTTCGAAAATTTTTCATAGTTACCAATTAACGTGATCCATTTATTTTTTTCTTTACTGATATCTACATTACTTTCTTTGATGATCATATCAGGAGTAGTAGGGGTACTGCGTGTTAAAGGTGCATCGTCCTTTAAAATTTTTTTCAATGCCAATTTCCCAAATACCTTTCCAATAAAAACCTGCTTGTATTTTCGTTGTCCAAAAGCCATTTCTTCCCAAAGCGTGCAATGCATTAGCATTTGATGAATATTCATTTTGCCCCATTGCGCCTTGCTGTTTTCGTTTAAGGAATTGATCCTGTTGATCAATTCTTCTCTTGTTGTTTTATCTAAAACTGTTTTCATAAAAATTATTTTTTTACTTCTTCTCCTAACGAGAACCAATTACCGGAATCATCTGTAAATAAAGCTTCAAAGCCATAAAATTCTTTTGTGGGTGGTTTTTTAAATACAACACCTTTTGCTTTCAGCTCTTCGTAAGTAGCTAAAAGATCTTTACAGGTAAGAACTGCGGGACCAAAAGTTCCATTCTTAATTAACTCTGTCATCGTTTTAAGTGTTTCTTTTTTAAACATGCCGCCTTCCACAACGGGAAATAATGTGATCTCCAATTCAGGTTGCTCGGGCGGACAAACTGTTAGCCATCGCATTCCCGGGCCCATTGGCGCATCTGTAACAACTTTAAATCCCAGTTTATTGGTGTAAAAATCCTGCGCGCTATCCTGGTTAAGAACATAAATGCACATGTGCGATACTTTAGTGATCATCTTTTTTTGATTTAAGAATTAATAATAAGGCAAAGGTGAAGAATGAATTACAAACCCACTTCTTCAAAATTGCTATTTTTTTGAAAGGCCATGTTGACTCACATAACAATTCGGGATAAATTTAAGAGGTGTTTGTAGCATTTCTTTTTTTAAGTATTGCTGTTCTGCAAAGTAATCTGATGGTGTTTTACCAACCATTCGTTTAAATAAACCGCTGAACGAACTCAGACTTTCAAACCCAACGGTGTGACATGTTTCTGAAACTGTAATGCCATTTCGTATAAGCTTTGTGGCATTTTCTATTCTTACAAAAATTAAATACTGATGTGGTGTTTTGCCGTAAATTTTTTTAAAGAGACGAATAAAATGGAACTTTGAAAAATAAGCTTCATCAGAAATATTATCCAGATCTATATTCTCGGCAAAATGAGAATCGATAAACAGTTTTGCCTGAACAATACGTTTGTATAAATAGATGCGTGGATAGTTTTCAGTTGACATTTTATTGTGGTTATATAAATGTATTAATTCTCACGCCACTAATTACTTAAATTGAAAACATATTGGCGAATAATATTAATTAGTGTGATTTTTATTGTCCAGGTTATAGTAACCAGGACAATTAATTTTCACCAACATCATTTATAGATCAAAACAATTTATACGAATTAGTGTAATTCGTGGCAAAAATTTAGTTAAGGATTTTTAGTTTGATGACGCCCTCTTTTCTTATTATGGAAAAATTGAATAATTTTAATTATTTGAATATCAATATATTAATAAAAATATTTAGCCCAAATGTCCAATGCATAAGATTATTATGTATCTTTGTCTTAAGTATATAATTATAGTATCATGATCTATTCATCAGAGTTAATAAAAGGCACATTAAAAACCATTGTTTTGCAACAGCTAAAACAAAACGGAAAAATGTATGGTTACGAAATAACACAAAAAGTAAAAGAGCTTTCTAAAGAAAGAATAGCCATTACCGAAGGTGCATTATATCCAACATTGCATGCATTAGAAGCCGACGGGCTTGTGCATACCGAAACCGAATATATTGGTAAACGTGTTCGAAAATATTATCGGCTCAGCACCAGTGGCGAAAATAAAGTGCTTGAAAAAGTTAACGAACTGGCTGAATTCATGAATACCATGAAATTTTTATTGGATATTAAAACAGCCTGATCAGTTTTTTAATAATTAAATAAAAAAGTATTTCTAAAATAATTGAATGTATTCGCTTAGTGATAAACAAATAGATTTTATTCTTAACGACATCGGTGCACGTGGCGTTAAGATGGAGGACCTGCAGTTAAATCTCCTGGATCATGTTTGCTGTATCATTGAGCAGAACCTCGAAACAGATGGAGATTTCGAGAAATTTTATCACACCACAATAAAAACATTTTATAAAGATGCTTTGTGGGAGATAGAAGAAGAGACCATCAATTTATTAATCTTTAAAAATTATTATGTTATGAAAAAAATAATGATCCTTAGCGGCACAGTTTCTGCTATATTAATGAGCACCGGTATTTTCTTTAAATTTTTGCATTGGCCCGGAGCCTCCATGTTTTTGGTACTCGGTATTGTTATATCCAGTCTTATATTTTTGCCTTTGCTCTTTACATTAAAGGCAAAAGAAAAACAAAGTGTAAAAGACAAAGCAATAGTTGGTATCGCTACATTCTCGGGTATATTAATAAGCCTTGCCGTGCTATTTAGAATTATGCACTGGCCCGGAGCAAATATGATGGGCCTTCTGTTCGTAGTTATTATGGTAGCTGTTTATATTCCGCTCTACTTTTTTTCGGGCATTAAAAATCCTGATTCAAAAGTAAACACCATTGTTACTTCTATTTTAATGGTAATGGGTTGTGGTTTGTTTTTAACCCTGGTAAATTCAAGGCCTTACATACAAGAGTACTCAGCGCTGGTTTCAAATTCATACCTCCAAAACAGTTATGAGAGCTTTAGCGATGAGAACGAACAACTCTTTGCATCACTAACTAACGATAGCGCGGCAAATGTAAAAAGCATCAAGGTATTGCATTCAAAAAGTGATAGTCTTTGTAACAGTATCGAAAAATTAAAGCTTGACCTTTTAAACGCAACAGAAGGCGATAATGCACAAAAAGTAAATTACGATCACTATGGCAGGCTCGAGAATTACGATGTGCCAACGTTCTCGCTTTTTTCTGAAGACCTTTCTCCAAAAGCAGATCTTATGCAATTAAAACAAAACCTTGTTGCTTTAAATGATTATTGCAAGGAAGTGTTAAATTTTAACAGCAGCAAAATAATTGATGTAACAGATGGTAGCAACAAACGCCCTGATGGCAACGCTACATGGGAAGTGCGTTATTTTTACAAAACACCTTTAAACAATGTGCTTCGTAATCTTACACAGTTACAAATTAATATTCGTTACGTTGAAACTGCCTGCTTAAAATAAAAATGAATTAAAAACCAAAGCTCCCGGATGAAGGAGCTTTGGTTTATATTCCATACTTTTCACAAAGATCTTTGATCAATTTTTCTCTGTTTGATTTAGCTAATTCAAACTCAGTTTCATCAATGCCAATTTTAAATTTGCCACACTCAGAATAATAGTCACAACAATAATAGCATTCGTAATATTCCCAACATCCGTCCTTATCTATTTTTGTTATTTTATTGAGGCCACTATCAATTAAATGAACAGTCTTTGGTTTTCCTATTTTTTGGACAAGCAATCCGAAGAATTTATTTTCAATTGGATAATCCCAATTAATTGAAGTTAACCCAGATGACAAACAAGAAATTGCACTATCCATCTCTCCGGTTAATTCATACGCCTTCGAATATTTTAGCAATTTTTCAAGTTTATATTCCCAGAATCCATTTGCATCGGAGTAAATATTTTCTCTTTGCCTTTCATTAAATGTGCCACGATATTCCAGCGCTCTCTTAAAATATTTTTCGCAGCAATACTATCACCCGATCTTAATTTCTTTTCAGCGGTCTCGAAGTTTTTATCGAAATATTTTTGATCAACCTGAAAAGGATTAAGGTAAAGTGAATAAGCTTCATCCGCTTTTGAATAAGTGTATTTTGTAAGGTATAAAATTACGAGTCCGCCTATCAGTAAAATGCCAATGAATATTTTTAAAAAAGCTTTCATATTATTACTTTATTTCTCGACAGCAAGTTTTTTCGGGAGTGCTCTAAGATTTAATGTCAGTGAAAATAAATTAATTAGTATAAAAAACAGGTTCAGATATAGATCATTAGCATTTTCAAGATAGGGAAATAGAACGCAGTAGGTAGCGAGTAAAAAAATAATGGAATAAAAGCTTTTTTTAGACAATAAAAAATTGGTGATTGATTTTATTTTATCAGAGTTTAGGCTAAATAAACTTACAAATTAAAACAGGGGAGAAGACGAATACATAAAACATGATCATTAATCCCAGGATCACTAGCGGGATCTTTTCAATTTTAAATTCAGAAAGAAATACGGCAGGTACTGATAACCAAAGCAGCCCAAGCGCAGAATTAATAGCAGATTGTTTTACTACAATTTTCAGTGTTCTTAAATTAATAAGATTTAAAATCTTTTTGATCATAATTCAGATGCCAAATAACCGAATACCATTTAAAACAAAATTTGATTGCTCTGCTTCAACGTACTCTTTCCAATTTTTAAATTTTCCTTTTTCGTTGAGTTCGACAAGTCTGTATTCATTTGCAAAGTCAAATGTTACATTGCTCCTTGTACATTTAATTATATTTTCGTCACTGCCTTTATAAACATGTACTACTTCAAAAGATATTTTTTCTTTATTTAAATAGTCTTCAATTTGGCCAAATGTTACATTCTTGTTGTCTTGTAAAAACCACTTGTCGAATTCGAATGATTTATTCCCGAAGCTTATCATTTCGTTATGATCTATGCAGTCTGCTTGTAAATGGTCGTTTTGAATACCAAATACTAATTCTGTTTTAGTCCAATAAAAAAATTCATACCAGCCATACTTAATTATTTGCGTTTCCCCACAGTCAGCAAAGTCAAATTTCTTCCCAAATATATTTACTATATCAGTTTTTGTTGAGCCAATTGATATTGTCCCAAATTTTCCGGTCTTGATAAATTCTTTTAGTTGTATTGTAGTCATTTTCGCTCTTTTCTCATTCGCTCCGCAGGATTTATAATCCTGCGGTAATAAATATAAAAAAATGAATTTATAATTCATTCTTATTTTTAATTGAAACATTGATCAATAACTTATTAATATCAATTATAAATCAATGTTTTTTTATGTCCGGCCCGCAGGATTACAAATCCTGCGGAGCAGTTTATGTTCAACAGATCAGCAACAACCTCGTTTGCCCCGATCTTTCTTTTGGTGCCCGGTGAATACAAGGGGGCACTTTACTTCCAGGATGATCAACTGCCAACTTCCACAAATTACCAAGACCTAAATTTATTGGCTGTGCTTTAGCTTTAGCTTGATAGTGCAGATCAAAAAAATGTTCAGTTAAAAATAATTCAAAACCTTCATCTGATCCGTGATAAAGTTTTTTGAGTTCATCGCGTATTTCCGGAATAAGCACTTTTTTTTCGCCCTGTGAATTTGGTAATAGTTCACTCGACTCGCCATAGTAAGTGCATAAAAAAGTATCGGTTGGTATAGGAGAGCGATCCACATGAAAAGAATAAACATCAGTCGGAAAGAACGAATCATCCTCATCATAGTACCTGATCATATTAAGGATCGGCGAGGCGCCATGCGCTTTCAATAGCTTCATATCATTTAAAAGAATTTCACGGGCAAGCTGCCCTTGTTCACTCAAATTAAGTTCGCAAAGTTCCTCTTCTTCAATTGCCTTTATATTTTCTTTTGACTCTAACTTTTTAACGATCTCAGAAAAATCACCGGTCAGTTCACGGGTCCAACACATCGCATTCACTTCTCCATAAAATGGAATAGAAACAAGGTCTTTAAAATTCGTAACACAGTGAATTTGATTTTCGGGTGGAGATAGATCTATCATAATGCTAATATAAGTATAAGATCGTTTTATTATAATGGATTGCACGTAGTCACGGGACAGGATCACGCCACTCTGCAATTTTAAAGATACGAAATTCGTCCGGAAGTTAATTATTTGAAACGAGGCCGCAACTTATGTCACCCTAGCTGCTAGACGATTATGATGTTCCAAGAGTCTTTGAGAACCCATTTATTATTTATTTTTTGAAATAAATATGTTCCATTAGCACCGCCCATAAAAACACCCCCACTTCCTATCTCCAGGATCACTTTCTTTCTGTCAGCCGAAATTATTGGAAAAGAGAAATAAGAATGAAATATCGTGTCCGAACGTGTAGGAATGCTTTTTGTAAAAGGAGAAATATTGCGTTTAACTAAAACTTTCCAACCTGCCCTTTTTATTTTATTGGGCTTTATAGTCATTTTTGAAAAAAGACTAATTTGCCTGTCTATGAAGATTAGATCGTCGCTTGTGAATTCTTTTTTAGCGCGATTATTAAGTGGAGGTTTTTCAAATGTTGCGCATAATGTCTGTGCAAATTGTACGCTGTCGTCTGTAATTATTTCATTTAAAATTGTGTAGATCTCTTCTTCTGTTAAGTCGGGATTTCGATTGCAGGAGATAAAAAATGCGGTGATTGCCAGTATTAAGGTTGTTAGTCGTCTCATTAGAATGGTTGCTTTGTATTAGGCGCAGTTATTTTGCCGGTTTGTATTTGGAATGGATCGACACTCTGGAAATGTTTCCTGACGTGTCAGTCTGAAATAGAACACCGAAGTCACTTGTGTTTTCTTTCGAAATGTCTAACCGCGATGAATTAGGAAATGTTCTTAATATCTTTGTCGTCTTTTGTCTAATGTTTATATTATTCAAACTTATTTCATATGGCGAGCTCGCAGGAGTAATGTAAATATTTTTTAACAGAAGACTGTCTGTTGTCGGACCCCTGAACTCAAAGCCTATACCTTTAAAGTGAATACTTTCGATTTCGTAATACCCATGTACTTCGTTTCCTTCAGGGTCATAACCGTCCCAATGAACACCTTCATTGTCCGCCGTATCTTTTATATTAAAATGTTTAGTTAATGATCTTGGATTAGTGGATTCGAGAAAGACTGTGTCTTTACCTATGGCTATTCCAATGTTTGGAAGCAATTCTATTTGGTCAAACGATTTTGAACAAGATATCGCAAAGAGCATCAGGAAAATGAGTCCGAATTTATACATATGTCTTGTAAATTGCGAGAGCTTGTAGTTACCGCTAGTTTTTGGTCATACAAATTAATTTTCTCCCTCTACCGTAATTTTATTTTTAAGTATCCCTTTATAATTGGTACCCGAAAGAAGATAAATGCCTTTTGCCAGATCTTTTAAAACATACTGAAAATTATTTGTCTCCGAAAGTAAAATTGTTTTTATTACCTCACCGGTTTTATTGGTTACTGTCAGGTCAGTATTAGCATCTGAAAAAATTGTAAATGTATTTTTCTCCAACTCAGAAGGTATTATTTCGTATACATTGGATAATGAAAAGCTTTGAATACTTAAATAATTTGAAGTGGTTGCCTGTTTGTTTGAATTACTTTGCGTAATTCTATAATAGAATTCGCCGTTAAGTGGTCCTTTGTCAATAAAATTATAGTCATGTGCTTCCGAAACTTTTTCTGGCGAATTTACCTGTCCGATTTCTTTCCAGTTTTTAGTGTCAGAACTCCGCTCGATCGTAAAATATACATTTTCTTTTCCTAAGGCTGCCTTCCAGTGAAGTTCGGCTTTCATTCCCATGCTATGAGCAACAAAAGAATTTACTTGTGCGTTTACTGTTAAGCTTATTATAGTAAGAGCAATTGCTAAAATTAATTGTCTGATTGTTTTCATGATGTCAGGGTTTGATAATAAATTTACGAAATAAAGATCAAGGGTCAAAATGATGATTCGTCCACTTAAATGTTGTACGCAATTGCTGTAACGATTTTTAATCGCAGTCCCAATTTCCTCGTAATGTATTGCAATGTCGGCATTGAAAAACATAATATGTTGGGTACCATTCAGTCAGAGTGTTTTGTCCTTCTGCAAGGGACTCATCCCATAAATGAGACAGGTCTTCATTTGTCATTTCAATAAACAAATTTCTTCCATCATTGTCTTTGCTATTAGAATAAAAATCTTTTGGCTCCCAGGTACCTTTATAAATCATAAAATCATTGCAGTGTGTCAACCAAAGTTCTTGTTGCCAAGTTACAATCCTTGGTGTTCGCATCATCTCAGTGAGTATCTCTGCGGCAATTGCTGGTGGATTGTTCATGTTGTGGTTATACACTTTAGTAAGCCCGTCTTCGTCAAGCATTCCAAATTCTGTGTCGTGCCAAAATTCAAATTTACCTTCTCTTAAGCATGAATAGCAACCAAGCTTGCCTTCTTTTTCTTCTTGGTCAAATTCTTTTGTTATAGCAAAATCCAGTTCAAAACAATAGTCAATTTTGCCACAAATCGAACAATTAGTTTTATTGTCAAGCAAGTCTGACATGTCTGCATTCGGTCCCTTGAAATATTTAAAGTCCATGTTTATTGTGAGTTCTTTGTTACTATTGTGAGTTGAGCTTATATTAGAGTTAACAACTAATGGTTTACGGGTTGACGTATTTTTGCTAAGCCCAAATTAAACATTAAGCATTAACCCGCAAAAATGGTCGCTAAGCCTGTCTTATCTGTTGTTTGTTATCAAGTCAAAATACTATAATGGTAGCAAACTCATTGCTATTTCTTGTTTCATGTGTATATTTTACTCGTTTTTTCGCTTCTGGTTTATAACAATTGCCTTTTAGCGTTATTTTATTTTTTGTCATACCACCATCTACAAGATATCTTCTTATTGCCCAAGCTTTGTCCCAACCTTTTTTAAAACAGGAAGCGTCATTTGGTGTTGTTGAATAGTGATTATACATTACAAATATGCTTTTGATGTTTAATTTCTTAATTAAAATAAGTAGCGAATCTAATTTTTTGCTACCAGGGATAATTTGGGACGTGTCTGTTCCGATAAAATGAAGGTCGAAGATGTGAATATATTGTAAACTTGAAACAACCGTATCATTAAGTTTAAAAGGAGGGTAGGACACATTTGAAGTGTCTGTCTGTGCATTACAGTAAGAAGAAGTTAAAACTGTTAATATAATTATTTTTATAGCTGTCTTCATATAAAATAGTAGCTAACATTTATGTAAAGCCGTCCGTTTTTTGCTACATCCAAATTAAACATTTGAGCGTTAACACGCAAAAAACAAAACGTTTACTGTTAGCACTTTGTAGAGTGCTAACAGTAAACGTTATGTAAATACTCAAGCTCTTAATTCGCACTTAAGATCTTAAACTCTGTTCTTCTGTTCAATGCTCTTTGCTCGTCTGTATCATTTGGGCCGTAAGGTTGTGTTTTACCATACCCTTTTGCAATTAAACGCGCAACCGGAATGCCTTTTGTAACAAGCGCTGCCACTACTACATTAGCACGGTCCTGCGATAAGCTAAGGTTGGCAGCATCTTTACCTACGTTATCCGTATGGCCTGAGATCTCCACTTTTACCAAAGGATTTTGATTGAGTAGCTCCGCTAATTTTCCGATCTCCAGTTGTGAAGTTTCTGTCAATATCGATTTTCCTGTTTCAAAGAAAATGTTATTCAATACAATTTTCTTTCCTTCTTTAATTTGTTGTAAGTATACTTCTTTCTTCACTTCTTTAAAGGCATTGTCTGCATGAATGTTGAAGTTTTCAGAATAAAATAAATAGCCTTGTTTACTTACAGTTAATGCATAATTATGACCCGGTGTTAAGATCACAACAAATTTTCCTGATGCAGAGTTGGAAACATATTCGCCAACAACTTTATTACTATCCAGGTCTTCAATTTTAATGTTTGCTTCTAAGGGCGCTTTTGTTTCATCGTTCAATACAAAGCCAACAAAAGTGGTCAGCTGTGATTTCATTTCCTGTGGATAAACGATCTCGTAAATATCTGTTTCACCATAACCGCCTCTTCTTGTAGATGCAAAATAGCCTTTTAAGCCTGATGGTGTAAGTACAAAATAGTTGTCGTCTTTTTCGCTGTTAATAGGGTAACCTAAATTTTCGGGCGTCGTGCAGCTGCCATCTTCTTTAATGGTTGTTTTGTAAATATCGGTACCACCAATACGTGGTGTTTGATTATCAGAAGCAAAGTATAATGTTTTTCCATCAGGATGTAAATACGGTGCATACTCCGAACCCGATGTATTTACAACAGGTCCTAAATTTTTTGGCGCTGTCCATGTTCCATCGTCTTTCTTTTTAGAGATCCACATATCTTCGTTACCAAATCCGCCTTCACGGTCAGAACACCATACCAATATCTTTCCATCTGCAGAAATAGATACCTGTGCATCCCAGTTTTTTGAGTTTAAAGTTGTTCCCATGTTAACCGGCTCTTTCCAGGTATTACCAACTAAGTTGGCGCCGTAAATATCACAGCTTCCCGAACCATCCGGTTCGCCACATCTTCCGCAAACAACAAACTGTCCGTCGCCTGTAAATGAAGCTATACCATTATTATTTTTTGTGTTTACCGGTGGACCAAAGTTTTTAGGTGCGCCCCATTTACCTGTTGCTGTATCTTTATCACAAAACCAAAGATCTTCATCATATTTTCCATCCGTTCCCATTCCACCTGTACTTCCTGCACGGCGCGATGTAAATAATAACATCGACTCATCTGCAGTTACCGAAGGAAAATAATCCCCTTCTTTTCCGTTAATGATAGGGCCCATATTGTTGATAGTAACTTTTACAGGTTTATCAAGCAAAGCAGCGCCGGCAGTAATTTGTGGTAAGGCTTTTGCCGCAGCAGTTCTATAGCCGTTAATCAGTTCTTTTTGTTTACTGTTAAGCTCAAAATTGCTAAGCGAATAATCCAACCACTTTATGGCGCTTTGATAGTCGTTGTTATCTATGTAAACAGAATATAATGTAATAGGAGCGAGAAGATCTACTTTCGGATCCAGCTCAAGCGCCTGTTTTATATATTTAATAGCATTTGCGTTTCCTTCTACTGTAGATTGATTCGAATAACTTGAGCCGAGCTTATACAGGTACATGGCATGGTATTTTTTTGGCTCAGTAATAATAGCATTTGCTTTTGTATAGTTCTCAATGGCTTTCTCATATTCTTTTTTCTCGTAAGCAACATTACCTGCCAGTATAAATGTTTTAGCCTGTATCTCCTGCTCGTTCATATAACCACCGGGCAGTTTTGAGTTCAGCATACCTGCATCTGCATCCATTTGGCTTTTGATCTTGCCCATTGCTTTTACAAATGCTTTATCTCTCGATTTATCCTGGGCATCACTTTTTCTATATCCCCAATAGCAGGTAATAAACGAAATAGCTTTGCCTTTTGCTTTATACGTTTTAATTAAATTTCCGTAAGCATCTTTTACATCTACCTCTAATTTTATAACGCCTTTTGCATGACCAACCGGAATACCTACTAATGCCGGAGTACGGAATGGAAGCGAAGTAGCTGTACAAAATAACATCCAGAGTGGGTTCTTACCGTCTTTTTCTTTTATCATACGGTATTCAATTTGTCCCATATTGTCTTTATTCAGCTTAAACGTATCGGTACTTGCTATCTGGCAAATGTTATTTTGCACTTCATGATTAAAAATATAACCATAGCCAGACGTTTTCGAATTCTTATCATTTTTTAATGGAAGAATTTTAGTTGTTGTTTTAGCGGGAGACAATTTTAGTTTATATATATTGTAGTTCCTGCAACCGGAAAAAATAAGGGTAACAATTAACACGATGGTTAAAGGGATAGTTCTGTTTAATGACATGGCTTTTTAGTTTGGGTTTACTTACATGCCAAAACTATTAAAATGTAATAAGGGATGCTATACCCGCTGTTGGGTATTTGTGGATTGGGTGGTAGATATAGCATCTGTACAAGAAGCCGTCTTAGGAAACTGAGATGGTTTTGATTAAGGAGTAAGAGTTAGAAAATCTGCAAACATCTCAGTAAACTCAAATCTAGTTATACCTTCATCAAGGTAAGTTTCTTTGTTTCTGATTTGTTCTGTTGTCATTGACGGCCAAAACGTATCTAATACATTGTCTTTTCGAATAGTTTTTTCTAAACCAATAAGCACTTTTGCGTCATCAGTATCGATGAATGTAAACATACTTCCAGCAGGTAATGCTAAAACGGCTAGGTCAATATAATTTTCAGGCTCCCTTTTGCGGGTTACATAAGCTTTTATGCCATCAGCTTTTAGATTGTTAATTGCAATAGTATTTTTCACCTCTTCGGGTGTTCCTAAATCCGAATCAATTAATATACACCAAGGTATATTAAATTGTTCAGCAAGTTTAAGCGTACGCCAATGTTTTAAATTTCCACATCCACCAATAGGAACAATTGCAAAATTCTTTTCATCAAAAGTATGAGTTATATGATTTGCTTCTTTTAGTTTTTGACTTGTATGGTTAATAAAAGTTACATCCGATTTTCCCTCCACAAGAAGTATAGCTCTAGCGTTTTTAGATATCGGATCAGGCAAAAGTCCTAAAGTATCCACTATTCTTTGCAGAACATCTTCACTTGCTGGTTCAACATTTCTTATCCCAGCATCATTAGTTATTAACCTTAAACTATTTGTCGGAAGAAGACCTGCTAGTGTAGGAGTATGAGTTGTTATAAGAACTTGAGTGTTTAATGTATTTGAAAGCTCTATTGGAGATTCCACTGTAACGGGGGGGGGGGGGGGGGGGGGGGGGGGGGGGGGGGGGGGGGGGGGGGGGGGGGGGGGGGGGGGGGGGGGGGGGGGGGGGGGGGGGGGGGGGGGG
>JACDED010000110.1 GCA_013816615.1 Bacteroidota bacterium
AAACTGAACAAAACGATGTTGTACGTAGCAAAAGAGGTCCTCAACCAACAATGACTGTTACAACTGAAAGCAAATCATTTTTAGTTTAATCTTCACCAATAGTTTAATCACTTTAATTACAAGATTTTTTCGGGCGCCCGGGCGGGCTGAAGTTTATCCTGAGCCTGACGAAGGGCCACTCGCTTTTTTTATGGCCTTTCAGGACAATAAAAAAAGAGCTCAAACAAAGGCTCAATCCCTGCGCATCAAACTATATGCGCCAGGGATGCGAAGGGTTTAGCTCGGGCGAAGTTTTCTCGCCCAGCCGCAACGAAGTGGAGCCCGTAGAAGCCCGTTAAGGCGTCCAAATAAAATTAAAAATTTTTAATTTACTCGTCGAGATTATGTTTTAACCGACAAACTATAACCATTTCCATGCAAATTATTAATTTCAACAGAAGTATCGGAAGCTAAATATTTACGAAGTTTTATAATATATACATCCATACTGCGGGCAGTAAAATAATTATCATCTGTCCATATTTGTTTTAAAGCTTTTTCGCGAAGTAATACATCGTTCTTGTGCTGGCAAATAAAATTTAAAAGCGCGGCTTCTTTTGGAGATAATTTTATTTCTTTAGTTGTGTTTTTTTAAGGAGTGAAGCTATGCATAAACCGCTTAAATGTATTAAACAACACTTCCGGATTTTGGGAAACATTCCAGTATCCGGATTTTTTTTAAAATACAGATTCGCTAAACTACTGATAATGTGCGTTTAAGTTTTTTGGCACTTTTTGTGGATACATGTTAGCAAATAAGCAATGTATGGAAACATTAACTAAACGAAGATCAATTAGCAAAACATTTTTATCAAAGAATTCTATAAAAAAAATAAGACTTAATATATTTGATCGTCTAGTTCATCTGGAAAATCCAACTTTTCATCTCATTTCTTCAAAACAGGAATCTAAATTCATTATATTTAAACGTGTGTCTAAATTTTTTTTAGATTTTGTGTATTTATTTTTAAGTTTTACTACTGTTTATAAAATGAGAAAAGTTTTACTATTGCTCTTTGTTCTTTTATTATTAAGAACCCAATCACAATCAATTGCAAATTATTCGAGTGTACGAAACACCGGTGTCAGCTACTCATCTATTAGTAGCTCCGGTTCGGCATTTGGTACATGGCGCAATACTGCAACTTTTACCCAGGATGATAACCGTTCTGATTTTACAGATATTGGATTTGATTTTTGGTATAATGGTGATCGTTATACTCAGTTCAGCGCTTCAACAAATGGCTTTATTGATTTTTCTAACTCAACAGATGATGGCGGACCAATAGCTGATAATTTTGGATTTAACAACGCAGCTTTTACAAGCGCAAATGCAGGAACTGCAACGCGCCCGGCTATTGCTCCTTTTTATGATGATCTTACAGCCCAGGGGGGCACTAATCCCTTAGGAAACAGTATAAAGTATTTTTTAACCGGCGCAATGCCTAACAGAACACTTACTATTGAGTGGATAAATATGGCGGTTTATCAAAATACAACACCAAGTTTAAATTTTCAGGTGCAATTAGTTGAAACTACAGGTCAGATCCTGATCAATTATGGTACAATGACAACAGGAACAAATATTTTTTCTTATTCGATGGGATTAAATGCCGACAACATGGGTTTTTTGCCAACTGCCGCCCAATTAAAAATGCTGCAAACGGTTAATACAAATGTATTAAACAATACTGTGCAAAATAATCTTTCGGCAATGCCAGCCTCAAATTCGCAATATATATTTATATCACCCGTGCCAGCCAATCCTCCCGGTGTAATTGGTTTTAGTGGTGTTAGCCAAAGCGGTATGACATTAAACTGGGCAAACTGGGCTAACAATGAAGTTGGTTATGTTATTTATAATTCAACAGATGGTGTTAACTATAATTTTGTAACTCAAACAGCAGCAAATGCTACTTCAGCAATTATTACCGGTTTAACAGCAAGCACAACATATTATTGGAAATTACTTGCTGTTACAGAAGGCTGTTTAAGTAATGCTTTAAACGGCACACAGGCAACTTTATCTGGTACAAATAAAATATCCAATCAAAGTGGCAATTGGTCAAATGCAAATATCTGGACTCCAAACGGTGTTCCTGTTGCCGGAGATAATGTAACTATTTCTAATGGCCATATTGTAGCAATAAATACTACAGGCCAATGCAATAATTTAACTGTTGGTACTACAGGTGCAGCAACACTTAGATTTGAAACCAATACAATAAGAACATTAACTGTTAATAAAGATCTGATTGTAAACAGCGGATCTGCATTTAACGTAAATGCGAGTTCAAGTGTAACGCATATTTTAAACGTAAAAGGCAATATTACAAATAACGGAACAATAGATTTTGCATCGAACCCAAGTGGCCAATGCAATTTATTTTTAACCCAGGCTGGTAATACAAATATAAGCGGTACAGGATCAACAAATAATTATAAATTAATTAGCGTTGATCTTGGTGGCACAGCTAACAATGTATTAGACATAAGCTCATCTAATTTTAGCGCGGCAAACGGTTTCTTAACATTAACTTCAGGTACAGTAAAATTCTCAACTGTAAACGCCATTAATGTTGTACCCTTTTTAGTAACTACAACTATTTCACAATACACAGGATTATGGATAAACTCACCAAATGCTGTTGTAACAACAAGCGCGGGAATTATTTTATCTGGTAAAATAACTGTAGCTAACGGAACATTAAATATTGGTAATCAAACAAGCGAAGATATATTAGCGAGTGGTGGAACCATCAATCTTATTAATGGCGCTATAAATATTGCTGGCAAATATTATTCAACAGGTTTAAATAACGTTAGTAATTTTAGTATTAGCGGAGGTGTACTAACGGTTCCCACTGTTGGTTCGGCAAGTACAACCGACGCGCCGTTTCAGTTGGCAGGCGTAGGCTCTATTTTTAATATGACAGGTGGAGTTATTTTGATCAGGGCAGAAGGTGGGAGCGGTGCGCAGGATCTTGGTTTTACTAATACGGGTTCTACATCAGGTTCCGTTACAGGTGGTACACTACAAATTGGGAATTCAACAAGCCCGGCAAATCAAATCATAAATATTAATACAACAAGTTCAATTGCAAGCATACTTGTGAACAGTGCAAACGTAACGGCTAACCTTGTAACAAATAATTTAAATGTTTTAAATGATGTGGTTATTAATTCAGGCAGCTTTGCTTTAAATACCTTGCAGGTGAACCTGGGGCACAACTGGCAAAATAATGGTGGCACATGTATTCCCGGCAGCAGTACCGTTAATTTTAACTCAAACACTACTCAAAGTATTTTTAAATCGGGCGGGGAAATATTTAATAATTTAATTTTCTCAGGTTCAGGTGTTAAGTCATTGGCTGCACCAATTATCGCGAATGGCAACATAACTGTAAATAGTGGATCTACATTTGATATCAGCGCTTCTAATTTTTCAATCGCATTAAAAGGAAATATAATTAATGACGGAACATTTAATACTAATAATGGTTTGATCTTATTAAATGGAACAGCTTCGCAAAGTATTGGTGGAAGCAATCCGATAAACTTTTTTGATCTTACATTAAATAATGCTGCCGGTTCAGGTTTAACCAGCGCACAAAGTATAAGAGGAACTTTAGGCTTAAATAACGGAACTTTTAATACCAACTTTAATATGTTTACTTTGCTCTCAACCGCGGCTGCTACAGCCCGTATAGGACAAATAACCGGCAGCGGAAATATTAATGGGTTTATTACTATACAAAGATTTGCCCCGGGTGGAACAACCGGTTGGGCATTGTTAGGCACACCAGTTTCAACAGGGTTAAGCTTTAGCGATTGGGATGATAACATTGCTATTTCATGTCCAACTTGTCCTGATGGTTTTGCTGCTGGTTTTTATTCTATTTACGGGTATGATGAAACAGCTTCCGGATCGTATTCAAATACAGCTGCCTATATTCCTATTAATACTATTAACGATCCAATTGTAGCAAACAAAGGTTATTGGGTTTATTTAGGTGACGGTCAATTCTCCACCAACGATATTACAATTGATGTAATTGGACAGGTTAGAAAATTCAACCAAACAATTCCTTTAAATTATACTAATTATGGAAATCCTTTGGAGGACGGTTGGAATTTAATTCATAATCCTTATCCTTCTCCAATAAGCTGGGCGGCGCTTAAAGGCGCAACATCAAATATTGATGATGCAATATATGCATACAATGCAGATCTTAATGCAGGAACAGGTGCGCACGCAACATATATTAATGGTATTAGTAGCCCGGCAATTGCTTCCGGAGGTATTGGCGATGTAATTCCTATGAGCCAGGGTTTTTACGTGCATTCAACAGGTGCTACAGCTTTAAATGGAACTGAAGCGGTAAAAGTAAGTGGTAATCCAACCTTCCTGAAAAGCGCTTCGGTTCAAAATACAAATAGTTTGGTGCGTATTAATATGAATGGCCCTTATGGTTTTGCTGATGAAAGCGTTCTTTATATACAACCCGGTGCTACTTCTAATTTTGATGGAAGTTATGATGCAATGAAAATGGTAGGCCAGGATCCTTATGCGCCAACAATTGCCATTGAAGAAGCAAATGCCAACTTCCAGGTAAACGGTATCTCGCCAATTTCAGGAACATATACTACCTCTTTAAAAACATTAACCGGTTATACCGGCAGTTATACAATTAGCGCATCAGAATTTAATAGTTTTCCAACAGGAGCTTGTTTTAATTTATATGATAAGTTCACTGCAACTTCAACGGATCTAAGCACATCGAATTTCGTTTTTAATTTAGAAGATACAACTTCTGTGGCACGTTTTATTTTAAGCATTACCATTAACCCTTTGCAGATCTCTTCTAATATTGCACAACCAACCTGCCAAAATATCAATAGCGGACAAATAACAGCAATAGGGCAAAGCTCAGGGCCATGGAATTATTATTGGAAAGATGCGAATAATATTATTATACAAACAAGCCTGAATAAAAACTCTTCAGATACTCTTCAGGGATTGGCAAACGGCTCGTTTAACTTAAATATAAATACAGTTGGTATGTGTGATAATAATCAATCTTTTTATACCATTGTTCAACAAGATCCTATACTGGCAAATTTTTCTTGTGTTGATACTTGTTATCTTGCACAAAACCCTGTTATTCAGTTTGCCAATTCTACTTCAAACGCAGCGTATCAAAATTGGGACTTTGGAGACAATAGTGGTACATCTTTGGCATTTGCACCAAATTATCAATATGCGGCAAGCGGTGTTTACACTGTTAGTTTAATAGCACATAGTAATTCAGGCTGCGTTGATACAGCTTTTAAAACAGTTGTTGTATCTGCACTTTATTTAGGAATAAAAAATAATTCCATTGAAAATAGTGATTTTGTAGTAAAAATGTTTGAGAATAATAAGTTTATGATAGAAAAAAATAGTACAGGGATAAATGAATTAAGTTATTTTTTAACTGATGCTTCAGGAAGAAGAATATTAAATGAAAATACTACTCAAACTTCTAAAGTCAATATTGAATTAGATCTGAATAAATTCAAGTCGGGAATTTACTTTTTAAACATAAATTTAAACGGAAAACATACTGTAATAAAATTACCGGTTAACAACTAATTACTATTACAATTTATTCTTTGATCATTTTTAATGTTTCTTTTCTGTCTTTTGAGTTAATATTTACATAATAAACTCCTGAAGAAAAATCAGAAATATTTAAAGTAATAGTTTCATTATCGGATGTTTCATTTAAAATAATTCTTCCTGTAAGATCTAAAACAGTTATATGTTTAACATTAAGATCATTCGTTTCAATATTAAAAATACCATTGCTTGGATTTGGATATAATTTTATTTCGGTCGTTTTTTTCTTTAGGTCAACTACATCGGTACAAGAGGCTATCACAATAGCAACACTTGCTGTATTACTACAACTTGTATTCGGGTCAGTATAATGATATGTTGAAACAAATGTTCCGTTAGAAGAAGGTGTAAATAAATTACCACTTACGTTTTGACCCGAATAATTTCCTCCTGCCGGCATACCCGATAAAACAATTTGATTACCGTTAGTACACATTTGATTTTGTGAAGCAGTAAATGAAATGGATGGCAAAGTGTTAACCGTTATTGTAACTACAGCTTTTGACGGGCAACCCATATTCGAAAATCCTGTAACAGTATAGGATGATGTTATAGTAGGGCTAACAACTGCTGTGTTGCATGAATAGGAATACGATAAAGCACCGGATGGGATTATTGTAAAAGAATTTCCGGCACAAACAGAACCCTGGTTTGTTGTAATGTTTAATGGCAAAGGTTGCGCTACAGTATAAATAGCTGAGGTTATAAGACCAGAATTATCTTTAGCTATTAAAGTATAAACTCCGGCGGCTAAGTTAGAAGCAGTAGAACTACTTCCGCCACAAGGCAGCCAGGTATATGTATAAGGTGCTGTACCACCACTGATACTTCCTGATAAAGCAGCAGTTGAAAAACCATTACAAGAAATTGTTGATGTTTGTGTAATAGCTAAACCATACATAAAACTGATAGTTACTTTGCCATTCCCCGAATTGTTCCCGGCAATGTTTTGTTGATTTGTTCCACTGTTGTATGATCCGCCACCGCCAGCAGGTCCTGGAGGAGATGTATTTAATGTACCACCTTGTCCACCAGAATAGCCACCGCCACCACCGCATCTGTTTATAGAATTGTGCCAGCCTGAACCGCCACCGCCAAAACCACCAGCACCACCATAGTAAGCACCGTTGGTGCCACTGTTGCCGCCTGTTGCGCCATTTAAAAAAGACTTACCACCTTCGCAAGGACTTTGTGCGGGATTAGAAGAGTTGTATCCATTTGTTAAAAAACCACTTCCTCCGGCAGCATCGCCATTCGTGATACCGCTATATCCGCCATTTCCATTAATGCCATTGCCACCATAATATGTTGCGCCGCCATCTGTTGTTGTTAAGCCATTACCGCCAATAGCGCCAGAAAGGCCACCACCGCCACCGCCGGCACCAATCAGTAATGAGTTAGTTCCTAAAACTACGAACGAACCACCGCCACCGCCACCGCCGTTGTTAGAGGCAGTTCCGCCTGTACCACAAATACCTTGTTGGCCAATTACTATTTTTAAAACTTGTCCGGCAGTAAGCATAAAATCTCCTTCTATCTGTGCCCCGAGTCCTCCGTTACCACCACCTTGCGCGCCATTAACTGTTATTTTGTAAGGTCCTGTAGCGGGTACTGTCCAGGTTTGAATACCATTTATAGAAATTACTGCATTATTTAAATTGGTTAAAGAATAGGTTGTGTTAATTTGTGCCTGTGTTGGCCCCAGGCTTCCCGTTGCGCCTGCAGTAGTAAACATAAAACTATTTTGGCCCATTATAATTGTGCTAAAAAATAAAACAATACAAATGCTAATTTTTTTTACTAAAAATCCGGGAATGTGTAAGGCGTTTTTCATATATATTATTTTTGTCCAGCTAAGTTTACTGTATCAAAAGTAGACGTACTGCAACGCAATAAATTTGTAAAAACGGCTAAAATCTTACATATGTAATTAGGGATGGTGTTTATTTTGTTAGAATAGAACACGGAAAACATGCGCAGGTTAAAAAACGGTAATGGATTAAGGTGTGAACCACAGAGTTACAGAGGGCATGGAGAATTTTAATTCGTAATCGCGAGGAAGGATGACGATGCGATCTCAAACAAGGCGAAAAATAAAATCTATGAGTGAGATTGCTTCGAGTGAAAAACCCTCGCAATGACGGCTGTGTTTTAATACAAGAAATAATTTTTCTCTGTTAACTCTGTGTCTCAGTGGTAAAAGAAAAGTCGGCGAATATTTGATTTTAGGTTCGGACCTTTTTTACGCGTCAGGCGAAGGGTTAAAATGTCGAAGTTCGTCTTTGCGAGGAGGTAACGACGAAGCAATCTCAAACCCCTATGTGTTAGAGTGCTTCGCTATCGCTCGCAATGACGGTTCAGTGTCAGGCTGAGCGAAGTGGAAGCTTACCCCCCGGCTTTTTTTGATTTATAACCTTCTTTTAAAAGCAATAAAATAAGTTTTTCGCGATGATCACCCTGTATTAAAATTTCGCGCTCTTTTACCGAGCCGCCAACACCGCATTTTTGTTTCAATAATCTTCCGAGGATTTCAATATCGCCGGTCTTTCCTGTAAAGCCATTAATGCGGCTCACAAATTTTCCGCCACCCAAACGATCCAGGTAAATTTTTAATTGTTCCTGTTTAGGAGCAACAGTGCTTTCTTCTTCGTGATCGTTGGCATTGTTTAAATTAAAATTCGGATTGGTAGAATAAACAAAGCCATCCTTGTTCTTTTCTTTTTTGCTCATCGTTTATTTTTAAAGATCAATACTGCACAGGCTAATGCTAAAAATAGTAGAATACCGAAAAGTAAAAACGGGAAACCTGTTTTCTTTGTTTCCTCAGGAGTTTCATCGGCTGAGGTTTCAATAAAATTATTTTCATCTATTTTTTTATTTTCTTTAGCAAGACTATCTGTTAAAACGTTTGCGCGTTGTAAATTTGCAAAGGCTTTTTCATAATCGTTACTTAATTTATAATATTCCGAATAGGTTTTTAAAGCGTCGATCTTTGCCGCTAAATAATTAAATTTTAAAATAATACTGTCGGCAATAATTAAATTCTCTAAAGCATGTAAGCCTTCTTTTTTATTTATGTAAGCAGCCGCAATGTTCAAATAACTATCGGCCTTTTCCATTTCATTTTCCATTATATCTTTTATTTTAATGGAATTTGTGCAATTGGCAATGGCAGCATCGTAATTTTGTTTGCGAATATTTACGTAGGCCAAATTATTTAAGCAGGAAGCCTGTGTTTCGTAATCAAATCTTTTTTCAGCATTTTTTAAAGCACGTAAAAAATAACTTTCGGCAATGTTAACAGCTTTTAATTCAACACTTAATACACCTAAATTTAAAAGACAGTTATCAATTTGTTTTGGCAGGTTTAATTCGTTGTTTATTTCCAGCGCTTTTAAATAAGAATCTTCGGCCGACTTATACCTGGCAAGATCGGAATAAATATTACCGAGATTGGCCTGGCTTAAAGCAATTCCTTTTTTATCATTAATAAACATGCGCAGCTTTAACGCTTTTTTATGAAAAGATAAAGCGGTGTTAAGATCACCTTTGCGGTAAAATAAAATGCCTAATAAATTAAATGCTTTTGCTGTGTAAAACGGCTCACTTGTTTTTTGCGCAAAATTTTCGGCTTGCCTGGCGCAATCGTAACTGTATTGCGCATCAATGGTGCGGTGCGAAAACCCTTCGTCGTAAAACAAATTTACACGATCGGTATCGTGCGGTAATTTATCTGCAACTAATTTTAGCGAATCAAGGTTTTGAGCGCTAATGTTTAATAAATTAAGTATAAAAAAAAGTAAATATAGTGGCTTCACAATAATTCAAATATATACATTTATAACAAATTTATTGTTATGATAAAGTACTTAATGCATCAAAAAAATCCGGCATCTCATTATGTATATATTGATATGCTTATTGATTCTGTTTCGCAGGATACTCTTCAACTACAGCTTCCTGCATGGCGCCCTGGCCGTTACGAATTAGGCAATTTTGCTAAAAATATAAAACGGGTTGATGTTTTTAATGAAAAAAACGAAGCTTTAACTTTTCACAAGTTGAATAAAGATCTTTGGGAAATAAACTCAAAAGGGGCTTCTTCCATTAAAGTAACGTATAGTTATTATTCGGCAGAATTAAATGCAGGCGCTTGCTATGCAGATACCGCGCAGTTATATATGAACCCTGTTCACTGCTGCATGTATGTTGTTGGCAGAATGAACGAGGAGCACTGCGTTGAATTAACAGTGCCTGAGAATTATAAGATCGTTTGTTCTTTAAAAAAAGAAGGAAACACGTTGATCGCTAAAGATTTTGATGAGCTGGTGGATTCTCCTTTCGTTGCGTCTGAAAAAATTCAAAGCGATCTTTACGAAGTAAACAGCATAAAATTTCACCTGCATTTTATTGGTGAATGCAAACCGGATTTTAAATTAATAAAATATCATTTCTCAGCCTTCACTCAAAAACAAATTGAATTCTGGAATGATTTTACCACAGATGAATATCATTTTATTTTCCATGTTCTGCCATTTAAATTTTATCATGGTGTTGAACATATTAAAAATACTGTAATAGCAATTGGTCCGGGTTATGCGATCAATTCCGGTAAAAGCTATGAAGATGTTTTAGGTGTGAGTTGCCACGAATTATTTCACTCGTGGAACATAAAAACAATTCGCCCGGTAGAAATGTTGCCATATGATTATACAAAAGAAAATTACGCTAAAACGGGTTACGTTTACGAAGGGATTACAACTTATTATGGCGATAAATTATTATTCAGCAGTAATGTTTTTTCACTTAAACAGTATTTTGAAACCCTGCAGGAACGTTTAACAAAACACTTTCATAATTTTGGCCGTTATAATTTGAGCGTGGCTGATAGCAGTTGGGAAACCTGGTTGGATGGCTACTTGCCCGGCGCACCTTATCGCAAAACAAATATTTATGATGAAGGCAGTTTAATTGCTTTTATGCTGGATGTAAAAATTTTACAGGCAACACAAAATAAAAAAGCATTGCGCGATGTATGCGTTTTATTATATGAACGTTTTGGAAAAAAAGGAAATGGCTATACGGAAAATAATATAATTGAATTGGTGAATGAAGTAAGCGGACAGGATTTTACGCAATTCTTTAAAACATTTGTGTATTCGCCGCAGGATTTTGAAGTGGAATTAAAACCGTGTTTTGATTATTTAGGCATTGAATTCGTAAAACAAAACAACACGAATGATTGCGAAAATAAATATGGGTTTAAGGTAATGGATAATGGCCTGAACAGTAGGATAACTTTAGTCGCGCCTTATTCACCAGCCTGGAAAGCGGGCTTATTTGCAGGCGATGAAATTTTGGCGGTAAATGGCATCTTTTTGAAGAACAATTTTAATAACTGGTTGCAATATTTTGGTGATAAGGATGAGATAATATTGAGCGTTAATTCTGCAGATCAAATGAAAACGATCTTCCTGCAAAAAGATAAAAAAGGCAATACTTACTTTTTTACGCCTGTTTTAAAAGTTAAAATGGATGCGGAAAATAGTTCAAAAGTTAATTTTGAGGCATGGAAAGCCTTATAAATGAGACAAAAACAAAAAAATGTTAAAAACTTTTTTAAATTTCAATCTCTCATTCTAAAAGAAGTAGTTACTTTCATAATTATTATTAACTAAAAAAAACTAAAAAATGGAACAACAAACACAAACAACACAAACAGCTCCGAACGGGCAGCCTGCAAGACCGGTATTTTTAACAGTTCTTTGTATTTTATCATTTATTTTCGCAGGTTTAGCAGTACTTGGGTACATCTTTGTTATTACTGCAATGGGAGCAATGACAGCTGGAGCCTCTGCTTTAGAGGGTATGGCAGCTGATTCAGGCGCGACAATGAACTATACTGGTCCTAGCGCTGCTATGACATGGGCATACATCATTGTAGGTTTTGTTACTGTATTGATCTCACTTTACGGTGTTATCCAAATGTGGAAACTTAAAAAAATCGGTTTCTTCTTATACGTTGGTGCTAGTGTAGTGTCGATGATCATGGGTTTTGTGTATAGCGGTTTTGGTGTTATGGGTGTTATTTTCCCAATTTTATTCATCGTTCTTTACGGTTTAAACCTTAAACACATGAAATAGTTTCTTTTGGAAACAATCAAGTCCCTTCTTGTAAAAGAAGGGACTTTTTTATTTTATGCTATTGCAAATAAAGATGTTAAAAACTTTATACTATCCAAAACCCATATCTGATAAAAAGAGGGTATTTTCACCAAAATATTAATTAAAAGACTTAAAAAAAATGGAACAAAACACAACACCACAACCGGCAGCTAATAACGGAAAAGGTTTAGGCATAGCCGGAATGATCTTAGGAATTTTAGCGATCATTCTTTCATTTGTACCTTGCTTTGGTATATGGGCAATTGTTTTTGCCGTTATCGGCGTTATTTTATCAGCTATCAGCATGAGCCAGGCAAGCAAAGCCGGTACTTCAAAAGGTATGGCTATTGCAGGTTTGATCTGCTCGGTTTTAGCTATCATTATTGGTTGCATCTGGATCTTTGTTATTGCAAAAGCAGTTAACGAAGGTGGTGGATTATTAAAAGAAGCAATGGAGCAATCGGGCGCTATGGATTCTTTAAATAAAGCAATGGAGCAATTAAGAAATATTACCGATACACTTCAACAACACTAATGCATGCGTAAAGCACCGGCCTATGTTATTATAAGTTTGGTGTTTTTTATATTTATAGGAGTAGGCTTTGCTTACTCCTATTTTTTTTATCCTAATGATCATCCAATTGATTGTGCTATTAAAGCAGCTACTGGTAAGGATTGTCCGAGCTGTGGTTTCTCACGTGCGTTTTCTAATTACACACATTTTAATTTTACCGAAGGAAAGATCTATAATGCATTATCTTGGCCGGTATTTTTATTTTTTTCTTTCCAGTTTTTTTTAAGAGGAAATATTGTTTTTTATTTTTTTAAAACACGTCATTTAATTTCAAAGCATTTTATTATTGCTGAACTTATTATTAGCATTTCGTTTTTTTTATTCGCATTTTTACCACTGTTATTAAAATTTTAGTTCTATGGAAAATAATTTCAACGACCAGTTTCAAAACGATCTTGCGCCCTTGCCTGAAAGACCACAATTTTTAAAAGTTCTTTGTATTCTTTCATTCGTGGCTTGCGGCTTATTAATAATCATTTATGCTATCGGGTCCATTTGTCTTGGCATGAGCGAAGAAACCATTACAAGTGTTTGGGACAAAATAGTTGAAACACAGCCTCAGTTTGAAAATCTTGATCCTGTGGTAACCATTTATGAAATTGGCAAACTGTGTTTGTTCAATCTTTTTGCAAACATTATTTCGCTTGCCGGCGTAATTATGATGTGGCGCTTAAATAAAATCGGCTTGTTTGTTTATGCGGCAGCTGAGCTTGCAACAAATTTTTTAGGAATGGATGTTGGCGTTGCCGATGGAGGAAAATCATATACATCTATGATCGTTTGGATAATAATTGATCTTGCTTTTGTAGCAATGTATGCATATAATTTAAAAAATATAAAACCAAAACAGATCCAAAATTCTAACCTTTAGTTTTTAGATTTTCCAAATAAACATCCCGTTTCGTCTAAAAAAAGGTATCTAATAGCAATTACTTTGTTAAAACGGAATAGCCCGGTTAGTATTTTATTGTTTTTATTAGCAACTTTACTATAGTTAGTATTAACCATTTAAAAAACATGAAACGATGGAAAATAATATTGAATTTACAAATGACATTAAGCCAATTGGCCGCCCGCAACTTTTATCAGTTACCTGTGTGTTAACCTGGGCCTGTTGCGCACTATTATTGATCTCATCATTATCAGGGCTAATAACCCAATCTCCTGAAAAACAACAAGAGCAAATTGAGCAGTTACGGCGCATTAGTCCGGAGGCTGCCGATAAAATGGAAGCCGCGATTGCAGATCAGAGCGGAACAAAAAAAATACTTACTACACTGCTTAATATTTTAGCCATTGCATTATGTGCTTTTGGAGCAGTGCAAATGTGGAATTTAAAGCAAACCGGTTTTTATTTTTACCTGATCGGTGAAGTAATACCATACATTGGTTTATTTATTGGAGGTACTGATGCTTTATCAGCAGCTGCTTCTATGGCCGGTGGAATGGGCAGTGCAATTATAGGTGTTGTAATAACGCTCATGGTAATTTTTGATGTGGTATTTATAGTGTTATACGCTATAAATTTAAAATACATGGTGCCGCCGAGCCAGTTTGACTAAGTAATTTATGGAATCAAAATATCCTAAGGGATTATTCTTTTTAGTGTTCACTGAATTTTGGGAGCGCTTCGGTTACTACTTAATGATCGGGATATTTTTCCTTTACATGACCGCTGATGGAAAAGAGGGTGGCATGGGTTGGGAGAATGCAACAGCTTCAGATATTTTTGGAACTTTTATTGCGCTTGCCTACTTAACACCTTTTATGGGCGGCCTTTTGGCTGATCTTAAATTAGGCTATCGTTTTTCAATTACACTTGGTGGTATTTTAATGGGTATTGGTTATTGTATGTTAGCCATTCCCGAAAAGTGGGCCTTTTATACCGCACTTGCAGTAATGGTTGTAGGCAATGGTTTTTTTAAACCAAACATTGCTACTTTGTTAGGCAATCTTTATAACGATCCACGCTACCGCGCTAATAAAGATACAGGTTACAATATTTTTTATATGGGCATTAATGTGGGCGCATTGATCTGCAATTTTGTGGCGGCTTTTATGCGCAACAAAATCGGATGGGATGGCGCGTTTATATCCGCTGGAATTGGTATGTTTTTAGGTGTAATTACTTTTTGGTTAGGAATGAAACACTACAAGCATGTAGATGTGCGTAAAGAACCAAAGCCGGAAGACAAGCCCTTATTAATGCAGTTTATTAAAGTGTTATTAACCGGTGTTGCCTTTGCAGTAATAGGCTGGCTAATGCCGAATGCTATTTGGGGCAGCGTAGATAAACCCTTTACTATTATGGGCAGCCAAAGTACAGATGCGTTTTTTATGTTCTGCATTCCGGTAATTTATTTTTACGCTTCTATTTATAAAAAAGCAACTGTAGAAGAGCGCAAACCGTTAGGTACCATGTTCACTATTTTTATTATTGTAATTTTATTCTGGGCCATTTTTAAACAAAATGGAACTGCTCTTACTACCTATGCCGAATCCTATACCAACCGTGAGATGCCAAAGACCATAGCTCCCGTAGCAGGATTTATGGGTTCATCCAAACAACTGGTGTATGCAAAAGAAGAAGTAAATGTGATAGACAATCAATTCAGGCCAATAAAAGACGAAACAGGAAAAGTACTGAAAGCCAACGATTATCCGCTGTATTTTAAAAATGCAGCTCCTTCGCAACTTCCGGCAGAAGGTCAGTCTGTGAGCTTGTTAAATTCCGAGATATTTCAGTCTGTGAACCCGGCATTCGTAGTTTTACTTACGCCTTTTATAATTGCTTTTTTTGCGTTTTTACGAAAGCGGAAAAAAGAACCTACCACCGCTACAAAAATTGCTTATGGGTTGTTGGTGAGCGCCTTATCCACCTTGGTGATGGTGGCTGCTGTTTATTACACCGATAACGGCATGCATAAAGCAAGTGCCATGTGGTTAATTGGGAGCTATGGGGTAATTACAGTTGGCGAATTATTATTAAGCCCAATGGGTTTATCAATGGTATCTAAACTAGCACCATTACGTTTAGCAGCTTTAATGATGGGCGGTTGGCAACTGGCAACATCTATCGGAAATAAATTAAGTGGTGTATTAGCAAAGAATTGGGATAAGTTTGATAATAAAGCAAATTACTTCTGGCTCAACTTTGCACTTTTAATGTTTGCATTTATTATTATGATGCTTTTATTAAAACGACTCAACAGGGTTTTTCACGAAGGAAAAGAGAATTGATCGGAAATTATTTTAATTTTAGTTAGTATTAAAATTCTCAAAAAGTTACATTTTATTTGGGCGCCCGGGCTTTTCACAAGTCATCGCACAAGCTCGCTCAAAAGCACACTGCGCTTTTGCCGTGCTACAATCTTTTTAGCCGGAAAAGCTAAAAAGGATTTCCGCTGCAATCCCTGGCGCAGATTTACAAACCATGCCTTGCGCAAGAAGTTCGTATAAACAAAACCGCCCGCTTTTTTAGCCACTAATTTCACTAAGCACACTAAATATTTTGAGAGCGCTGCAAAACTCCGATAAGTTTTTTTTGATTTTGTTTCGCGACAAAAATTTTAAAATCATAGACAGTATTTTGTCGTTTTAGTCCTAAACCTTTGAGTTTATATAATCATTTAATGTGT
>JACDED010000211.1 GCA_013816615.1 Bacteroidota bacterium
GTGTAATACTTATGGTGCTGGCGGTGGTGGAGGAACACAAATCGCGGGTGGTACTGGTGGAGTACCATGGGCAGCAACCCCTCCCGGAGGTTCTCCCGGAGTACTGGGTGTTGGCGGACAAGGTGGCCCATGGCAAACTGCATCTGGTGGCGGTGGCGGTGGCGGTGATGATGGCGGCGGCGGCGGCGGAAATGATGGTTGTTGCACAGGTGCAAACGGCGGCGGCGGCGGCGGCGGTGGCTCAAGTTTTTATCCGGCAGGTTCATTATGTGCGCCAGCAGCTCAAACCGGAAATGGAAATGTAACTATTTATTATCTTCCAGGCATAAATCCAACTGTTAACGAAAGCTATGCGATGTGTTCGCGTTCAGCCCCAGCATTAAACACATTTAGTTTATCAGCTCAAATAACAACAACTGCTACAGGTGTTTTAACTTTCTCTTGGACAGGACCGGGTGGCTTTAATAGTGTTGTAAATTCAACAGCAGTAGCTGTTAACCCAGCTACAACACCAACTGTTGGCAGTTATATAACCCAAACGAGCCCAGGCCCCGGTACTGTAATAACTACTCAATTTTTATTATCCCCTAACCCATCCCCTTTAGCTAGTGGAATTTACACTGTTTATGCTGGTTCAAATGGTACAGTTGGCGCTTGTGCAACTACAGTGCAGGTTATGGTTAATCCAACACCTACAATTTCGGTGTTTGGTGTTAATGCACCAGCTTGCCAAGGCACCACTTTAAACTTTTCATTAACACCAATAAATCCTACAGTTGCTGTCGCTGGTCAGTCTGTTACTTCTTATTACTCCTGGTTAGGTCCAAATAGTTTTGCTTCAAATCTACAATCCCCATCCATTGTAAATTCCAGCTCATTAAATGCCGGAACATATAGTGCAACTGCTGTCTACAATTACACACAAAGTTTGGCAAGCACAGTTTTTACTACTGCACCAAATACGCCTTTAATATTTACATCAACATTAACTTGTAAAAAAGATACAAGTTTAGTGGCAATAATCATTAATACAGCAGTGCCATCAAGTGCTAATTATACACTTTGCCCGGGATCTAACCTAAACTTAAATACGAATATATCTATACAGCCTACTGCTTTTTCCTGGGTTGGTCCGGCAGGTTACAGTTCAAACGTTCAAAGTCCATTGATTAGTAATGTAATGCCAATAAATTCGGGTAATTATAGTTTAACCGCTCTGTTTACGAACCCTTCCGCAACATTAGTTTGTTCACGAACATCTGTAAGTAACCTATCGGTAGTAGTCACCAGCCCTGTTGTTGTTACAGTTCCAAATAATGTTTGCCAATACGGAACAGCTAATTTAAGTGCCCTGGCTCCCGGAGCAATTGCCTATTCATGGGCCGGACCCAATAACTTTAGCTCTGCATTGCAGGCAACATCAATATCTTCTATTATGCCAGTAGCATCAGGTGTTTATTTCGCTACAGCTACTTTTGCTATCGGATCGGTTAGTTGTACAACTACAGGATCAAATCAAATAAATGTTGTACCTGTTAATCCGGTTATTGTTACGCCAAGTATAAGTGTTTGTGAACCTGCAAACGTACAATTATCTGCAAGCTCAAATGGTGCTGCAACGTATGCGTGGACTGGGCCAAATAACTTTAGTGCTACATTTGCCAATCCTACTTTTTATTTTACAACGCCGGCTATTTCGGGTATATATACAGTTGTTACATCTTATAACAATGGCGCCTTAGTATGCTATAACTCTAATACCACACAATTAACTGTAAATCCAATCTTAAATTTCACGTTGACACCTTATAAGCAAATGTGTTATAACGACCTTTTAAATATTAATGGGCCGGCAGGAGCAAATTCTTATACATGGACAAGCTCTACAGGTTTTACATCAAATACACAAAACTTAACTATACCAGGTATTCAACCTAATCAATCAGGAACTTATACTTTAGAGGTTTCTTTAGGGCCATGTGTTACAAAACAAAAACTTCAAGTGGAAGTATTATCGCCACTTGCGTTTACTTTAACGCCGCAGAGTAGAACTATTTGCAGAGGCGATAGTGTTAAATTAATAGCTGGTTCAGTAGGGGGGAGTCAAAATTATGCTTATGTATGGAATCCTCCTGTATTTTTAGGATCGCCTACAGGTAGCGTACAGTATGGTTATCCGATCGGCACAACTGTTTACAATTTAACAGCTCATGATATTGCTTGTCCGAATTATACGATCAGCCATACATTTACCGTTCTGGTTAACCAGCCCCCAATGCCAAATCTTTTATTAGAAAAAGAACAAGGCTGCGAACCGTTATGTTTATTTTACGATACTAAAACACAACAGGAAGCAGCAATAACTACTTATGATTTTGGTGGAACAAAAGTAATGCAGGCGGATAGTTTTAGTTTTTGCCTTGAAGAACCGGGAACTTATAATTTACGTATCACATCATTAGGAAAAAACGGTTGTTCAGGCGTTTACAATTACGGTGCACCAATTGTTGTATGGCCAAAACCTCACTCTGATTTTGGTTGGAATCCTGATGTTGTTTCAACAAGTAATAATCAAACAACTTTTACTCCATTTTCATTGTACGGGCCAATCACTAGTATTAACTGGATGTTTAGTGGAACAGGCATTGATGGATATGATACTACTAATGTGCAAAATCCAACACGTGTATTTGAAAACCCGGGCAAGTTCCCTATTATGTTGATCCAAAGAACAGATCATGGATGCGTTGATACGGTTATTAAATTTATTGAAATAATTGAGGACCTTAATGTTTACATTCCAAATACATTTACGCCAAATGGCGATGCATTAAATGATATGTTCCTGGTAAAAGGATTAGGATTTAAACCTGAAGGTTTTAGTATGGAAATATTTGATCGTTGGGGTCATTCATTATTCTTTAGTAAAGATCTTACTAAAGGTTGGGATGGAACCGCAAAAGGAACGCCTGCACAAGATGGTGTATATATTTACAAAATTAAAGCTGTTGGTGCTAATGGAGAAGGACGCAAAGAATACGTGGGCCATGTTACTTTAATGAAGTAAAATTAACGCTTAAAATATTTAAAAACCTTAGCATTTTAAAGTGCTAAGGTTTTTGCTTTTTACGAACCTCTATAGCATTAACATATTGTAGAAAAATGTACCCGTTTTATTATTAAAACGATTTAAATGCGGGATTTCAATGATTGATACTTCGTGAAGCAGGCTTTAAAATGAGCGAATAATTTGTAATGCCTTTGCCTATTCAATACCTTTATAAAAACCTTACTGGGAAATGAAAACTATTATACAACTCCTGTTTATTTGTTTGCTGATGAATGTTTCTTCATTTGCTCAAACGCAAACAAACCCAAATCCGTTACCTGGTACACCATGTGCGAATTGTTATCCAAATACTCCAGCTCCTCCTAGTAATCCAAAGGGTGGAAACTCCAATAACAGTGTTATGAATGGTAATGGCTCAATTGCTACTACTTATACGCAAACAGCTTGTGGTTTAGGTTTTACGCAGATTTCTGCAAGATTGCATCAAAGGGTTTTTGGTGGAGTTCCTCCAGGAACAGGCACTTTACAGCCTTGTCCGATAGTTGTGGCAGGTATTCCTCCTGGAGCGATCATCCAAGCGGCTTTTTTGTATGCCGGTGGTGGTGGTCAAACTGGTGCTGGTAATTTTAATGCTACACTAGTTAATCCTTCTGCGGTTAGCCAGGTTTTTGCAATGACTCAAATTGGTTTTCATACTGATAAATGCTGGGGATATGGTGGTACGTGGACTTCACGCGCAAATGTTACTTCAATTATTTCCGGAAACGGTACGTATACATTATCGGGTTGTCCCGTTATGCCTCAAACACCTTCAAAAGATACAGATGGTGCTACTTTATTTATAGTTTATATTGATCCTGCATTAAATACTACCGGAAGTATTGTAATTGCTGATGGTTGCCAGGTAGGTGTTGGTGGAACTATTAACAGTGTTATTGCCGGATTTAATGTGTGTGGTAACCCCACAACTACTCAAAACTTTATGGTTGTAGGCGATCTTCAACAAATATCCTCTCCCAATTTACGTATGAATAGTTTGGTTAACAATGCAGGTTATCCTGTGGCTAGCCAAAAATGCTGGGATTATATCCAGGCACCTGGCGGACCAGCTGTAAATGGACAAACAACTGCTAATTATGGTATCACAAGTACCGGCGATTGCTACTCATTAAACATGGCCGGTATGTTTTGGCAAACCGGCCCTTGCTTAACTGTAACAGCAGCAAGCTCTCCATCTTGTCCAACTTCAAATGCAACAGTAACAGTTTTAGGTGGTAATCCTGCATATACTTATACATGGACTCCAACAGGACAAAACACGCAGGTTGCTACAGGTTTACCGTCTGGTACTTATACTGTAAACGTTGCTGATGCTGGTGGTTGTAAAACAGGCACCGCTGTTGTATCTGTTACAACAACTCCTCTTAATCCTATTACGATTACAGGCGGTACTATTT
>JACDED010000111.1 GCA_013816615.1 Bacteroidota bacterium
GCCCATAGAAGGTTCCCCATTTACGAACACCGTTAGAATCAAACTTTACAATATATGCGTTGTGAAGTACACCACCATGTGTGTTTTGAAAACCATCAGGCGTTGCAATTGCTCCCTGGGCGAGGGTGTCGCCAATGCAGGTTCCGGCTAAATAGATATTATTAAACTTATCTGTTGCGCAGCACCATCCAGTTTCTGATTGATCTCCACCATAATAGGTTGACCATATGCGAAGCCCGGAACTATTGAACTTAGCTAAAAACGCATCATCATCACCGCCAATGGTGTTTTGATGACAACCAGAAGTGGCAATATCGGTCGCAGTTGTTGACGCACTTAACGAAGTATTGCCACCCATGTAAATGTTATCTGATCTATCGACAGCACAGTACAAGCCCCCACAGAGACTATTACCGCCATAGTAGGTGCCCCATTGACGAACACCCATACTATCAAACTTTGCTAAAAACCCTAAACCGCCTAATCCGGGTGTTATAAATTGATGTGAGCCTGGCGTAGCAATGTTATTATATGAATTAGTTTGTCCTGCGGTGTAAATATTACCATGGCTATCTATAGCACCCGCTCGAACTTCATCATATTGACTGCCGCCATAATAGGTGCCCCATAATCTTTGGCCGTTCGTACTGAACTTTGCAATAAATCCATCAGGCGAAATTGAATTAGGACTAAGGGTTTGATGCGCGCCAAGAGTTGCTAATACAGTGCCACCTGAAACGGGAGGTTCAGTAATCCCGAAAAACAATACATTTCCTGAGGGATCTACTGAACAATTAGAACCTCCGTCGTCTATACTGTCACCATAGTAAGTTGCCCATTGCCGAACGCCTGTAGAATCAAACTTGGCGAAAAAAGCATCTGCATCACCTTTTTTTATTGTTTGAAAGGCGCCTGGAGTAGCAATACCTATACTTGAATATGTGCCACCGGTTATAAATATATTCCTGTTCTTATCGGTTGCACATCCCACGGCAACATCATCATTTGAACCTCCATAGTAGGTAGCCCAGTTTCTTACGCCGTTGCGATCAAACTTAACAAGAATTACATCGCCCATACTACCGCCACCATAGGTGAACTGATGGCTGCCAACGGTGGCTATGCCTGAGGGGGAATTTGAATGACCTGCAATATATATATTATCAGAACCATCAACACAGGTAGCATTAGCAGAATCAGTTCCCGTGCCACCATACAGCGTGCCCCATAAACGGATCATTGGATCAATAACAAAAGATTTTTTTGGATCGATACCTTCAATTTTAAAACTAACGACAGTGTTAGTTACGAGCCATTTTGCCTTTAGCACTTTGTTATTTTGTTTTACCAAAGGTGCCTGTTCGATAATAGTGCCCAGGGGCGTTTTTATAAGCAATTCTCCCTTTTTATTGATTGTTATACTTTCGGCGCCATCTATCTTTAATTGTATTTGTTTATAATCTGTATTTGCAGCAACAATGTAATCGTATTTTAAGTTTCCATTTTTAGAATAATAATGCAGATCGATACCGTTGTAAACATTTTTGTAAGTAATGTTCTTATAGCTTTTAACATGGTTGACGCCATCAGGGCAAAATCCGAAGTAATAGTTGCTATATCCTTGCAAAGCATCTTCTTTTTGAACCATACAATTTTTATTGGCATTTAACCAATGAACATCCAAACGGTAAATTGTCATTTTATCGACAACCTGGTTTATTGTTTTTTTACCAAGCGGTATCTTAAAAAGATCTTTCTGTTCCTTCCAGGAGTCGACACGCGAAAGCTGGTAACTGATACCATTATTCTTTAAAAAATAATCAATGCTATTTGCCTCGCAGGAAAATAATATATCGGGCCTTGCTTTATAATACTGATCGTAAACCTGACCTTTATTCTCTAAAAATGCAATTTCATTTTTAGTTCCAATATTTTCGGTTGCTGAAATTTGCTGGGAGAGTAAATAACATAAAATAATTGCGGGGAAATATTTTTTCATTGATCTGTTTTTACAATTATTATAGAAAGACTAAGGTAAATAATTATGTGCTTGGATTCAATTATTTTTTTTGTTTAAAGATGGGGTAAAGAATGGATTTAAAACCATCTAATTTACCATAGCCCCATTTATTGGTCGGCAGCCTAGTGCCGGTAAAACTATCAAAACGCGCTCCTTTGTGAAGGCTCTCCAATATCATTTTATTTGTTGCTAAAGGATTTGCTTCCAGGTACAAAGCCACCCAACCAGTAACAAAAGCTGCCGCTGCAGACGTGCCGTTACCTTCCATATAAAAATCGTTTTCGCTTAAAGCACTTTTGTTATTTGGGTTTAAAGCCTTACATGAGATAACCCCATCACCCGTTGCACAAATATCAGGCTTAATAATACTGTTGCGTGTTGGCCCACAACTACTGCTTGAAACAACTTCGCCTGATCTTTCATGAATATTTAAACTTAAAGCGCAGTTTGAATTTGCATAATTACCAACTGTAATAACTTCTTTACTGCATTGTAAACTGCTTACAAGCGTTGATAGTGTATCGGGCATGATATAATTTTTTATTTTAGGATACTGATCAATCGAAGGCAGATCTTTAGAAACAAAATCGAAGTTCCATGAGTCAAAAGAACCTTCACCGGTACTTTCTATACGCCAGTTATAATTTAAACTATCCTTAAAAATTTTAATATGTAATTCATAAACACCATAAGGGTTTATTGCCGATGAAGTTTGAACAATACCAATACGCTTTGAGTTATATTTCAAAGTATCAGTTTTTACTTTGACCAAGGCATCATTATAATTTTTAAAACCAATTCTTCCCCGATCAGAAAAATTTGCACCATTAACACCGACTGAATATTTAATGTTTTTAATATTTGCTGTATCGGCATACAACCAATAATCAATTGTACGGGTATAATTAGTTAGCCATGTAAAATTTGTATCGCCAGGTGTTACATTGGTTTTTGTATGAAATCTCACATTTCCCTTATTTCCGGCAGCTGCTACTATGGCCCTTCCAGGTATATCTGATATTAATCCATCTATTAACTTTGCCTCTAAATTAGTACCATCATGGCTACCAGAATAATTACCGTAACTAATATTAATTACAAATGGTTTATTTAAAAGGGTTGCTTTATCAATTATGTATTTAACAGCATCGGCAGTTGCAGGTCCTTCACGATTAAAATCCAATGCTACAACAATAAGGCCTGCTTTTGGTGCACAGCCTTCGTTTTTGTTTTGTACTTTTCCGTTACCTGCGGCAATGCCACTTACGTAAGTACCATGCCCTTTATCCTTATGTGTACAAATGCCTTTATCAATATCCAGCTTCGACCATTCCAGACCATAACCAAATAGTAAAGGCGTTTTTTTTGTTTTGGTAATGTTTTGGTCCCATAAATAATGTATACGCGAATTACCGTTTGCATCTTTAAAATCAGGGTGGTTTATATCTATTCCGGTATCTATGATACCAATTATTACACCATTACCATCGTAAGCTTTTGTTAAGGGGCCGTTGCCTGTTCTTATTTCTTTTATACGGTTTTTAATGAGCGTGCTATCACATAAGCCCTGGTTTGTTTTTTCGGGCTTAGGAATATATTCTGCATAATTAACCAAATTAGTTTTTATTAATTTGTTAAGCGAGCTTACAGTAACGTTAATACAAGCAATATCGTTTGCAAAGTATTTAAGTTTAATGCCAAGTTTTTGTTGTTGTTTTATTATCTCTTGAATATCCCCTTTAATTAACAGGTCAAAATTTTTGCCTTGCAATACATTATTATATAGTGTACTTTTTAAAGACGCGCTGAATTTTTGCTGAGCAGAAAGAAAATTTACAGAAAGAAAAATAAGAAAGAAAAAACGCATTTTATAAAATTAGAGGAATTTTATTTAAAAAAAATTATTCGCCAATTGGAACATATACATTATAATATTTATCAATTGCTTTTTGTGTGCGTTTTAATTTAATACGGTTATACACTATACCCGTAACTATACTTCCTAATGCCAGACCGCCCATTGCAAATAAAGCGTTGGATTCAGTATACGTTTTATTACCCAATAATATAAAAATTTAAACCAATAGTTGTCCCAAAAACAGCATAAGATATAAATGAAACGCCCCTGGCCCTACCTGCCATATTAATAAGATGTTTTGAAACTGAATCATCCTGCATTTTGTGCTGGAAATTTGAAAAATTTACACGCTTCATTGCTGTAAAACCTTCACTATAAAAATACTTTGTTCTTGTGGAAGTGTTTGTTTTAGAAACACCGCTACCCGGAATACTTTGTGTGGATTGCATAGTAGACGAAGTACTAAAAAAATAAACACCCTTACCGCTGCCTATAGTTTTTGTAAAGCCGTTAAGATTACCATATACATCGCCATGTTCATCTCTAAAAAAAATAAGCTCGGTTGATCTATAAGGAGAGCCATCTAATCTTACCTTACTATTAATTATATTTAATTCGTAAATTACTTTTTCGCCATACAAAACTTTACCGTTTGTAAATTTAATAAAAGCTCCAGATGAATCTGTTTGCGAAAATAAATTGCAAAAATTGCCAAGAAAAATTAAGAATACTATTTTTTTCACAATAAGGTTTATAAGCTATAAATATAAGGAAATTAGACGCGCTGGGTGCCTGAAAAATCAATTTAAAATAATAATCAAAATGCTTTTGTTAACACATATTTTTAAAGCAAATTACTTATCTTTAATGAAATAATTTTACGCTTTTATTAAATATTTAACTTTATGAAATACTTTATAGCTTTATCTGCTCTACTGATCTCAATATCAATTCATGCACAAAAGATTAAAAAGGACCTTATCAAACCAACCAATTGCGATTATAAAATCACCAAATATCCTGATGGAACTAAAAAAGAGGAGGGTTGTTTTGTTAATGGTATTAAAGAAGGACTTTGGAAAGAATATTGGGAAAATGGTATCATTAAACATACCTCCACATATATTAATGGTAGAACTGAAGGCGCCTTCAGTTATTTTTATTCAGATGGAAAAATTCATAAAACAGGCTTTTACAAGAACAATGCGGGAACCGATACACTTACTATATATGATGAGATTGGTGGCCTGATTAGTAAAAGTGTTTGGAAAGCCACCGGTTATAAAATGTGTGAAATGACATGGATAAAAATATATGCAAAAGATGCCAAGGCTAATGGAGTTACTGAATTTATTGGAGATAAATATTATATCTGGCAGCTTGGTGAAAAACTCGAAATGAAATAATTTAAGTTAAAAATAGTTTCACTTTTTATACTGTTATTTCTAAAATTTATTAAATAGTTTTATCCAACGCTTCAAAATAATTTGTAAATTCGATATAAAGTGTCAAAAAATAAATAAATACTAAAGAGTAATAATCCAAAACCAGCTCCGTAACCTCTAATTTGCTCATATAATAAATTCATTCTATCGGTTGATTTTTTTTTCTTAGTTTGATTAATCGTTTTTATACTTATGTAAAACGAAACAATTGAAAGCAATATAGATAAATATGCATTTTTAATCACATAAGTTAAACCTTTTATAATATATTCTAGTAGTTTTTCAAACATAAAAATTTACTATTCCCAACCATAATATCATTTACATCTAAAAGTAACTTGTTAAATAATAATTTATACCGTAGTTAATTTAATTCAAAAGACTTTTGATTACATATATGTGATATAGCTTACATAAAATTACTATTATATAATTCCAAAATTTAAGATTTTTAGTTAATTAATATAAACATTTTAATAAAATTATTTTATAAATTATATTCTATTTATTTGGGTTGATCTGGTTGCGCCCCTGATTTTTCGTTCATTTCAGTAGATTCATTTTCAACCTTTTCTAAGGCTCTATCAACGGCTCCTTTAATTATTTGTTTTTGGTACTCGCCCACCTTTGCAGATGGAATTATTTTATTCAAGAAATTTTCCGCTTTATTGCCCAAAATATTAATCCCAGCCCTAATTGCTAAATTATTAAGAGCTACAGACCTGTCTTTGGTATTGAAATCAGCAATTGTTTCTAAACCATCTCCCATTATACATAACGCTTCTCCTAATTGCCGAGTTGGTAGAAAAAATTTCAACGCGCCACCTGTCTTATCAAGAACATTAGCTCCCTTATACATTCCATAAACTCCTTCAAACTCTGCATTTTCTTTTCCTGAATGGCCTTGAGTAACACTGCTAATATAACGAACAACGTTTTCTCTTGCTTTGTCCTGATTAGTCATCCAATAAACATATTCAGTCAACAGTCCAGGTTCAACAACTACATCAGGAATGTAATTTACCTCTGTAAATTTTCCTGTTGCCATATCATAACAAGTAGTTAAAATGCCTCCCTCCCTCATTTGAGGCATATTATACTTAATAGAGTTTTTTATTTTAGTGAGTTCATCTACTTCTTCTGCGCTTTGTATTTTCCATACTGTACCATCAGATTCTCTTTGCCATTGCTTCCATAATTCTTCAAGGCCGTCCAGATCAATTGCAACAATTGGCATATTTCCCGCAAATTGATACGGTGTGTAAAAAGGGTATTTAGCAGAGAGAGGATCGACAGATAAAAATTTACCCAATCGCGCATCATAGATCCTCATGCCATAATCCTGTTGAACTCCATTTCCTTTTACATCATTATCATTTTCTTTACCATTAAAACCATAACGATAACTTCCACTATTGTATTGACGCCCCGGCATTGGCGCTCCAAAAGCGTAATTATCACCAGCCTGTATCACATCAGGCATAAAATAATCGGTAGTACCATCTACCGGGCTATTATCGTAAGCCAGTTTGCGATCACTTATCGCAGTAATTACATTGTCTAAATGATTGGTTAATTCAAAAACTTTGTTACCCAATTGATTTGCTACCAGGTTATAATTAAACACAGTAGGATTTAGAGATTGCGGACCGGTAACGCCCCATAAGGTGCCATCTGCATTATAACCTAAAAAGGAGTTATAATTTTGGTAGATCATTACTTCGTTCCTGTTTAAAACCCCCAACCTGCCACTACCATAAAAATGTTGTTCGGTTAATTTATAGGTGTCTGTAAAAGCAGGTCCGGTTAAATTATACTTGCGGTCATAAACTGCCATTACATTGCCTTGGATATCGCGTACGGATCTTTCGCTTTGTACCATTCCTATTATTAAAAGTGGTGAAAAGAATGTAACCATAGAATATTCCGGCGCCAACAGACCATTATGGATAATTAAAGATAGCACCAAACAATTAACCGAATACAAAGCCACCAAATGTTCTATTGGCGGTTTAACGCCAGACACACAAATATTTGAAAATCATAAAATAGAATTGGAAAAAAATGATGTTTTCTTTTTATTTAGTGATGGTTTTGCCGATCAGTTTGGCGGTGAGAATTCTAAAAAATTAATGACCAAGAATTTTAAAGACCTGTTGATCTCAATCAATCATAAAACTTTAAAAGACCAAAAAAACCATTTAGCAGAATTTTTTGAAACCTGGAAAGGTAGCAACGAACAGATAGATGATATTTTGGTTATTGGGGTTAAGGTATAAAACTACGGATAACGAATCATTACGAATTTACGAATCATGGCTCTAAATTCAGATTTGTACATTCGTAATGATTGGTTAATTGATAAGGCAACACGGCCGTTCATTAATAATATTTAAACAAGTATTAACTTCTTTAAATATTATTAATCTTCTAGTTTTATTTTCTCGATCATTAAATGTTTTTTGAATTTATGCACCATGTCCGCCATTTCTTTATCTCTTAATTCAAGATTAGCAAGATCAATGGCAGAATTTTCAACCACAGGTTTTAGCTTTTCCAAATTACCTTTCATTTGGGCAATCGAATCCATATAATGTTGTTTTGATGCTTCATCCAGATTTTCAGCTTCTGCTTTTTTCTCTATTTCTGCTACAACGCTTTCTACATAAGGGATCATATCCCAGGGATTATTAGGCGCATTCCACACAAACGTAATATTGCATTTACGGCATTTGTATTTATTACTTTGCCAGCCTTTCTCATTCTTTTCAGTACCTATCAGTTTTAAATTCTCATTCTTATTGCAACGCGGACATTGTGCATTATCTTTCACTAATTTTTTAAGCATCTCGCGCTCAGAAAGTATTATCTCCCTACTCTCTGCATGAATATTTATTTGTACAACAAGCTTATCGCATGTCTCCACTAATTGTTTAAATTCTTCCGGCATCTCAGTTTCTGCCGACCACTGCTCTGCTTTCTTTTTAAAAAAACCTACTAATTTTATTAGTTCTCTTTCTTCTTGCTTTAGTTCCTGGCTCATTGTTAAAATTTTTAATTTACTGCATCGTAATGATGAATGTCTGTTACAGTTAAGCGTAAGCGTCCGCGTTTATCGGCTTCAGGCGTTAATGGCTTAAACTTTGCATTCTCTACAATTTCTTCAGCTTTATATGAATTACGAGAATATACAGTTTGCGAATAGGTATCGTTAATAGCTTTTATTAAAATAATAAATTCGGCATCACGTTCTTCCAACTCCTTTTTTGTAAGCCCAAACAAAGGGCTTTCTTCATCCAACGGATGCACGATGGTCCAGCTTAACGATAAAAAGTTAATGCGTGTAATTTCTAACTTAAGATTTAAAAAATCGCGACGTTTTGTTTCAGGGTTATTTAAAGTAATAGTTACGCTTGCTTCTGACTCAATTAGTTCATATTGCTTACGATTAGCGATCCTGAACATAATACCTTTTCCATTTTTGTAAGGCGAGATCAATAAGTTCTTACTATACAACAAATGAGCTTTTGGTCTTGAAAAACGACCGTATAAAACACCGGTAGCCAAAGCAAAGCTCAATAAACCCAATAACGATTCAACGGCTGCGGCAATACTGGCGGCATTTCCTATTGGGTAAATGTGCCCATACCCAAGCGTAGTAATAGTTTGCGCACTAAAAAAGAATAAATTCATAAATTGTTGAAAAGGCTCCTGCGCATCCAAACCACCAAAAAATTGAGAGCCAATTAAAAAATAAACGCAGGCAAACACAAAGTTGATAAGAATATATCCAAGTATAATTACTAAAATGAGGCTTGTTTTAGAAGTGGTGATCAGCCAATGATAAATATCTACATTACCAATGCCAAGCCCTGCCCTATGCACATTGATCTGGCCATTGGCATTTAAAAAGCGAACAGGTTTATTATAATTCTTAGTTCCAAAACCAAGCTCTCGTTCATCTTTATTTTTATTATTAAAAATTGCCATTAAAATTATTTAAGTATGTAACTTTGCCAAATGAAAGGTAAATTTAATTATTATTGGCTGTTAATTCTCATTCCTGTAATTTTTATTGGCTGGTATTTATCAAGAACCAAAGAGGATAAACCACTCCGGAATTTAGCTTATTTTGGTCCAAAGCACGCTTTAAAAGTAAATGATACCACTTATCATTTTATTCCCGATTTTGAATTCACAAATCAATTTGGTCAAAAAGTAACACAACAAGACCTAAAGGATAAAATTTATGTAACCGAATATTTTTTTACTACCTGCCAAAGTATTTGCCCCGTTATGAATACCAATTTAGAGCGCGTGTATAAAGAGTTTAAAGATAAGCCCGAGTTCATGATCGTTTCACATACGGTAGATCCTGAGACGGACAGCGTTTCTGTTTTAATGGACTACGCAAAAAAACACGGCGTAATTAGCAATAAATGGCTTTTTTTGACCGGCGAAAAACCTAAACTTTATGATATAGCCCGCAAGGGTTATTTATTAAATGCAGAAGAAGGAAAAGGTGATGAAGATGATTTTATTCACACACAAAATTTTGCTTTAATTGATAAAGAAAAACATATACGTGGTTTTTACGATGGCACCGATAGCCTTGAAATTAACCGCCTGATACAGGAAGTAAAATTATTACTGAAAGAATATGATTATAAGGAACGCGCTACTCATTAGTTTTTTGTTTCTGTCTTTTTTAGGCAAAACACAAAGCGTTAGCAAGGTTTATAAGATCGATGAATTAGTAAGTCGCATAAACAATAGCGATACAACCTTTATTATTAATTTTTGGGCTACGTGGTGCAAGCCCTGTGTAGCTGAATTACCGTCGTTCGACAGTCTTTCAAAAATCTCAAATGTTAAGATCCTTTTAGTGAGTCTTGATTTTAGAGAAGATCTTGAAAAGAAGGTAAATCCTTTTTTAAAAAGCCATTCTATTAAAATGGAATGTGTTTTATTGGATGAAATTAACGGGAATGATTTTATTAACAAGATAGATAAAGCCTGGACGGGTGCCATTCCGGCAACCCTCATGAAAAATAAAGACCAAAGAGTTTTTATTGAGAAAAAAATGCATCTTTCAGAATTACAGAAGCATTTAGCAAAACTTGAAGAGAAATAGCCACAGATTTCACTGATGTCACAGATTAATTTTCACTAATTACAAACGAGCGAGATCTTATCTTTAAAAGATTCACACGTATTTTTTCCTTAAACATTAATGTAAAATCTGCGTTATCCGCGAAATCTGTGGCTGAAAGATCTGGTGTTAAACTTCCAGTAATTTAAAAGCTTCCGATCTTGAATCTGTTACTTTAAACAAGGTATTTAATTTTGTAATTAAGATAAGTTCGTTTATTTTTTTGTTCATATTAAACAAAACCGCTTCACCACCCGCCACACGCGCTTTTGTTAATAATTGAATAAGTGTGTTCAAACCACTGCTGTTCATGTAAATTAGTTTTTCCATATCAATTGCCCATTTAGTGCAACCTTCGTTAACTAATTCTTCGGCTTTTTCGAGTAAAGGCGTAGCTTGTCCTTTTTCAATTAAATTACCACCAATAGTAATAATGGCGTGATTCTCTTTTTTTTCAGTTGTAAAATCAAATACCATAATATTATTTTTTTAAATTTTCACAAACTCCTTTTTCTCTTAAGATCCTGCATTTTGCAAAAAAATTAAGCGAATGATTAATAATATCAAAATTCAACATTTCGCCTGCCGACCTTTGTATTTGCTGGATCCGTGGATCACAAAACTCAAATACCTTTTCACAATCGTTACAGATCAAATGATCATGTTGTTTGTACTTATAAGCCTTTTCAAACTGGGCCATGTTCTTACCAAACTGATGTTTGATAACCAAACCCGCGTCCAAAAGTATCTCGATGTTATTATACAATGTGGCCCTGCTCACCCTGTACTTCTTATTTTTCATCATCAGGTACAATTGTTCAATATCAAAGTGTCCGTCGTGCGAATAAATTTCATTCAAAATTGCAAAACGCTCCGCGGTTTTACGGTGTTGTTGCTTTTCTAAGTATTCTGTTAAAACTTTATTTACGGCGTCTTTGGTATCCTGGCTCATAACTACGATTCTAATTTAGGCATTATTTAATTTTAGAACAAATAAAAAAATAGGTCGACCTATTATAAAATTACATCCACCAAAAAAGGGTATTCGTCAACATAAATCAAAGTACTATCAGCCACTAATTACACTGATTTTCACCAAAATCTTTCTTTACTTATTGATAATTATTCATGTTAGTGGAATTTTATTGCTCAAACAATAATTGTTTAAGCAAAATTATTTCACCAAAACAACAACACAGCATTAAATGGTTTAGTGTTATTCGTGCAATTAGTGGCTATTTTATGAGATATTATGAAATTTAAGTACTTTTATACCATGCAATATGGCATTTGTTTACTAAGCGTAATTCCCTGTAGAAAAGAAGCAAGCAATACCAGCGAAATGGTGACCCAACTTTTGTTTGGAGATCACTACTCCATTCTTGAAACCGGCGAAGGCTGGATAAAAATTAAAATTGCATACGATAATTACGAATGCTGGATCAATTTAAAACAACATACAAAGGTCGGCGAAGCAACTTTTAATCAATTACAAAAACAACCTGCTGTTTATTCTACCGAATTAATGCAGGTGATCTCCAATAAAAACACCAAAACAAATTTTCCCATTTCAATCGGCGCCGTTTTACCTTTATTGAAAGACAAAACATCAAATTTTGAATCTTTCTCTTTTGGCTTTGAAGGACAAACAACCGTTCCCAATCAAAAGAAAAGTGCGCAGGATATAATCTCAACAGCTTATTTATTTATTAACGCGCCTTATTTATGGGGTGGCAAAAACCCTTTAGGTATTGATTGCAGTGGCTTTACGCAAACCGTTTTTAAATTAAACGGTTATAAATTACCCCGTGATGCCTCGCAGCAGGTTGAATTAGGAAGTCCTTTAAGCTTTGTTGAAGAAGCTGAAGCAGGCGATCTTGCCTTTTTTGATAATGAAGAAGGTAACATTGTGCACGTTGGCATTTTATTGGATAATCAACAGATCATTCATGCCAGCGGCTCGGTGCGCATTGATAAATTTGATCATTATGGTATTTTTAGTTCTGATACTAAAAAGTATTCTCATACGTTGAGGGTTATTAAAAAGGTGATTTAATTTTAAGCCACCAATTAAACTAATTTTCACAAATCATATTATTATTTAACAACAACTAATTTTATCTCGAATTAGTGCCTTTGTATTGAAAAATATTTTCAAATACAATTATTTCACAAATAATTTTGGCTAAAAATTTCAAGTTAAATATTAGAGCAATTAGTGAAATTCGTAGCAAAAGACTTTATTGTGTCTTCACATAAAAAATACTCTCATGCTCTGAGATCTTTCCATCATCCACTAATTCGTTAAAAGCTTTTATCCAGGTCTCGTCATTAAGAGAAGTCATTTTTTCTTTAAGATCTTCTAACGACATAGGCTGTGCGTTTACAACATCCAAAATTTTCTTTCTTACTTTTTCGTAATCTTTTGGGCGTTTACTAATACAAACATCACAATGTCCGCAATCTGAATAATTAAATTCATTAAAATAAATTAAAAGCTGTACCTGCCTGCACACCTTGTCTTCTTTAGTATAATCAATAACAGCATTGATGCGTTCTAAATAACGTTGCTTCAGTTTTTGATAATTCTCCGGATTAAATTCCAGGAATTTTGTGTTGACACGATCTTGTAAAAAAATTAATTTTGGTAAAGCACTTTGCGGAACGTAGGATAATAAACCCTGCTTATCTAAAAACTTTAATTGCTCAGTAAGCTCTACAGCATTGGTTTTTACACGGTATGCAAGATCCTTTTCATTTATAAAAACATAATTCTCAAACAAACCACCATAACTTCTTAATAAGGTTTTAAGTACCGGTTCATATTTAGGAAATTTTATCTGGAAAGAATATAATTCTTCCTTATTGCCTAACATCAACACCTTTGAGGCTTCAAAACCGGAATCCAGGAACGATAAATAATTCTCTTTCTCTAAAAATTTAATACTGTTGTAAACCAAAACAGGTAATAAATTATAACTATTACAGATCTTATCAAGATCAAAATCAACGCTCAGGCCTTGCCCGGAGGAAATTGCCACCTGGAAGTAATTGCAAACCGCCTGGTAGGTTTGTTTTATGTAATCCAGCTCAGGAAAAGCAAAACGAAAATTATCTATTAACTTTAACTGATCAGCTGTTGTATAAAAAATAGTTGAATAGGCTACCTTGCCATCACGTCCACCCCTGCCCGCTTCCTGGAAATAGGCTTCCAGGCTTTCAGGTAGATCCATATGCACAACAAAACGCACATCGGGTTTATCTATTCCCATTCCAAAAGCATTGGTAGCGCAAATAACCTGTATTTTATTATTCAGCCATTGTTCCTGTATAGATTCGCGGTCGTCAAATTTTAAACCCGCATGGTAAGCTAAAGCGGAGATCTTTTTTGATTGCAGGATCCTTGCCAGCTCTTCTGTTTTTTTACGATTACGCACATATACAACGCCCGAACCACCAATGTTTGTAACCAGTTTAAGCAAGCGGGTAACTTTATCTTCTTCTTGCTGCACAACATAACGCAAATTTTTTCGCGCAAAAGATTGATGAAATACTTTTTGGTTCCTGAATTGTAATTGTACCTGTATATCTTCCACCACAAACTTGGTAGCGCTTGCTGTTAAAGCAATAATGGGCACATCTGTAAAATACGCACGCACTTCGGCCACTTTTAAATAACTTGGTCTGAAATCATAACCCCATTGCGAGATACAGTGCGCCTCATCTACAGCCACTAAAGTGATGGGCAAATAGGCTAACTTCTGACGGAATTCTTCGTTCTGGATCCTTTCCGGAGAGAGATACAAGAACTGCACATGCCCTAAGGCCGCGTTATTTAAAGCAACATCTATCTCTTTAAAATTCATGGCTGCGCTAATAGCCACTGCCGAAATGCCTTTATTTTTAAGGTTTTGAACCTGGTCGTTCATTAACGAAATTAATGGTGAGATCACCAAAGTGGTTCCTCCCATCACTAATCCGGGTACCTGGAAACAGATAGATTTGCCTCCGCCCGTTGGTAAAAGGGCTAAAGTATCGTACTTTTCCAATACCGAAAGCACAATATCTTCCTGCATTGGCCTAAAACTATCGTAGCCCCAATACTTTTTTAAAACGTGATGAATATCTTGTTTTATATTTGTGTTCAATATTTTACTAAATTACATTTTTTTGATTTTATAGTGGCCCTAAATTACTTAAACCAGTTAAAATTTTTGATCAGGCAATTACTTGTTAGTTACCTGCTTTTCTTTATTTGCCGTCTGCTTTTTTACATCAGTAATGCCAGCCTTTTTCCGAGCATCAACTTTATGCATTTTATGCAGGATGCTATTTACGGCTTGCGGTTTGACACTTTTAGCATTTTTGTATGTAACAGCCTGTTTATTTTTCTATCTATTATTCCATTTAATCTTTACCAGAAAAAAGCATACCAAAGGTTTTTAAAATGGCTTTTTATAATCAGCAATTCCATATTTATTTTAGCTAATTGTGTTGATTTTGGCTATTTCCGCTTTACAAAAAAACGTTCAACCGCCGATCTGTTTGAGCAAATTGGTGGACAAACCGATCTTGGTAAATTATTACCACAATACATTTTAGATTTTTGGTGGGTAGTTTTGCTCTATATTATTTTAATAATTATCTTAATTAAGCTTTTTAAAAAAGTAAAATCACTTGTATTGCAAAAGTATGTTTTCACCACTATTAAACAGTGGGGTCTTGTTGTTTTGATGTTCCTGTTCTTTAGTGGTTGCGTTGTATTAGGCATACGTGGTGGCCTGCAGCGCATACCCCTTGATATTGTAAATGCGGGTTCAGTAACTATTCCCGAAGAAGTGCCTATTGTATTGAACACACCTTTCACGTTAATAAAATCTGCAGGGCAAAAAGCGCTTGAAAAATATCATTTTTACCCTGACGAATTTGTAAATGCAAATTTTAAACCCATTCATCATTTTAAAGATTCGGTATTTAAAAAGCAAAATGTAGTGGTTTTGTTATTGGAAAGCTTCTCAAAAGAATACACAAAACTGGGAAAACACACAGACCTTACCCCCTTTTTAGATAGTTTAATGGACCACTCGTTGGTTTTTACAAACGCTTATTCAAACGGATCAAAATCTATTGAAGGCATTCCTGCTATCCTTTCCAGCCTACCATCATTAATGGAAAATCCTTTTATAAACTCAATTTATGCCAATAACAAACAAACTTCTTTTGCTACCTTATTAGGAAAAGAAGGATATACGAATGCATTTTTTCATGGCGGTATAAACGGCACCATGAATTTTGACGATTGGGCGCCATCAGCGGGTTACACCAACTATTTCGGAAAAAAGGAATATGGTAACAATGATGATTTTGATGGCTTTTGGGGTATCTGGGATGAGCCTTTTTTACAATACTCTGTTAAAAAAATGAATGAGCTTAAACAGCCCTTTCACTCTGCCATTTTCACACTAAGCTCGCATCACCCCTATTT
>JACDED010000112.1:0-15473 GCA_013816615.1 Bacteroidota bacterium
TGGTAAAGCCATAATATCCATTTATAATATAGTCCAAATATAGCAAATAAAATCAAATAAGCAAAATTGGACTATATTATATATGAATTTGGTATTAGTTCAATTTAGTGTTGAGATGCTGAATCATCCCGATAGCTATTGGGATCAGCATGATGTACGCGTGTCAGGCGAAGGGTTAGGATGTAGAAGTTCGTCTTTGCGAGGAGGTAACGACGAAGCAATCTCAAACCCCTATGTGTTAGATTGCTTCGCTATCGCTCGCAATGACGATAAGGTGTCATGTCAAGCGGAGTCGAGACACGTATGCAGGTTTGTTTTCGCTTCTCGACTCCGCTCGAAGTGACAATGTTTTATAAAATCTAAAGTAAAACTTTTCTATTGATAAAACCACCGCCAACAAGGTCTTCCCCTTCGTAGATCACAGCGCTTTGGCCGGGTGCAACACCATTTACGGGTTGATGAAAAATAACATCAAGATTATTATCAATAGTATTTATAGTTGCAAGTGTGCCTGCATCTTTATAACGGATCTTTGTTAAGCCAACAAAATCGTGAGGAAGCGTTTCGTATTTTATTAAATTAAAATCGCGAACTGTTAAATGATTTTCTTCAAGATCGTCTTTGTCTCCTAAAATAACAGTATTTGTTTCAGGTATAATTTCTTTTACAAAAACGGGTACGCCCATTGCAATTTCTAAACCTTTACGTTGACCAACAGTAAAATAAGGATAGCCTTTATGTTTACCTACCTTTTTATCTTTATAAATAAAATCACCACCAGCCACTTTTGCTTCAAGCTCAGGAATACGGTGATTTAAAAATGAACGGTAATCATTATCAGGTACAAAACAAATATCATAGCTTTCGCTTTTATTGGCAAGCTCATAAAAACCTGCATCTTTAGCCATTTGTTTTATTTCTGTTTTTTTAAATCCGCCTAATGGGAACATGGTGCGGTTTAAACAATCCTGATCTAATCCCCATAAAACATAGGTTTGATCTTTTGTATGATCAACGCCTTTATGAATGATTGTTCTGTTATTTTCTTTTCTTAATCGCGCGTAATGGCCCGTTGCAATAAATTCGCAATCCAACATATTAGCACGTTTTAAAAGCGCATCCCATTTAATGTGTGTGTTGCATAAAACGCAAGGGTTAGGGGTACGACCTGCTAAATATTCTTCAACAAAATTATCGATGATCTGTTTCCCAAATTCACCACGGATATCTAAAATATAATGCGGGAAGCCAAATGATACGGCCATTGTGCGCGCATCATTAATACTGTCTAAACTGCAACAACCGGTTTCGCGTTTGCTTGAGCCCGAGCTTTCGTAATCCCATGTTTTCATGGTAATACCAATTACTTCATAACCTTGCTCATGCAGCATCATAGCAGTAACGCTGCTATCAATACCGCCACTCATGGCTACTAATACTTTTCCGTGCTTGCTCATTTTGTAAATACCGTAATTTAAACTGCCATGCAAAGATACAAATAAAATTGCTCTTTGCTTTATGGGTAATGGAACTAACGTTAAAATTTAATAATGGAGGAGGAGTGGTGTTACTTCTTGCCTCCCTTTGTGGCTGCGCCTTTTGGGCTTACAGTGGTTGTTTTTGGAGCCTCCGTTTTTTTACCTTTACTAAAAAATTCGTCTGTTTCTTTTTTAGAAGCTTTTACGCCCTCTTTATATAATTCTTTTTCTTTTATTTTTCCGTTCTCTTCTTTAAAGATCCAGGCACCATTTTTTCTATCTTTTATATAAGAACCTGTTGCTACTTCTGTACCATTAGGAAAATAATAACTTACTTTTCCTTCTAATAAGCCATCTTTGTAAGCGCCCTGTCCGCGTAATTTAACACCATCAAAATATTGTTTAAAAGGACCATTCAATACATCTGCTTTATATGTTTTTTCTTCTGCTAATTTTCCATCAGGTAAATACACATAACTTATACCTTCTTTTTTACCATTAACATATTTATCTTTTGAAATTAAAACGCCTGCCTCGTCATAAAATAGCCAAACGCTGTCGCGATTCAAAGAACTTAATACTTCACTGTTGTATTTTCCTTCGCCCATACGTTTGCCTGTGAAGTGAAATAATTTTGCGTAAGCTACTTTGCCACCTTTTTTAAAATCAATAATGGCACGTATAGTATCGTTGGGATAATAGTATTTGAATTTTCCTATCGGACGGTCGTCTTTAAACTCGCCCTCATACATCAGCTTATTGGTTTTTTCATCTTTTTGTTTCCAATAGCCTTGTTTTTTACCATTAGCATCTGTTGTTTGCGAGAAGAAGCAAACGCTGCTTAAAATAAATGTTATAAATAAAAATTTCTTCATAAAACCTATAAGTATTTTAAGGAATAAAGATACATGAAATTTTGTTAAATTGTAAAACCCTTTTATTTGCAATGAATTAAACTATCATGCCGCAGAATGAGGCGTCTGTGGGCCTTATTATAGCAGTTTTACCTTATATTTTGCAGCCATTTTCTGAATTTGTTCTGAACTGATATTATGCATATTTTCTTTACCATGATGGTTTTCTACGGTAACTACAAAAACTGAATAATCATTTTCTGAAGCCAGTTTAAAATAAGGCTCTATTTCCCAATCAATACTAAACACATTATCAATAAAAATTTTTTCAGTTTTATTTTGCATGGCTTGTTTGGTTTGCTCTTCACAATTTTTATAAGCCAAATGATTTTTATCGAACTGAAAATTATATTCTTTTGTTATGGGATCTGTAAAATAACTATCAATAGAAAATACGGGCCATTTATTTTCGCTTAATAAATTAGCTAATGTTGTTTTGCCGGAGCCGGGCAAACCTCTTAAAATTATCAGTGAGTTCATTATATCTTTATTCCAAATTTTTTGAGCTTATCCCGATGCTGCGATCGGGATTGATGACGTTTTGTTGTTTTATATCTTTATTCCCACAACACAAACGTCATCAACCTGCTCTAAATTTCCCTGCCAACTTGTAAGTGTTTCTGCTAGTATCCTTTTCTGTTCTTCTAATGGTTTGGATGCCATTTCAATAATATGTCCTGTAAGTTGTTTGTACTTGAATTTTTTTCCTTTTGGTCCGCCAAACTGATCGTAGTAGCCATCAGAGAACATGTATAGAACGTCGGCTTCTTTAATAGCAATATCCTGTTGCGTAAATAATTTACACGTACTATCCTGTATGCCGCCAATAGCGTGTTTATTCGGTTTTAGTTCTATCAGTTCTTTATCCCTTCTGATCACCAGCGGACGATTTGCTCCGGCATAAGATAAAGTACCTTTTGTTTTATCGATGGTACAAATTACCATATCCATCCCATCATTGTATTCTGCTTTGCTTTCTCTTTTATTTAAAGCATTACTTACACGTTTATCAAGCAGGTTTAAAATTTTTCCCGGCGAAGTTATTTTATCTTCTAAAATAATTTGATTTAATAAGTTGTGTCCGAGTATCGACATGAATGCTCCCGGAACTCCATGACCTGTGCAATCACCAACAATAATTATGGTTTGGCTACCAATTTCTTCAAACCAATAAAAATCTCCGCTCACAATATCTTTAGGACGAAAAAGTACAAATGATTCTGCAAAAAAGGTATTCAATATATCAGCTTCCGGAAAGACCGCTTCCTGCAAACGTTTTGCATATTGAATGCTATCTGTAATATCTTTATTTTTTTCTTTGATAACAGCATTCTGATAATTTATTTCATTAACCTGCTTCGATAAAATTCTGCTGGTTTTACGTTTATTAATAAAAGCAACAATAGAAATTCCAGCAACGAGTAACACCAAAATACAACCACCAATTAAAGCATTGCGCTGTGTTTTGTGCTGTTTTACAACTGCGTTGCTTTTATCAATTTCTACTTTTTGTAAAGCAATTTCTTTTTCTTTTTTCTCGGTATCGTATTGTTTTTCTAAAGAGTGAAGGTATTCTACATTACTGGCATTACTTAGACTATCATTCAATGCGCGATGCTCTAATAATAGGTTAAAAGCAGATTTGTAATCACCAAGATCCGAATAAGCGAATGCCATTGATTGCGTGATCTCTGATTTATTTAATAGCTGTTTTGTTTCCACTTGCAAAGCCGCAGCCATTGCTTTCTTAAAATATTCAAGTGCCTTTTTTGGATTGCCTGTTTTGGAATAGAGGTCGCCTAAATTCCTTAATGTTGCTGCACTACTTTCGTCTTCACCAGTTTCTTTAAATATCTCTAAGGCACGCTCGCAAGTTGCAATAGCATTTTTATAATCTTTTTTATCAGAATAATTAGCCGAAAGATTACTATACATTAAACCTAACATCCTGAAATTATTCTGTTCTTTAAAAATTGCGATCGCTTTGTTGAGATATTCTAATTCTTTGTCAAGATCTCCTTTTGTACCGTACATACCTGCGCACAAGTAAAGCGCTTCTGCTTCTAACGCTTTATTTTTTATATTCCTTGCCAGCTTTAATTCTTCCTCGTAATATTCAAGTGCCTTATCATAAAAGTCCTGCTGCTTAAAGGTAGATCCAATAAAATGGAGTAGGTGTCCGTACTCTGTATTTTGCCATTTGTTTTTTTCGAATAAACGCTGTGCCTGTATGTAATGATCCATCGCTACTTTATAATCGCCAATATCATAATGGCCGCGGCCTTTTTTCATTAGGATATCGCTCAGTAATTTTTCATCGCCATTTTTAGCAGTGGTTAAAGCGCTGTCAAAATAAACAATGCATTGTTTTGAGAAGTCTTCGCTTTGTAAGAGATCGGCAATTTTGCAATAAAATTTTGCCTGGTATTCAATGTTCTTTTCTTTTTTTGCAGAAGCTAAGCCGTTATTCCAATAATAACGTGCTTTTTGAACCAGGCCGTTTGCATAACAAATCCTGCCTATTTTTTCATAGGACCTTAAAATAAATGTTTTGGTGGAAACGGAATTAAGTGCGTAAATAACTTTTTTAATTTCATGCATACCTTTAACGGTATCTTCCTGCATAAGCATATTGGCAATTTTTAATTGCGCATTAATTTTTACTGTATCACTTTTGGTTGTTTTAATAATGGTATAGAGTGAATCTATTTTATGACCGTTATCTGCCAGCGAATTAAAACCAAAACCCAAAGCAATACAAGCGAAAATAATTTTTCGGCATGACCTTGTTTTTAAAAGAATAAAATGCATTTGATTTTAGCTTAACGAAGATAGAAATATTTATTGAAATGCAATAAATTAAGCTTTTAACGCATATTGTAAGCCAGGAAAAGGCCGGTGGTTGAATTATACTTTTTTCCTATAAAATCAGGTGTTTCGATATATTGTTTAAGGCCAATAATAAGATAGTTTTTTGGGTTTAATTTAAGCGCCTGGCTTATTTCAAAATGTAAAGAAATGTAATTTTCAAACAAGGCCTCATGAGCAGTGCCTTTTGTGGTTACAGTATTGCCGCCTGAAACATCATTTTTGATTATGTTGCCTTGGACATATATAGTACGGCCAATGTTTAATCCGGCGCCTATGCAGAAATTTTTATTTTTACCAAGCCTTTTAAATGGGGCTATGCCAAGAACTATTCTTACATATTCGTAGTTGCCATAAATTGAACTACTTCCACCTTTTGCGCTGTTATAATCAAAGCCAGATCCTTTTCTATAAGCAAAGCCACCATTAAAAGTAGTAAGCCAAATGGCATTTTGTGGTACACTGAACCTGTAAAATAAATTATATCCCACCTGGCTTTCTAAATCAGACAATTTACTATTGAAAGGGGTTTGCTGAACCTCAAAACCAATTGTATGTTGATTTTTTTGAGATATACTGTCTTGTGAAAAACCGGTTCTGTTGAAGACGATCATAAATGATAAAAAAATCATTAGTGTATAATAGCGGTTCGGGTTTTTCATTACGAGTGTTTTTTATTCTTCTAAATTATAAAAAAAAGATATAATAATGATTAAGTTTATGGCTTAACCAACTCACTTTATAAGTGGTTTGTTTTACTTAATAAGTGTAAACATTTTAAACTTTAAATATCCTTTTTTAAGCGGTTTAAATTTTTAGTAATATAACTTTCTTTGGGTAAATGCGCATTTTGAATGCGTTGTGCATATTTTATGGAGTCGATGATCTCTTTTTGTTTATGTTCTATAATTAGATTTTTAGCTTCCACTTCCTTTTTTTGGGTGGAAATAAGCTCGCTGGTTTTTCGTTTTCTTATATAGCTGTAAATAGCAATAACAAGCGATATCAATGAAACAATAACAATTACGATCAAAAGAATATTTATCTTTTTCTGATTCTTTTTCTCATTGTTCAATAAAGATATTTCCTGGTCTTTTTTTTCGGTATTATTTACAGCATTTACCTCAGCAATCTTATCTTCCAGGTTTTTTGTATAAAGCGAATCTTTTAACCCCGATGCATTAAATGTATTTTTCAGAGCTTCAGGATAACGATTCTCTTTTATTAATGCCTGACCAAGCTCTGTGTGTAGATCAATTTGTTTTGAAAGATCGCCATTTTGCTTTGCATAGTTTAATGCTGAATCAAGATAAAGTATAGCTTCTTTATATTTTCCTTCATTTTTAAGAATTATGCCGTAATTGCCAAACGCAGATATTTTAAAATAATCACTTAACTTATATTTCCTTATCAGCTCCATCGCTTCAGTATCATATTTTTTTGCCGATACAAGATTATTCAGTGTTAGATATTGTTGGCAAATACTATTACAAATGGTGGTAAGATCAGCGAAATTATTTTGTCGCTTGGCAATGTTATAACTACTCATATACATAAAAAGCGCTTCTTTATTTTTGCGTTGATAGCTTAAAGTATTTGCCAGGTTGGTGGCAAGACTATAATAAAGTGTTTCATCTTTAATTTCACGCGCTATTTTTAATCCGTTAGCGTAATATTTTGTTGCGTTAGTAAAATCTTTTGTGTTGTAAAATAAAATCCCAAGACTATTGTAGATCTTACCTAAACCTAAGCGGTAATTTATTTCGATGAATTGTTTTTCTGCTTTTAAAAAATACTGAATTGCTTTATCGTTTAAACCTCTTTCTGAATAAATAGTGCCAATGTTGGCATAAGAACGCCCAATACCTTCAGGCTCGTTAATCTCAAGCTGAATTTCCAATGCTCTGGATTGATACACTTCTGATGAATCGTTATTGCCAAGAAAATAGAAAGCAGAGCCTAATGTGTTATTGGCCTTGCCAATGAATTTTTTATTATCACTTCTTGTTGCAAGATCCAGCGCTTTTATGGCAAATTTTAAAGCTTCAGCGGGATTTTTAGAGAATTGTGTACGAGCCAATTCTATGTTCTCTGAAACAGCAATTGTATCGGATTGAGCATTCAACAATAAATTAAAAAATAAAAAAGTGCTTACTAAAAGCACTTTTTTAAAGATCAAGTTATATTTTGCAATCAAAATCATTTACATATTCCTTCTGTATTGTCCGCCTACTTCAAATAAAGCATTGGTTATTTGACCAAGAGAACAATACTTTACTGCTTCCATTAAGCCTTCAAATAAATTTTCGTTTTGAATAGCTTTGTGTTGCAATGTTTTTAAGATCTCTGCGCTTTTATCTTTATTGGCTTCCCATAAATTATTGCGTGTATTAATTTGATCTTCTTTTTCTGCAGTAGTTGAACGAATAACTTCGCGCGGTAAAACTGTTGGACTGCCTTTTGAACTTAAGAATGTATTTACTCCAATTAACGGATATTCACCATTGTGTTTTAATGTTTCGTAGTACAAGCTTTCTTCCTGGATCTTGCTGCGTTGATACATTGTTTCCATTGCACCTAATACGCCGCCACGTTCTGTAATACGATCGAATTCAGTTAACACAGCTTCTTCAACAAGATCAGTTAATTCTTCAATAATGAAAGCGCCTTGTAATGGATTTTCATTTTTCGCTAAACCTAATTCACGATTAATAATTAATTGAATAGCCATTGCGCGACGAACAGATTCTTCCGTTGGCGTTGTAATAGCTTCATCATATGCATTTGTATGAAGTGAATTACAGTTATCGTAAATCGCATATAACGCTTGTAATGTTGTACGGATATCATTAAAATCAATTTCCTGCGCATGTAACGAACGACCTGAAGTTTGAATATGGTATTTCAACATCTGGCTTCTTTCGTTTCCACCATATTTTTGTTTCATGGCCTTAGCCCAAATTCTGCGGGATACACGGCCAATTACCGAATATTCAGGATCGATACCATTGCTAAAGAAAAAAGATAAGTTCGGCGCAAAATCATTTATGTTCATGCCGCGACTTAAATAATATTCTACAAAAGTAAAGCCGTTTGATAATGTAAATGCTAATTGCGAAATAGGGTTGGCGCCTGCTTCAGCAATGTGATAACCGCTAATTGAAACAGAATAAAAGTTACGTACATTCTGATCAATGAAGTATTGTTGTACGTCACCCATCACACGTAAACTAAATTCTGTACTGAAGATACATGTGTTTTGCGCCTGGTCTTCTTTTAAAATATCTGCCTGTACAGTTCCACGAACCTGTGATAAAGTTTGAATTTTAATTTTTTCGTAAACATCTTTTGGTAAAACCATATCGCCGGTAACGCCTAACAACATTAAGCCCAAACCGTTGTTGCCTTCTGGTAATTCCTCTAAATTATATTTCGGGCGTTTTGTTCCTTTTGTTTTAAAGATATCTGCGATCTTTTTCTCAACTTCTTTTTCTAATTTATTTTCTTTGATGTATAATTCGCATTGCTGATCAATTGCAGCATTCATAAAAAATGCAGCAATGGTTGCAGCTGGTCCGTTAATGGTCATTGAAACGGAAGTTTTCGGATCTGCTAAATTAAAACCAGAGTATAATTTTTTCGCATCATCCAAACAACAAACACTTACGCCGCTATTTCCGACTTTACCATAAATATCAGGACGGTGATCCGGATCATTTCCATAAAGGGTAACACTGTCAAACGCTGTGCTTAAACGCGCCGCAGGCAAACCTTTGCTTACATAGTGAAAACGTTTGTTGGTTCTTTCTGGTCCGCCTTCACCGGCAAACATACGCGTTGGATCCTCACCTTCACGTTTAAAAGGATAGATGCCGGAAGTGTAAGGAAACTCTCCGGGAAAATTTTCGCGTAAGCTCCATTTTAAGATATCGCCCCAGCCTGTATATTTTGGGACCGATACTTTTGGAATTTGTGAATGAGATAAACTTTCGTAATGCGTTTTAATTTTAATTTCTTTATCACGCACTTTAAAAACATAATATTCATTTTGATATTGTTTTTTCTTATCGTCAAACGTTTCTAATGTTTTTAAATTACGTGGATCAAGATCCAAACGAATAATTTCAGATTGCTCTTCTAAACTTTTAATGATGCGATCTTTATCGTCCATCTTAGAAGTTTTTAAGGTTTCAATGGTATTGCGAATGCTTTGTAATTTAATAGCGATGGTGGCCTGTTCATTCGTCCATTTATCGTAATTACGCGAAGCTTCAGAAATTTCGCTTAAGTAACGGGTACGGTTTGGCGGAATGATATAGATCTTCTCGCTCATTTCATCGGTTACTTTAAAATGCGATTTTAAATCAGTTCCGGTTTTTTCAACCAGTTTATCCATCAACGCTTTGTACAATGTGTTTGTTCCCGGATCGTTAAACTGAGAAGCGATGGTTCCGTAAACAGGAAGCTCTTCATCTTTTGCTTCCCATAAATTATGATTACGTTTGTATTGTTTTTTTACATCGCGCAATGCATCCAATGCACCACGTTTGTCAAATTTATTTATAGCAACAATGTCGGCAAATTCCAACATGTCGATTTTTTCTAATTGAGAAGCAGCACCAAATTCAGGAGTCATAATGTAAAGACTCATGTTGCTGTGCTCAATAATCTCCGTATCGCTTTGACCGATACCTGCAGTTTCAATTATTATAAGATCAAATCCTGAAACTTTTAAAATGTCAATGGCATCCTGTACATATTTACTCAACGCTAAATTACTTTGACGTGTTGCTAATGAGCGCATATAAACACGTTCATTCTTAATAGAGTTCATGCGAATACGATCGCCTAATAAAGCACCGCCTGTTTTACGTTTACTCGGATCAACAGAAACGATACCGATTTTTTTCTCAGGAAAATCCAATAAAAATCTTCTTACCAATTCATCAACCAAAGAAGATTTACCGGCACCACCTGTACCTGTAATACCAATAACCGGAACTTTAGAATCTTTTGCTTCTTTACGAATTGGATCTAAAACTGCTTTGCTTTCTTCATTAAAATTTTCTGCTGCTGAAATTAATTTGGCAATAGATTTATGATCTTTTTCTTTTAAATGTTTTGCTTCTCCGTTTAAATTTGCACCTGTTGCATAATCACTTTGTTTCAACACATCGTTGATCATACCCTGCAAACCTAAAGAGCGGCCATCATCAGGGTGATAAATACGAGTAATACCGTAATTATGTAAGTCTTCAATTTCTGATGGAAGAATAGTTCCACCGCCACCTCCAAATATTTTAATATGTGAGCAGCCGCGTTCTTTTAAAAGATCGAACATGTATTTAAAATACTCGTTGTGTCCGCCCTGGTAACTTGTAATGGCTATTGCGTTTGCATCCTCTTGTATAGCGCAATCAACAATTTCCTGCACGCTGCGATCATGTCCAAGGTGAATAATTTCAGCACCTGTGCTTTGCATTACACGACGCATAATATTAATGGCCGCATCGTGTCCGTCAAAAAGGGCGGCAGCAGTTACAATACGTATTTTATGTTTTGTTTGGTAGGGAACAGTCTCGATCATGATAAAAGTAAATTGAGCCATAAAGCTAATGTTTTTGGGCTATTTTTTCAATTTTTTTAGCTAAAAGAAGCTATTAGGCAGGATGTGGCTGAGAATAAATGGTATTAAGCTTTAACGAGCTTTTTACGAAGCGTTTTATAATAAAAAATGCCTACAAAAATAAAACCCACGCCAAAGGGAATAGATGCAAAATACCTGTATTCATTATCATTAAAAAACTCCATCATCATCCAAAAACTATTGGCCATGATCCAAAAGAGGATAGCTGTATTAATATAAAGATCTAAAGTGCCAATGGTCTTATAAATAATATAAACCGCTATAAGTATTGTGGGTACCATCATAAAAGCACCCAGCCACTTTAATTCAAGCATCCAGCAACTGTCTTTTATCAGCCAAAAAACAATGTGCATACTTTCGTATTTGCGTATTTTATCAAGAAGCTCCATAAAAATTTTGCCCAAAATTAAACTTTTAGTTTATTTTTACATCTAATAATAAAATATTTGTGGCTCAAATTGATGATAAAACCATTTTAGACCTTTTTCGGGACGAGAAAACCCGGAATACAGCCTTAAGTCATTTGATAGCAAAATACCAGCAAAGACTTTACTGGCACATCCGTAAGATCGTTATAGACCACGATGACAGTGATGATGTACTTCAAAATACCTATATCAAGATCTGGAAAGGATTAGAAAATTTTAAGGAAGAAAGTCAGTTATATACATGGATGTACCGAATAGCTACAAATGAGGCTTTAACGCATTTAAAACAGAAGCAAAAGAAAAACACCGAGTCGTTGCACCCAATTGAATACCAGTTAAGCAAAAGCCTTGAAAGTGATGTTTATTTTGAGGGTGATGAGATCCAGTTAAAGCTGCAGCAGGCCATTTTAACACTTCCTGAAAAGCAAAGGATTGTTTTTAATATGCGTTATTACGATGAAACTCCTTATGAGCAAATGTCGGAGATACTGGAAACCTCGGTGGGAGCTTTAAAAGCCAGTTATCACATTGCGGCCAAAAAAATAGAAGAATTTTTAGTAACGCGTTAAACCTTTGGTAGTAAAGAGAGTCTATAGATTGTATAATGTTAGAGAACAACGAAAATAACGGAATAAACCAGGAGCCAAGTAAATTTGGAATGCCGGAAGGCTATTTTCAAAAGTCGGCCAATTCTATTATTCAAAAAATTGAATGGATAGAAGAACATAAGGCTTATCCGAATTTAAGCAACTTAAAAAAAGAAAGCGGTTTTGTTGTTCCTGAAAAATATTTTAATGAGAATGAAAGTAAATTAGAGCTGATAGAATTTTCCAAATTAATTTCGATAGATAAAACAAACGTATTTAAAATCCCCGCAAATTATTTTGAAAGTGTAGATCTTTCTTATTTGTTGAACGAAGAGAACGAATTACAAGGCTTTGGAAAATTAAATTCTCTTGCAAAGACAAATAATTTTAAAGTAGGGGAAAATTATTTTGCTGTTTCAGAAGAAAAAATAACCGCTGCTTTATTGAACGATAAAAAAGAAGCGAAGGTTATTAAATTATTCTCGCCAAAATTATGGTATGCTGCCGCGGCAATGTTGACTATTACATTAGGCTTATGGTTGTACAATCACTATTACAAAATAGAAGAATTAAAAGATTGCGGTACTTTGGCTTGTGTAGATAAAGTAGATCTTGTTAAAGCAAAGAATTTAGAGAATTTGGATAATGATGAGTTATACGAATTAGTAGATACAAAAAAACTGGAAGAGAAATTAGAAGCGAAGCCGGAAAAAAACACCGAATCAAAAACAGAAGCAAAAACCGAAAAGAAAGATCTGGATACAAGTTTAAAAAATGTATCGGAAGAAGATCTTTTAGATGAAATATAATGAACCGCCTTTTTAAAATATTTATTTTAAGCTGCCTGATCTTCTGTTCTGGCCACTCTATAGCGCAAGGTGATAAAGATAAGGTGGAGGCTATACGTTATAATTTTATTACAGAAAAACTTAAATTAACCACAAGTGAATCTGAAAAATTTTGGCCCGTGTATAATGAATACAACGATAAGATCAAAGCACTTCGTAAAAACTTAAGACAAAGCCTCAAAAAAGCTCCTGAGGATCCATCAGATACAGAAGCTGAAGAATTATACCAGTTAGATATTAAAACAAAACAGGCAGAAGCTGAGCTTTATAAAGAATACAGGGGTAAAATAAAAGCTATTATAGGAGCGAAAAAAACAATGAAATTGCGTTCGGCAGAAGAAGAGTTCAGACGAAAAGTAATGGAAGCTATAAAAGATAAAGACGATTAATTGAGCTTTGATAGATACATATTTAAGGTGCCGGTTTTTATCTGCACCATTTTTTTATTTAGTACACAAATAAAAGCGCAGGCTACTTTTGATAGTTTAAATATCAAAAGGCCTAAACATTATTTTAATACTGTAATTGCGCTTGATGGTTATCGTAAGGCCAACCAGGCTTTTACAGATACCAATGATTTTTTGGCAAAACGTTTAAAAAGTTATGGCCTTAACCAATTCTCTTTATCTTTTTATACACCCATAATTACCGATGTGGAAGAGGATACGGTAAAACACATAACTAAAAGCACGCATATTTTATTAACAGGAACGTATGTGCGCTTAAAACCTGTTTTTGACAGCATAAAACCACATGATCTCGTAAAATCAGGCCTTGGCTTGCGTTTTATTTTTAACTCCGGTAAAAAAGGGGTTTGGTTCTTTGATGTTTCTCCTTTTGTAACAAAAGACAGAACCTATGCTTCAAGGCCATATTACCGTTTGGCCAGTACAATAATTTATAGTCACAATGTAAGCGAAAAATTTAACTGGCGTATAGGGATCACCAAATCGTTTATGTGGGGTAACCGTTCTTACTGGCCGTTTTTAGGTTTACGTTTTGGTAAATTGGATAAAGTAAATTTAAGTATTCAGTTTCCACGAAGTATCAGTTTAAATATTCCTGCAAACGAAAAATTAATATTAAGCTTTTACACAAAACCACAAGGTGGTATGTATAATTTTTCTAATCATGATTCGCTTTATTATTTAAAGAACGATGCTACTTTTAGTTATACCCGTTACGAATTAAATACAGGTTTAAGGGCAGACGTACGATTTAGTAACAATGTGAGTTGCTACCTGGCAACCGGTATCAGTTCAAAAAATAATATTACTTTTTATTCTGAAACAGCCAACAAGGATAAAAGAGGAATGTATAAGAAATATTTCTTTGAGCAGAATTTAGGCCCAACTGTATTCTTCAATGCGGGCATTGTGATCAAATTTGGCAAAACACGTACCTTCTTAAACGACAGAAATATGTATGATCTTATGGATCTTAATAATACCAATGGTGTGGGTGATAACAATAACTCTATGGGCAATCCTCAAATTCCTATTACACCAAAAATGAAGAAGAATGTTAATCTTAATTCGATACAGGATCTTATCGATTATAATGATTTTTAAAATCCCTGGCAGGAGAGCAAAATTTTACCAATAGAAGCCGCCCATCTTTAATTTTATGTTAGTTCTTAATAAGTTTTACAGACCTAATAGTTCCCTGTTTGTCAATGCAATTAAGAATATAAATTCCCGAAGATTCCTTTGATAAGTCTATCTCATATGTATTGCTTTGTTGCAAATAACTCTGTATCAGTTGTCCGGTAATATTATGTATTTCGATCTTTGTGGCATTTTCAAGTAAATATATTTTGTAAATTCCATTAGATGGATTAGGATAAACCAATGGTTTTTGAGCCATGTTCGAATTTTCCTGAACACCAGTAGTTAACATACACGATACACTTGTAGATGGATAGTAGGCTGTATTATCCTGGCTGTAACATTGCAGGTTCCATCCACAACTCATAACGTTTGGAGGCATTAATTCAATGAGGCCATTCTTATACCCCATACCTTCTATAAGATCGTAGTTGGTACTATTATTCAGCTTAAATTGTTTCATCCAGCCGTTAAGTGTATTTATACTGTCAATCGCTGTAACCTTAAAAATTGACGAAGAAGGATTTATACATGTATTAGGTAAAGTATCCCCCATATGCAGATCGAAATCGTAAAGCAATGTGTCGCCACCTCCGGAAGAAAAAGTAAGGGGCACGTTTCGGCCGTATATTTTTTTACCGGCCGACCTGATAAAGAAACTTAAGCCCGGGCCATAAAAATAGGTTGGCGGCGGAGATAGGCATGGATTGCCCTGGCTTGGCGGACCGGGAGCGCCATACTGGGCATAACTATAACCTTTTTTATAAACTTTTTTATATTGATACCCGTTAATTAAGGTATCGCCATTAGTAAAATAATTATATACATTAACGGTATAGCATGTTTGGCCTATTGCGCACATGCTTTGTGTTCTCCAGCAGGGACTATTATTAAAATAAGTGTTGATCTGTGTTTTGCCGACAAAGGATAAACAGAATATAAATATGAATTTGTAAAAATGTTTCATCGATTTCTTTTATTAAAGATAAAAAAAATAATTCAAAAGGCAAACTTTCAAGGATACGTGCTTGCATTTAAATAAACAGTAAAATCAAACACTAAAATTCTAACCATATTTAATTAAGGACTATCTTTG
>JACDED010000112.1:15483-15933 GCA_013816615.1 Bacteroidota bacterium
TATCTTTGTTTAAATGCGCAACACATCAATTTGCATCTTTTTTCTATTAATTATTTCGTCAACATTTTTGGTGGCAAATAATGATAGTTTTTGCGTTGATGATGTGCCGCGAAAAATCAATTTAAGATCTGATATTTTAAAGGTCAATAATAAGTATTACGAAGAAGTTCCTAATTACAAACGCCGTAAAATCATTTTAGCAACTTCATCGGCCGTGTTAACCACAGGTTCACTAATTTATTTAAACCAGGCATGGTACCAACAATACAATACCGGTAAATTCCATTTTTTTAATGATAACGATGAGTGGCTGCAAATGGATAAAGTTGGCCATGTATTTACCAACTACCAAACTTCACGCTTAATGATGGGTGCTTTTAAATGGGCGGGTTTTGAAAAGAAAAAACAATTATTTATTGGCGGTGCAATTGGTTTGGCATATATGACGGT
>JACDED010000113.1 GCA_013816615.1 Bacteroidota bacterium
ATGCTCTTAAAACAACCCTTTTTAAAGTGGCCTATTTTGAATGAGAATCAATGGTACACTTTGGTGAGAATGAGTGGCCTATTTTGGATGAGTACAGGTGGCCTATTATGATGAGAATCTACAAATGATACTGTTTTGGAAAAACAACTACAAAACGCATTTGGCTTAATAGATGCGGCTCAATTAAATTATTATGTACAATTATGCACTCCGCCAAATGATGTTGATTATGCAAATGGAAACTCAGCTGGTTTAGATGGAACTGTAACATACAGCCTCAGTAGCATAAATGCAACGCCAGCATGGAGCGTTGAAGTTGGAAATCCAAATATTAAAGCGGGTGTTTTTGATACAGGCATCAATCCAACACATACAGACTTTAATCTAAATAGTACTTCTAAAATTATTGATGGGTTTGATTATTATAATACGTTGCCGTATGGAAGTTCAACTCCCATAGATAAATATGGTCATGGTAGCGGCATTGCAGGAATTATAGGAGGAATTAGAAACAATGCATTCGGTGTATCAGGAATTGCGGGCGGTGATGCTGCGCAAAATAATCCCGGCGTAAGTCTATACGATATGAAATGTTTTGAAGGAAATGATAATGGTGGTGGCGCAGCAGCATTCTCTGCCGGCATGGATAAAATTCAAAATGCAATGATAGATGGAGCTCTAACAAGTCCAACTGCAAACATTGGTCAAGGTTTGCATATTCAAAATCATTCATGGGAAATACCATCCAACTTTACAATTCCATTTCCAAATTTAATGGTACTTAAAGATGTAATGAAAACTGTTTTTGAAAATGAGTGCTTAATTGTTTTTTCTTCAGGGAACAAAGAAAATGTTGCCTTCACAACAAGTGTTACAAATAATGCTGCTAACTTTAAAGATGAATATAATATGTGCGTTGGTGGTGTAGATGGGACAGGTGGAAGATGGACGAGTGCGCAAGGATCTTCTAGTGGAGGTAAATATTTGGATTTTGTTGCACCTGCACATCCAGACCTGTATAATGTTATTGCTAAGCAAACTAATACAACTACTGATTACTTAGTTTGGAATTCGGCAACCCCCAATCCTTCAACATCATTAGCTCAAGGAACATCCTTCGCAGCTCCACATGCAGTTGGAGTATCTGCCTTAATGATGAGCTATGTAAATAATCACCCTCAAAAACCAAATAACATTGCTCCTGAGGATGTAGAAAAAATAATGGAGAAAACTACTAGTACAATGACGGTTTCAGCATTGCAAGTCGGCTCAGGTAGAATAAATGCAGGGAATGCAATGCAACAAATAATTCTACCACAATACTTGGTCAAGCATCATCAAGTTAATACAACATTAGCCAGTTGCAGCGTAGTTCAAATAGCTACTTTGCAGTCGCTTTGGTTTCCTCAAACATGGAATGGCTTCGGACCGGGCTATGCATTAATGAATAAATACGAAGTTACTTATACCAATTCTCATAGCGTTGGAACATATAGCATTATTGATGCTTGGAAACGAGATGCAAGAAGTAATTTGCCGGGCGATCTTTTAACCGCATCTACCACACTCGCTTTAGTTGAACAAGAATCTTTTGTTCCAAACCACACAGGTGTAGTACTTAACAGTTATACAAATTCCTCAGCAGTACTAAAAGGGTATATTTATGAAAATATGATGTGGAATGGTTCATCTTATGTTCCTTCTGGTCATTGGTATCCGATGGATTTAACGTCTTCAAACCCTATAAGTTTTGCTTATACGCTTCATCTTTATGATGCCACGGCAGGTGTTAATGAAAAAGAGAAAAACTATTCAGGTGCTTATGTTTATCCTAATCCTGCAAATGATAAAATCGTTATTCATTGCGATGCAACCCAACCAAAAAAGGCTGAGATTCGTATTATGGATGTGATGGGCAAACTTCTTTATCAGGATAATGTAATCTTCAATAATAGTTCAAATGAAAAAGAACTTTCAACTTCAAATTTAATTAATGGGATTTATTTCGTAACTTTAAAAGTAGAAAACGGTCAAACTCAAACTTTTAAACAAATTATAACTCATTGATAAAAAAAAGAATAATATTTATTTTATTTTTTTTCATTAGTCTCACTATTTTAAAAGGGCAAGCAATAACATCTGTAACAGTACTCAATGGTAGTTTCATTACTACCGTTGATACTGTTTTTTTAAGAGTTACCGGAGGCTTTAGTAATTTAGGAGGTGTTACAAGCAAGAGTGTTAGTATTTTAGATACTATTGTTACAGCCACAATAAAGGGCTGTACTACAGGTCTTTCAACAATTACTTTTATAGATGAAATAGTTAAAATTAGTCCCTTACCTCAGGGAAAGTACAAGGTTAAAGTAAAACTTATTGAATATGATAATTTTGTATTCCCCGGTTGCAATGTTCAAAAATCCTATAATAGTGATTCACTAAATATAACAGTTGTTACTTATACCAGCATTGATGAAGTGAAACAAATTTTGGAAAATGTTTCTTTTTATCCAAACCCAGCAAATAATAAGATCACAATCGCTAATAATGTCAAACAACCTTTCGATAAGATTTGCATTTGTAATTCATTAGGTCAAAACATTTTTTTATTAAATAACCCTTTACCAAATCAGGATATAGATTTAAATCACCTTGAATCGGGATTATATTATTTAAGCATTCATCGCGGCTCTTACCAAAGAACATATAAAATATTGAAACAATAAATATGAATAAAAAAGTACAAGCGTTTTTACTTTCACTAATTTGCATAACTGCATACGCACAGTATAAAAAAATTCCCATTGACTCCAATTACTATTGGAAACAAACTTCTGCAAATACAAATACATCCAGTTGTGCATATCACTACCAAATTAAGTATAAAAAAGATACAATTATTGGTTCAAAATCATATAATAAATATTCAACTTTCGGAGCAACAGCAGGAAACACAGTATCGCCCTGTAATGTTGATTTTGTTACATCTGTTTATAATCCCTATAAATTTCCTCATTGAGCCTTGAATAAACAGATTCGTGAGAAGTTAAGTGATTTAAAACTAGGTCGTAATTTTCATTGTATTCCATAAACAAATATAATTATTTTAAAGGTTAAAATTAACTTCAGTTTATAAAAAAAGCCCGTTTATGTCGGGCTTTTTTTACTGGTTAATTATTATGCTGCTTTTGATGATTTTGAATTTACTTTGGGTAATACGTTTACGACGATTTTCTTTTTGTTCTTTACAAGTTTGTTTTTTGTTGGCTTTTTAGAGATTGGCTGAATTGAAATATTAAAATTAATTTTAGGTAATGCTTTAACTGCTGCTATTTTACGTTTATCTCTTACATGAGCATATATTTGTGTTGCTCTTATGTCTTTATGCCCTAACAATTTTGAAACTGTATAAAGGTCGCCGCTATCACTACTTTCTAAAACATTTGTGGCGAAGCTATGCCGCCCACTATGAAAGTGTAATTTTTCTTCATCAATTTCGGCAGCCTTTGCCCATTTTTTCAAGGCAGTTTTAACCCTTTGGTAAATTTTTCTAGTCCCCTCAATTTCTTTTATTTCAGGAAAAACATAAACGCTTTTTTCTTCCAATAGAGATTCCTGTTTTCTTTCTTTAATGATTTCTATGGCATTATCTGAAATTGGTAAATATTCTATCCCTTCTGTTTTTTCCTGTTCAAAATAGATCATATAAGTTTCTTTACCTTCAATTTCTTTGATAATTATTTCATCCCATCTTAAAGGGTTGACATCACTCCATCTTAATCCCGTAAAGCAGGAAAAGAAATAAGCCTGCCTGACCTGTTTTTTTATTTTGCAAGGTGTGCTGGCTAATAATTGAAGTTCATTAATTGAAAAGGAGTTCCTAAACACATCCTGCATTTTCATTCTTTGGTTGTGGGGTACGTCATGCCACGGATTGCTTGTTAAAATCTTCTTTCGTATCGCTTCATTAAATGCGCCATTTATTACATGCAAATATCTTAGTGCTGTATTGTTCCTTATATAGGTAAGTAAATAACGTTCAAAATCTTTCATCCATTGTGCGCTTAATTTTGAAAAGGGCACGGGCTGTTTGCCTGCAAACTTTTTCAATCTGGATAATGCACCCTCATATAACCCGTTATAATTTCTTTCTTTGACATACTCTTCAAAAAATGCCACGAAGCAAGCAAGTTTTTTCTTTTTATCCTGTAAGCCATTATCTTCAATTATTAATTCGTGTTCTCTTTTGGCTCGTATTTCTTGCGCTAATCTCTTTTTTTCTTTGTCATCACTACAAGGTCTGTTTTTATGGATATGGATATCTAAAAATTCATACCACCTTCTTTTTTCATGGTAAATATCCAAATAGAAGGATATTTGTCCGCTTTTTAGCTGTTTTTCTCTCAATTTAACACTCATAATCTATTGTTTTTAAAGGTTAATAAATACCCCAATACAAAGTTCTATAATTAGTAACTTTTGTATTGGGTTCGTGAACTATCATGTAACCCTTTGAGTGTTTTGGAGTAACAAATAGGTAACAAAAATGCCAGAAAGTAACATAAATGCACCTAAACCACCATAAATCAAAATCTCTTAAAACCCTTATGAATTAAGGGTTTTTAAGCTTTTGTTTGGTTTGTTGTAGAATTGAAATTTAAACAGTTTCTTTGTTGGTGGATTTTTCGGAACACAAAGTAAAGAAATTATTGTTATCGCCCGAAATGGCTGAGCACAAAATTAAACAATGGTGTGCTTACCAGGAACGCTCTCAAAACGAGACCCGGTATAAGCTTTACGAATACGGTTTAAAGGAAATTGAAGTAGAGGAGGTCATCTCTAAATTAATAAGTGAGAATTTTTTAAATGAAGAACGCTTTGCCATGGCTCTTGCCGGCGGTAAGTTCAGAATAAAGCACTGGGGCAAAATAAAGATCAAAATAGAATTAAAAAAACACAAGATCTCTGATTACTCTATTAACAAAGCCTTAAAAAGCATTGATGGCGATGATTATATAAATATTCTTACTTTAGTTCTCGAAAAAAAAATAAGGCAAACAAAAGTAAAAGAGAAACAAAAACTATTTTATGCTGTTTTAAATTACGCTGTATCGCGCGGGTTTGAAAGAGACCTGGCCAGTGAACAATTAAATAAAATATTGAAATAATATAATATGAATTTAGATCTTAAAAATAAACGTGCAATTGTTTGCGGAAGCACACAAGGTATTGGTAAGGCTGTAGCCCTTGAACTGGCTGCCATGGGAGCCAACGTAACCTTAATTGCAAGAAACGAACAGGCTTTAAAAACTACTAAAGCCGAATTAAGCGATAACGGTTCGCAGCTACACTCATATATATGTGCGGATTTTAGCGAGCCTCAAAAATTAAAAGAACTGGTTGAACAATTCATTCAACGCAGCGGTTTTGTGAACATACTTATTAATAATACCGGCGGCCCGCCTTCCGGACCAATTACCAACGCTAAAACAGACGAATTCCTGTCAGCTTTTAATAACCATTTAATATGTAACCATGTTTTAACACAGGCCTGTATGGAAGGAATGAAACAAAGTGGTTACGGCAGAGTGATAAACGTTATCTCCACGTCCGTGAAACAGGCATTACCAAATTTGGGTGTAAGTAATACTATCCGTGCCGCGGTAGGTAACTGGGCAAAAACAATGGCCAATGAGTTGGGTAAATTTGGAATTACAGTAAATAATGTCCTTCCCGGGGCAACAGCTACACAACGTTTATCAACCATTATTGAAAATAAAGCATTAAAAACAAATGTGAATAATGAGGAAGTGAAGCAGGAAATGCTTCATGAAATACCTTTAGGCAGGTTTGCAGATGCAACCGAAATTGCTAACGCAGTAGCCTTCTTAGCCTCGCCGGCCGCGGCCTACATCAATGGTATCAATTTACCGGTTGATGGGGGAAGAACATCTTCGTTATAGAAATTAACAATCAAATGTTTATTACAGTTAACAGGTTGTCGTTACTAAAACATTAAGTACTAGGCAAAAGCCAGCGGTTACTTAAGGTATTTTAGTGCCATGATAAAATTCTTATTTATTCTGGTTAACGCTTTCACCATATTCTTATATAGTTTATTTGGTGGAGATAATGGAATTACTGTATCGGGTAATATTCCTAAAACGATAACAGCAGGGCAAGAAGTGCCTATCGAGCTAAAGATCACCAAAGGCAGCATGAGCGGCTTTGCGAAGCTTCAGTTAGAATTACCTGAGGGTTTAACACTAAAAGAAGGTGATAACCGAGGTGCTAATTTCAGCTTTGCCGATGGCGTTGCAAAATGGGTATGGGCAAGCCTTCCAAGCGAATCTGATATTATTGTTAAAGCTACTTTAGTTGCTTCATCAGCCGCTTCAGGTGCAAAAACAATAGGTGCAAAATATTCTTACGTTGAAAATAATGCAAAACAGGTGGTAGAAATGACGCCAATAGAAGTTACTATTGAAGCGGGTTCAAGCACTACAGCAGTAACTACCAATAACGTTACAACTACACCAACCCAAACAACTTCAACAGCAAATACTACTACTGGTAATACAAATACTGTAGCTGCTACAACTACTAATACAGAATCTACATCATCATCTAATAAAGAGCCTGCAGGAAAAGTAACTGTGATCAGAACTATTACAAAAGGAGCAAGCGATGCTGAATATATTGTGCATTTAAAAGTACAAAAAGGTGCCACCAGAGGTTTTGCAAGATACAGCGATGACCTGCCTGCAGGCCTTACTGCTAAAGCAATTAGTACAGACGGTAGTTCTTTTTCAGTAGCTGATGGTAAAGTAAAATTTGTTTGGGTGAGCGTTCTTTTAAAAGATGAATTAGAGTTATCGTATTCATTAACCGCTAAAACTTCTGTATATGTTACTTTACACGGTGAGTATTCTTACCTGGAAGATAATCAAAGTAAAAAATATGCTTTACCAGCTGAACAGCTTGCTATTACTATTACAGATATAATTGCAAATAATACACCAACTACTGCTGTAACTGAACCAACTGTTGCTGTTGTTACTCCTACTGTTGCAGTTACAACTCCAACTGAAGCTGTAGTTACTACACCAACTGTTGCGGTTATCACCACTACTACATCTGCCATAACGCCAACTGTAGTTGCTGTTACAACGCCAACAGAAACACCTTCAAATACTACTATTAATAATACAAACACTAATAACACCAACAACACTATTACTGAGCCTACTACAAAACAAGAAGGCAATGTAAATTACATGGTACAAATTGGTGCTTTTACAAATGGTAACGTTACAGCTTCAGTCTTAAAACGCCAGTTTAATATCTCTGAAACCATTAAAAGCGAATTACAAGGTGGTTTTTCTAAATTCATGGTAGGTTCTCATAACGAATATAAAGGCGCACGCGATCAAAGAGAGGTTATTAGAAACAATAACGGAGTTAAAGGCGCATTTGTTGTTGCATATAACCAAAGCAAGCGTATCACCGTTCAGGAAGCTTTAATGATTAGCAACCAAAAGTGGTATAAATAGAATTTTTTTTCTATTTTTACAGAACATTAACTCTTATGAGGAAACTAATACTTCTTATTATAATTTTAGTTTCTGTAACTGTTCGTTCTCAAACAGATACATCGCTTATTTTTTTGGATAGGCTCTCTCCTGATGAATTATTGCAGCATTACATTAACGAAAAAGAACCTGTTTCCCTTTACAAAGGCCCATTCGAAAAAGCAGGCGATTCTTTATACAACATTCTTAATCCATTAACAAGACCAACTAATACCGTTGCCGGTGAAGGTCTTTACAGACCTGGAATAGATCCCGAAGCCAATGGTTTAGGCGGACCCGGAGATACCACCAGTTACGCCGATCAAAAATTAAAACCAAAGATCTCTTTTGGTATGGGTCGTCTCGGTTATCATGGCGATCTTTATCAAAAACATTTTCAATCACCTTTAACGGCGCGCATGGCTTACGATCTTAATATCTCGCAACGCCTTACACCATATCTACAGCTAAATTTTAATATCATGTTTGGTAAGCTTGGTGCCAATGAATATCAATTGAACAGGAATGAGAATTTTCAATCAGAGATAAGAGCAGGTGGCGCTAATTTAATGTACGATTTCGGAAACTTTATTCCTGATATGTATAAAGTACGTCCTTTTATAAGCTTTGGTGTTACCGGCTTTGAGTTCTTAAGCAAGACCGATCTTTTAGATAAGGATGGAAACCCCTACCATTACTGGAGCGACGGAAGCATAAAAGATAAAGCAGAAGGTTCGGCTGATGCTCAAAACGCTAAAGACCTTGTGCGTGATTATTATTACGAAACAGATATTCGTGAGCGTAATTTAGATGGTTTTGGAAAATATCCTGAGCGCGCCTGGTCGTTTCCTATTGGTGGAGGTGCAGTAGTAAAAGTTACAGACAGAGTTGATCTTAAATTAAATTTTCAATATTATTTTTCTACAACGGATTATTTAGATGGTGTATCCAATAAAAGCTTAGGCAATAGAATTGGCACTAAACAAAAAGATAATTTCACTTACACATCGTTTGCATTACAATACGATCTTATTGCAAAACCCCGTCAGAAGAAAAAACTTGGACAGGATACTCTTAACAATGACTTCTGGTTGGCATTTGACAAAGAAGATAGAGATAAAGACGGTGTTCCCGATCTTTCAGATGATTGCCAGGGAACAGAACCCGGCGTTGCTGTAGACGCAAAAGGTTGTCCGTTGGATGATGATAAAGATGGAATTCCTAATTTCAGGGATGATGAATTGGCAACGGCTGCGGGTGTGCCGGTAAACGAAAAAGGTGTTGGACAAACAGATGATTATTGGGCTTCGTGGTATGCGCAATACATGAACGATTCTACAGGTGTTGGCGCAACAACCGAATACATTGGAAATTATTTTGCGCTGGATAAGAAAAAAACAAAACTGGGTAGCAATAAAGAAGCATTTACTGTAGAGTTAGTGCGTTATAATGGTTCAATTCCAACGGATGAGCTTGCATTTTTATTAAGTATTGGCGATATTAATTCAACCACCTTAGATGACGGAACAACCGTTGTGTATACATCCGGCAGTTACGATAAAATTAGCACTGCTGTTAAACGCAGAGATGAATTCAGAAAAGACGGTAACAAAAATGCAGGTGTATCAAGAATTAAAGGAAAAAATATTACACAGGTTAGCGATGAAGAATTAGCAGCCTTAATTAAGAAAGAAGATGAAGATTTTGCAAAATTAACGGCTTTAAATTCTGCAACATCAACTGCTAATCCAACAGGTACAAATACAGCTGTAAATACAAATACAACAGAAATAGTAATTGATGACGCCTTCAGCAAAACAGATGTTGTTTACCGTGTTCAGTTAGGAGCATTTAAAAATAAGATCTCTACAAGTGTATTTAATACCAGTGCCGGTGTGCTAGAATTAAAAACAGGCGAAAGCATTTTCCGTTACGTAACAAAAGGGTATAAAACTATTGAAGAAGCCGCTGCAATACGTGCCGATCTTGTGGTGCAGGGTTATAGCGATGCCTTTGTAACAGCGTATAAAGAAGGTAAACGTATTCCATTGAACCAAACAAAAGCAACCGTTGATAAATCATACAAGGAAGATCTTAACGAAGAAAAAATATTCAGCTCGGTTGATAAAACCTTAGTGACCTTTAAAATCCAGTTAGGCGCACTAAAAAAACCGGTATTAGAAAAAATTACTGACGAGAAATTTAAAGATCTGAAAGACGTTGAAAAACAAACTACCGTTTCAGGTAGCATCCGTTACTCATCAGGTAGCTTTACCGGTTATGATGCAGCAGAGAAATACCGCAAAGACCTTGAAGCAAAGGGCTTTTACGATGCCTTTATCATTGCTACTTTCAAAAGCGAAATTATCTCTATACAAGAGGCAATGGAGCTGTTGAAGTAATTTATTTAAGTTCCCCAATTACATTATTTAGATTTTTTTAGTATTGGAGTTTTTTGACTTTTATTGATAATCAATAAATTATCGTGTTTTTAACACTCAAAAAATAGGTAAAATTACCTATTGACAACATGAATTATATTTAATAAACTTGTTAATACAAGTCCTTATCTCCTTTAAACAATTAAGCCTCTATAGATTCTTAATGCTATCCTTATTAAATTATTAACTATTAAACATAAAATCATGATACGAAAAATTAAAACAAAAATGATTTTATTCTTGTTTTTTATTACAGGAATAAATTTTGCAACTGCTCAAACATACCCTTGTGGTGGTGTAAATCAACCAACGGCTTCTATATCCAGCGTAATAGCGGGTTGTACATCCTCCTCCACAGCTTATACATCGAAATATAGACAAGCAAATACTTTTGTTCCTAATACTACAGATCCTTTGATTACATTGAAAGTAACCCTTCATATTTTTACAAAAGATGATGGTACTGTAGATGAGGTTAATCAATGGGAAGATCCTGCAATTACACCTTCAGTAATAACTAGTATTTATAATACACTTATGACAGTTGTAAGAAGCCCAACTGCGACTACTGATTATGTTGACAGGTATTCTTCTCCAAGAACATACACATATTCTATTACATCCCCAACATTAGCAACGTTTACTGGTACATTTGATACAAGGATTAGATACGAAATAACAAATATTTATTTTTACAATAGTACCGCAACTTACTTTAGTTCAAACCCTGGGACATATATTACTTATATTAATGGAATTGATCCGGATAGATTAGAAGAGGGTTTGCCTATAATATATACTAATGATAATACTGATCCGCAACAAATTGCATATACAAGTCTCTCTACAGGCTTATCTTACCCGGCAGTATTTATAAGTCCAAATTTATATGACCCGGGTTTTATGACAAATAATCTAGCACACGAAATCGGTCATTGTTTTGGTTTAGGGCATACTTATGCAGACGGAACTGGCGGTGGTTCCGAATGGGGGTTTGCTTTTCAAAACACTTGTAATACCCTGGATTATTTAGATGATGTTTTTCCAAGCCCTATGCCATACTGTGCGGGCACAGGCGGGAGTACTGTATCGCCAACACCTACTTGTGCTGCATGCTATGAATATGGAGACAGTTATTTTGTCCTTAAGAGCAATAATTTAATGGGTGGTCAGTATCCTAATGACTGGATGTCATATAAACAAATCGGACGTCGGTATAGAAATATGCATTTAACTCTGCCAAATAAAAGTGCGATAAGGCAATTCGCAAAAGATATGGTAAGCGATCATGTGCATACTTGGGATATTAATAGTAATGAAATATGGGACTTCGATATTCAAATGTATCAGGATATAGTTGTAAAAGCAGGCAATACACTTACAATAAAATGTAAAGTAGCAATGGCAATTGATGGAAAAATAAAGGTAGAAAAAGGTGCAAAGCTAGTTTTAGATGGAGGCGAAATTACAGGTTGGTGTAAAACTGGTTTATGGAAAGGGATTGAGGTTGATGGAGACAATACTCAAAATCAAAATTATAGCGGTGGATATGCAATTTACCAGGGCATAATAGAAATATTAAACGGTGGTACGCTTAGTGATGCACAAAATGCAATTTGCACTTATACAACAAATACAAGTGGCGTTATGGATGCAAATAGTACTGGAGGAGTGGTGGTTTGCACCACGGCAAATTTCATTAACAATGTGCGCAGCGTTGAATTTTATTATTATTACAGCCCATTAGGCGGTAACAAAGGATTCTTTACAAGCTGTAATTTTAATACTACAGGTGCATTGCGCTCAGGCGCAGCACCAAGCCATCATGTTACTATGTATAATGTTGACGGGGTTCAATTTAAAGGTTGTAATTTTGAATATTCTGCCGGCTCAGCTTACGCAACTATGGCTCGTGGTAATGGAATTTACAGTATTGATGCAAAATATTTTGTAGACCAATACAGTACAATTAAAACCACATTTAAAAATCTGGTCAACGGAATTTATGCCGATAACTCAAACCCATTACGTGTTGTAAGTGTTACCAATACAGAATTTTACGATAACATTTCTAACAGCACGTATTTTAACACCATGACTACGCCAGTATTTACTGATAATTATGTACGCACAGCATCTGCTGGTTATGGGGCCTGTGGTTTATATTTAAACAATTGTAAATACTATAATGTTAAAAATAATACATTTTTAGAATCCAGTGCGGGCTTTGCAAACGATGTTGGCATTTATGTGAATAACAGTACAACAGGCCTTCATAAAATTTATCGCAATAGCTTTGCAAATTTTTTGGTAGGTATAGACGCACAGAATAATAATAGCGGTACTACTAATAATACAGATGGACTTAAAATGAATTGTAACGATTTTACTCCGTCAGCTAATTTATATGATATTGCTGTGGTTGGCACGAGTTCACCAACAGTGATGAAAATTCAAGGAACAAGTTCTTCTGGCTATACCTTAGTTAGGAATAAATATGCCGCAGCTTCACAATGCAGTAATTGTGAAAACAAATGGTATATCGAAAGTACAAGCACCAGAACAATTAGCCATCCTGCTAATTCAGACGCAAATACAAGGCCTACATCACAACCTCAAAATAGTGATGTAGCACTAATAGTCACAAATTCAGGAATTGCTTACTTAGCAGCTCATTGTCCTACAACTGAGACTGAAGGCGGTGGTGGGGGCAGCGGTCGACTAGTTAATATTAATAACTACATTGGCAGTTTAACTATTGAAAACACAACTGCTAAAGCTGCAAATTCAAATAATGTTTCAGAGGAATTGAAAACAGCGATATACAGCAAATTAAATTATTTTTTACTGGATAGCCTCTCTTCAAGTAAAGACAGTGTTATTGCTTTATTACAAAATAATCCTGCGCAGATGGAAGACGCAGATGTTCTTTTAACATACGCATACATAAACAAAGGCGATTTTACAATGGCCCAACAAAATGCAAATAGTTTAAATAATAAAAATGATTGGAAAGAATTGCAACAAACTTTGATAAGCATTCATCAGCATCCTCAAAAGGCATATGCTTTAAAAAGTAATTGTTCAGCTAAAAGTTTTTTAGAAAATTATGTTTTAAGTACTGAGAAAGATGGTTTAGGCTCGGCCCAAAGTATTTTAAAATTTGCAACCGGTCAAAATTATTTTATTCCACATTTACTACCTTATCTGGAAAATGGTATTAATAAAAGCATTAATAGCCCCTTATTCGGCGAAGAAATAAATTCAGATTTTTCTGTTTATCCTAATCCGGCTACCCATCAGGTAAATTTTACTTATAAAAGTAAAGATGAAAATTCCGTGCACATAACCCTTGTTAGTACTTTAGGAAAAATCGTTTATGAAGCAGATGTAAAAGCAAATATTAAAACAATAATAAACTTAGATAATTTAACGTCAGGTGTATACCTTTTAGAAGCTTATAAAGACAAAGTACAGGTTTATCAAACCAAAGTGGTTTGCATAAAATAATTTTTTTTTGTAAATTTAATTAATTGAAAAAAACTCTTTTCATAATAATAACCATCCTGATCAAACAAATTTTGTTTGGCCAGGGTGGTTTTTCTAAAAATTATTTTCCAACCGGTTCCATTGTTTCTGTTTGTACGGATGTGATAGAAGCGCCAAATGGAAATATTATTATGACAGGCTTTACTTTTGATGGACCAACAGGCAGCAACCGTTTAACAATAATAGGGGCCGATGCACAAGGAACGGAATTATGGCACAAGGATTATGGAAATGATAAATTTGAATACCTGGATAATTACGGGATCTATAGCAGGTCTGTAATTAAGGGAGAAAACTGTTTTTACTTTTACACAGCTGTTAGAGATAGTAATAATAAATACTTTTCAGTCTTTATTAAATTTAATTATAATGGCGATACACTCTGGCAAAAAAAATATTATGACTCCAATGACTATTTATATATTGAAGGAGTTGTAAGAAGTGTTGATAATGGCTTTTTAATGACTGGACTTTTTGGTGATCCTGTAAACCCAATCACGACGACAATGTTAATTAAAACAGATTCGACAGGAGTTGAATTGTGGCGAAAAAAAATACATAAAGTAGTTCCAGACATTCAGGAAGGATATAATTTGATCCAAGATAGCTTAACGAAAAAAATAGTAATTACCGGCAATCAATGCAACGGCACTGCGGCTGCATATACAAATTATGGTAATTTAATTGTTACAGATAGTTTAGGAAATGTACTTCAAAGAAAGTCTTTTGGTTTTTGTACCCAAACATTTAGAGATCTTATTCAGACAAAAGATAAAAAAATTGTTGTTGTTGGAGAGAATAATCAATGCAATGGCTTGGGCGGACCAAATGGCACGCCTCGTTATAAAGGATATGCTGTAAAGATCGATCTTAATAATCTAAATAATTTTATTTGGTATAAGGAGTATGATACTTTATCTATTCATAACAGAATAATTACAGTCAATGAATTACCAAATGGAGATCTTATCTTTGGGGGCCATCTTGATACATTATCAAATTATAATTTAAGTGATAAAGCCATGTTACGATTAATCAAAACTGATAAAGATGGTAATACTAAATGGAAAAAATTATTTAGCAGGGATGATGCAAGTGAGAACAGTAAATATATCCGAAGTCTGAACCTTACGGCAAATGGTTCGTTTCTAACAGCTAATGAATTGTACTTCGCATCAAACCCGAAACCTTATAGCATTACTAAAATAGATAGTATGGGTTGTGACAGCTCAGTTTTTTATTGTCAAACTGTTGGTTTAAATGAGAACGGATTTAATTACGGCCTGTTAAAGATCTATCCTAACCCAACAAATAGTATTTTAAACATTGAATTAGAAAATTTTACTTCAACGGAAAAATTAAAGATCAAAATTATTGATCTTTTAGGTAGAATTGTTTTTGAATCAGAATTAAAAAGTCAATTAGATCTTGAAGAATTTAAAACAGGTATTTATTTTTTACAGCTTTACAATAAAGAAAAATTAATTGCCGTTGAGAAGATCATTAAAGGATAAAGTTTCGTAATTAGGAAAATAATCCTGAGAACAACATTAATAAACATTTTATAATTTCAAACAAAGCAATGAAAAAAACAATTATAGTATTTGTATTTTCTTTTACAACTTTATTGTCATTGGCACAGCAACCAAATTTTCAGTGGGCAAAACCAATAGGTGGAAGTGCCTTAGACGAAGGTTATGCAGTTACAACAGATGCGGCGGGAAATGTTTACACAACGGGGAGCTTTAATGGAACAGTTGATTTTGATCCGGGGCCAGGTGTATTCAACTTATCAGGAAACCCTAAAACGTTTATTGTAAAACTTGACGCGTCAGGAAATTTTATATGGGCAAAAAACACCAATGTTATTTCATCCAATGCTATTACTGTTGATGCCAATGGTAATGTTTATACAACCGGTCGTTTTGGTGGAATTACTGATTTCGATCCCAGTGCTGGTTTTTTTAATTTAACTTCTAATGGATTAGATGATATTTTCGTTTTAAAGCTGGACGCTTCGGGTAATTTTGTTTGGGCAAAAAATGTTGGAGGGAGTCAGTCGGGTGATCAAGGGTTGTCAATAGCCGTTGATGTTTCAGGAAACGTTTATACCACTGGTATTTTTGTAGGTTCAGGAGATTTTGATCCGGGACCTGGAATTTTTAATTTAACACCAGCCTCTACTAATAACGCCGAGATCTTTATTTTAAAATTAGACGTTTCAGGTAATTTTATATGGGCAAAAAATATGGGCAGCACTGGAAATGATTATGGTTTTTCTATTGCTGTAGACGCAGCACAAAATGTTTATTCTACAGGATTGTTTGGTCTTATCGGTGATTTTGATCCAGGCCCAGCTATCTAC
>JACDED010000114.1 GCA_013816615.1 Bacteroidota bacterium
CACCTGTATCGGGTTGTTCACCACTTGTGGTTACGTTTGCAAATTCAAGTACCGGCAATAATAGTAGCGCCTGGTTATTTGGTAATGGCAATACTTCTGGTGTTAACAATCCTGTGGCCACATTTACAAATGCTCCCGGCTCCGGCCCGGTTACCTATAGTGTAAAATTGGTTGTTGGTACCGTAAACAATTGTTACGATTCAATTGTAAAACCAATTATTTTATTTGCAAGACCAATGTCGGCTATGTTAGTTGATACTCCCGCTTGTTCACCTGCTAAATTAACTTTCACAAATACTTCAACAGGTGCAAGTACTTATAACTGGAATTTTGGAAACTCAAATACATCTACACAAACTAACCCTTCGCAGGTTTACACAAATATTATACCTTTTAACCAAAATTATATTGTAAGCCTTGTTTCTACAAATAGCAATGGTTGCAAGGATACTTTAAAAGTACCCATAGTGGTTCATCCACAACCTGTATTTTTTATTGCCGCTCAGCCGGATAGTGGCTGTACACCACTTAAAGTTTTCTTTCCTTCAATTGTTGGCGTAGCTCAATATCAATGGACTTATGGAGACGGAAATACTGCAAATACAGGAAGTGTAAGCAATATATTTATAAATGCATCTTCTGTTAATAAAACATTCACTGTTCAGTTGGTAGCAAAAGATAGTTATGGTTGTCCGGATACAGCAACGAAAATTATAAAAGTGTTTCCAAAACCTTCTGCATTTTTTAAAGCTGATCCCTTAACGGTTTTTGTTCCCAACCAGGCAACACAATGTTATAATCTTTCAACAGGTGCTGTATCTTATAAATGGACTTTTGGTGATGGCGGTACATCAACAGATTTTGAACCCTCGCATACATACACTCAACCCGGAGAACATCAAATTATTTTAATTGCAACAAGTGAAAAATTTTGTAGAGATACTTTTAACTTAGGTTCAAAGATACTGGCTTTAGAAGAAACATTTGTGCAGGTACCAAATGCCTTTACACCCAACCAGGGTGGATCTCCCGGAAGTGCTTATGACCCTTTAGATAAGAGTAATGATGTTTTCCATCCAAACATTAGAGGGGTAGAAAAATATGTACTCAGTATTTATTCACGTTGGGGCGAATTATTATTTGAAACAAAAAATCCGGCTGATGGCTGGGATGGTTATTATAAAGGAAAAATGTGTACACAGGATGTGTATATATGGAAGATCACGGCTGCTTTTATTGATGGAAAGACCTTTAATAAAACAGGTGATGTGTTATTGTTAAAATAAATTTATGCTGAAGAGGAATTATATTTTATATTGTTTACTATTCTCTGGAGTTTTTTTATTTGCTCAAAATAAAGAAAATAAAAAACAGGTAAAAGAACTTTTGAAAGAGGCGCAATTAAGCTTTGATATTGAAGATCATTTAAACGCCTGGAATGCCTACAAACGTGTATTGATATTGGAACCCATGAATGAAAAGGCCGGTGTAAACAGCGCTATTTCATACTTTAAATTGAACTATATGCTTGATAGTGCTCAATTTTTTATTTCAAGTTTAACCGTATCTACTTTGGGTGACGCAAAATTTTATCTCGCTAAAATTAAGCATCAACAGAAAAATTTTGATGAGGCTATTCAGTTATTGAATGATTATAACAAACAAAGCCCTAAAAAAAGATTGAATACGATTGAAGAAACAAATTATATGATCAATGTTTGCGAATCGGCAAAAGCAATGATCAATAAACCGCATCGCTCGATCATTAAAAATATGGGTCCTGAAATTAATTCGGTGTATGCAGATTATGTTCCGGTTGTTGTACCTGATGAGAATACAATATATTTTACTTCAAGAAGAGAAGGAAGTTCTAATAATAAAAAAGATGTTTATGGAAATTATTTTGAAGATGTATATGTTTCCGTAAAAGAAAAAGGAAACTGGACAAAAGCAGAAAATGTAAAAGCACCAATCAATACGGAAACCAATGATGCTTGTGTAGCTATTAGTCCCGACGGTCAAAGTATGATCGTTTACAGAACTTCAACTGATCAGGTTACAGGCGATCTTTATATAACAAGATTAGGTATTGATAATAAATGGGAGCCTTTACAAAAAATGGCTAAAGAAATAAATTCGCAGTTTGTTGAAACCAGTGCTTGTTTTAGTAACGATACCAGTCAATTATATTTTAGTAGTAACCGTCCCGGGGGTTACGGAGGAAAAGATATTTATCGAATAAAAAAATTACCGAACGGCCGTTGGGCATTGCCTTTTAATTTGGGCTCAAACATTAATACTTTGTATGATGAGGATAGCCCTTTTTTACATCCCGACCAGGTAACGATGTATTTTAGTAGCAAAGGCCATAACACTATGGGAGAATATGATGTTTTTAAAAGTACATCAGACCCGGAAACAAATCAATTTTCAAAAGCTGAGAATTTAGGTTATCCTATTAATAGTATAGGTAACGATGTTTTTTTTATCCTAAGTGTAGATGGGCAACGTGGTTATTATTCATCTTTAAAGGAAGAAACAATTGGTAGTAATGATATTTATCAAATAGATACCCGCTTTGGTGATAATGACCTGAAAGTAAAACACGGTGTGGCTTTTAAGGATGATATGCCCTCAAAGGTAAAGATCACTTTATTGGATAATGAAGGAAACACAGTGAATGGAACGTATAATTCAAATCCAAAGACCGGAAAATTTATTTTAGTAATGAATCCTTTAAAATCATATAAAGCTATTGTTGAAGCAGAAGGTTATAATACTTTGGTTGTTGATATTGATCCTTTAGCTTTTGAAAAAGTGGAGAAAGACCTGGAGTTTAAAATTGTAAAAAAGTAATGTTTATAAGAGTGTGTACTATATTATTATTTGTTGTTTCGTTAGCGGAATTTAAAGCGCAAGACCCTCAGTTCACGCAATTTTATGCCGCACCCATGTTTTTAAATCCTGCATTTACGGGTTTAACATATGAGCATCGTTTTGCTGCAAACTATCGTAACCAGTGGCCCGGAATAAAAACAGCTTACACTACTTACATGGCTTCTTACGATTATAATGTTAGTGGCATAAACAGTGGTATTGGCGGTTTTGTTTTGCAGGATCATGCCGGTACTTCTAATCTCGTAACAACCATGGGTGGCGTAAATTATGCCTATCGTGTAAAACTTGGTAAATACTCAGAAGCGCGTGGTGGAGTTTCTTTAGTAATGAACCAAAAGAAAATTGATAATACACGTTTGATCTTTAACGATCAGTTTGTTACCGGTGCCGCAGTTTCGCAAGACGCTTTGTCGGCCGATAAGATAAGTTATTTTGATATGGGTATTGGTGGCTTGTTTAATTCAACCAATTACTGGTTTGGCTTTGCCGCAAAACATGTTAATCAGCCAAACGCAAGTATGGTTGGTAATATTGAAGCGTTGCCTGTTTCAGGAAGTATACACGGCGGTTACCGTTTTATTATTAGCGCAAGAGGTTCGGGTAAAACTAAATTAGAAGAGTTTGTAAGTGCAAGCGTCAACATTCGGGGAGAACAAAAATATGGTCAGTTGGATATTGGTGCATATTATTTTAAATCCTTTGTGAACATTGGTTTATGGTATCGTGGTATGCCTTTAAAAACGTATAAACCCGGTTATCCAAGCAGGGAGAGTCTTGCTTTGTTGGTTGGGTTGGAAATTCCTGATAAGAATTTTAGAGTTGGGTATAGTTACGATGCAACAGTTTCTAATTTAAAAATAAATAATACACAAGGCGCACACGAAGTTTCTATAGTTTACGAAATTGCTTCAAAACGTAAACGTAACCGAAAAGTGTTAGTGAGTTGCCCTAAATTCTAATTTAAATTTTATTTAATGATCGATCTAAAATCTTCTACCGGTAAGATAGCTTTTAAAAATTTGCTTAAAACAGAATGTATAAGTCAAATAAATAAACGCATCTCTAACGCTAAAGCCGCCATTGCACAAGCGCAGGATAATGCAAACAGCAATGATAAAAGTACTGCCGGTGATAAATACGAAATATCACGCGCTATGGGGCAAATAGATAGCAACATGAACACAAAACAATTGTTTGAAGCCGAACAGGAACTCGCTTTTTTAGAAAAAATAGATGTTAGTCAGATCTCAGATGCTATCAAAATCGGTTCAGTTTTTGAAATGTCGGAGATCTTATTTTTTGTGGCTATTGGCCTTGGCCCTTTAAAAATTGAAGACAAAAAAGTAATGGTTGTTTCTTCTAAATCTCCTTTTTACGAAAACATAAAAACCATGCAAGCCGGCCAGGTATTTGAGTTCATGGATAAAATGGACGAGATAAAAATGGTGTTTTAGATGGAACGCTGATAACGCGGATTGTTATGATAAAATATGATCTCCCATTCTGTTAAATCAGTTGCTTAAATATGAATTTTTCGTCATAGGTAATCTCAAATATTTTTAGAAAATCAATATATTCTTCTTTAAAAGACTTCTTTTTGTGATGCTCTTCTTGAGCTTCAATATAAGCGATAACATCTTTAATCTGTGATTGACCATAGGAAAAAGCGCCATATCCTTCCTGCCATTCGAATTTACGTTTTACAAAACCTTTTTCATTTATCCATTTTGATGAATTTCCTTTTATATCCTGTAACAGATCAGATATTGATTGCGTTGGTTTCATACAAACCAAAATATGAATATGATCAGGCATACCGTTAATACTGATCAGTTTATGATTATTGTTTTTTATTATGCCTGTAACGTATTTGTATAATTCATTTTTCCAATCTTTATGAATTACTGAATCCCTATATTTTACAGAGAAAACAAATTGGAGATAGATTTGTGAATATGTATTTGCCATTTTTTTATATCGTCCCTACGGGACTAAATTGTATAATTTTTGGTTTCTAAAATATTTAATCCCTAACGGGATTTATAATAAATTCAAAAGTAACCGATTTTAGATTTTCCAGTGGCTACAGTTTATAGCAAATTAAATTTATTGAGTAATTAAGATTTATTGCATTGTCCCGTTAGGGACAAAATATTATAGAAGACACATAAAAGAAGGGATAAGTCCCGTAGGGACGATATGACATCTGATTATACCCTTTACTTTCTCTTACAAAGGCTTTATCGAGATTAACTAATTTATTAAATATTTTAGAGTGAAATAAATTAGTCTATTTTTGACATATCCACTAAGAAAGAATTTGATTTAGGGATTTTTAGTGAAGAGAAAAGACTTTTTACTTCAATCTCAGCATTACTATCTTTAAGTTCGTACGCTTTTAAAAGATAATACATTGCTAAACAATTAGTCCTTTTATTACTTTTATTGTTTTCTTTTCCTACTCTTCCATCTTGTTGTGTTAATATCAAATAAGCATTAAAGCTTGCCATGGCGCAATTGTATTTATCAGACATTATAATTGAAGGATATAGTGCTAAATGAGCTCGCTCAGTTAACCAATAATAACTGTATGCATTTGCGTACATTGTCTCATTACCTGTCGAAACTGCTAAGTTTAATAGTGAATCATTTTTAAGTATTTCGCTGCTTGAATTATAAACGGAAGGCTGTATGATTTCTTGGATGTTTTTCGACTTATCTTCTTTGCAAGAAAATACAGGTAGAAAAATTAAAACAAAAATTAATTTTTTCATAATTTAAAATACCATTTGGATTTAAATTAAACCCTTCAACACCCCGATCGTTCTCTCCATCATAGCATCATCAAAATCCAAATGCGTTACCATACGAATGGTATGTTTGCCAAAGGCCGAAACTTTAATTCCATTATCAGACAATTTTTTCTCGAACGCTGCGCCGGTAATTATTTCTGATCGTAAATTAAAAATAACAATATTGGTGTAAACCGGTAAAACCGATTCTACATAAGACAATTTGCTTAACTCTTGACCTATTTTTTTTGCGCGATCGTGATCTTCTTTTAAACGGGTAACATTATTTTTTAACGCGTACAAGCCTGCCGCCGCTAAGATACCCGCCTGCCGCATACCACCACCAAAGATCTTCCGAACTTTCCGGGCTTTTTTAATGAATTCTTTTTCACCTAATAATAAAGAACCAATGGGTGCGCCTAAGCCTTTTGATAAACAAATGGAAATAGAGTCAAAATATTTTCCGGTCTCTTGTGTAGAATCTTTCGATTCTTCCAACGCATTAAAAATTCGGGCTCCGTCTAAATGCAATTTTAAATTATTTTTTTTGCAAAGTTCGGCAATAGGTTTTATTTGTTCTACAGTATAATAGCTCCCTCCTGCCCTGTTAACTGTGTTTTCGAGAGATACTAAACTTGTGCGCGTTAACCAATCAAAATCTAAATTTATGTTTGGTTCAATTAATTGGGCTGTTAATCTTCCTTCATTGCCCTGTAATAATTTTGCTTGTGCACCAGAGTTAAAAGAAATGCCACCACCTTCGTAATTATAGATGTGTGAGTTCACATCACATACTAATTCATCTCCGGGTTGTGTATGAACCTTAATAGCAATTTGGTTGGTCATGGTGCCGCTTGGACAAAATAAAGCTGCTTCTTTACCAAAAAGCTCCGCACAGAATTTTTCCAATTCAATAATTGTTGGATCTTCATTAAAAACATCATCGCCTACTTCAGCACTAAACATTGCTTCCAGCATAGCTTTTGAAGGCTTGGTAACTGTATCACTTCTCAGGTCAATTGTATTCATGATTATTATAGTTCTAAGTAATTTTCAATATCGACAGTATTCAATTTATTTTCGTGTGACGACTTAAAGTTCTCTTTATCTCCAAACCACTCTAAAACCTGATCTTTTTGCAAATTGGTAAAATCATCTGAAATGGATTCTGAATAAGAGCTCCATTTGTAATTAATGTAATTTACAGCCAATTTATGATGAGCAGGATTAGTATTTATATATAATATTACATTTTTTAAATAAGCTTCACTATCAATCACTTTTCTTTTAAAAGTCCTTTGAAAAAGGCTACTATTTCTATCGTATTTTTTATTTATCGCTTTTGTATAAGCATTAAATAAGTTTGAGAAATATTGATGTGGCGGTTTTATCGGTTGTGTCAAAATTTGATCCTCTTCTTTTATCCTGATTAATAAATGAAAATGATTTTTCATTAGGCAATAGGCAAAAGTATCTACAGCAGGGCTTACATGGGTATTATACAATTTTAAGAAGTAATTATAATTTTCATCTTCATAAAATAATTTAGAGTTATTAATGCCACGATTATAAATGTGGTAATATTTTCCATGTTGAAAAGGCTCTGTTTTTTGCATGACACCTGTCAGGTTTTTAAAACCTGACAGGTGTATGTATATTTAAACCTGCCAGGTGTATGAGCTAATATTTCCAAAGCTTCATTAGTTTTTGCTTGAACCTTTCTTTTGGTAAAAAGTTGTGTTCAAGATCCACATTCATTGGTACCGGTGTATCCAGGCTGCCTTCACGCATTACAGGCGCATCTAAATAGTCAAAACAATTCTCTGTAATTAAAGCGGCTATCTCACCGGCAATACCACCGGTTAAAGTATCTTCATGCATTACAATTACTTTACCTGTTTTTTTAACGGATGCGTAAATTGCTTCTATATCAAGTGGCGCTAATGTTCTAAGATCAATAAGATCAGCATTCAGATCAGGATTTTCGTTCAAGGCTTCAATGGCCCAATGTACGCCTAAACCATAAGTAACAATGGTTAACTCATTTCCTTCGCGCACCATTCTTGCTTTACCAAATGGAATTGTGTAATAATCATCCGGCACATCTTCATTAATACTTCTGTATAATGCTTTATGTTCAAAATACATTACCGGGTTTTGATCTTCAAAGGCCGTTAATAATAATCCTTTTGCATCTGATGGAAAAGCAGGATAAGCAATTTTTAATCCCGGTGTTTTAAAGAACCAGGCTTCGTTACTTTGGCTATGGAACGGACCCGCTGCAACAGCCGCACCTGTTGGCATACGTACTACAACATCTGCATGTTGTCCCCAACGGTAATGACTTTTTGCTAAATTATTTATGATCTGCGTCATGCCTTCGCTTACAAAATCTGCAAACTGCATTTCAACCATGGCTTTATATCCGTTAATAGATAAACCAAAGCCTGTACCTAAAATGGCACTCTCACATAATGGTGTATTTCTTACTCTTCCTTTTCCAAATTCTTCAACAAAGCCTTCAGTAATTTTAAATACACCACCGTAATCTGCAATATCCTGCCCCATTAACACAAGGTTAGAATGCTTTTGCATAGCCAGTTTCATAGCATTACTAATAGCATCAATTAAACGCATATTAGTTTTAGTGCCGTTTGTTGGTGTTGTATCTGAACCAGAATATGGTTTAAATAATTCTTTTATTTCTTTTTCCGTATCTACTACAGGGCTTTGTTCTGCAAAAGCAATTTCCAATCCCTGTTCAATTTCCTGTTTTATATCTGCCCTTGTTTTTTCGATCAGGTCTTCGGTTAAAACTCCTTCGCTAATTAAAAATTTCTCGAACGTATTTACAGGATCTTTTCTTCCCCAAACATCAAATAATTCTTTTGGTACATATTTGGTACCGCTGGCTTCTTCATGGCCACGCATACGAAAGGTAACGCATTCGAGTATTACGGGGCGAGGATTATCGCGCATGCTTTCAGCAAGATTTTTTACAGTTTCGTAAACTTTTAATACGTTATTTCCATCTATACTTACGCCTTCAATACCGTAACCAATTGCTTTATCTGCAAACGATTTACATCTGAATTGTTCGTTGCTTGGTGTACTAAGCCCGTAACCGTTATTTTCAATTACAAAAATTACAGGTAGGTCCCAAACAGCTGCTGTATTTATACTTTCGTGGAAATCACCTTCACTGGCGCCACCATCGCCGCTAAAAACAACGGTTACCTTTTTTTCTTTTCTTAATTTATTGGCTAAAGCAATGCCATCGGCCACGCCTAATTGCGGACCAAGATGCGAGATCATCCCAACAATTTTATATTCGTTGGTACCAAAGTGAAAGGAACGATCGCGGCCTTGTGTAAAGCCACCCGGCTTACCCTGGAACTGCGAGAACAAACGATTCAATGGAATTTGGCGTGTTGTAAACACACCAAGATTACGGTGCATTGGTAAAATGTATTCATCTTTTTCTAAAGCAGAAGCAACGCCAACTGAGATGGCTTCTTGTCCAATACCGCTAAACCATTTTGCAATTCTACCCTGGCGAAGAAGCAATAGCATTTTTTCTTCTATCATGCGGGGTTTTAAAATGTTTACATAAAGCTCTAATAAAGTACTGTCTTTATGTTTTTTGCGGTCAAATTTAACGGGCATTTCAGCGGTGATCATCATTCTGTAATTATTCTTTAGATTTTTTATTTAATAATACATTGAAACCAAATCCAATGTTAAACCAATTCATGAAATAGCGATTACGTGTATCTTTTACTTCACGGAAGTGATTAAAACGAGGTGCTTTTGGATCGAATTTATAAAACAAGGTTGTATAATTAAGCATTAACGAAAAACTTAATAATTTATCTACCTGGAAATTAACCGCAAATTCTGGTTGAACATATGGTGCCGAAAAATCCTGTATCACATAAGGACGATTTGAAAGACTTGTATCTGCATTTACGTTAAAGTAATTGTTTAACATAATACCCGAATTTAAAGCAAAAGTAACGTAGCCTTTATCAGAGAAGAATTTGTCATACCCAAGCTTAATAAAAGGGCTGTGCATTTGTAATCTTGTGTTGTAAGGAATACTTGTATTAAAATAAGCGAATTTTAAGAATTTATTGTTTTGAAATTGAGAATTCTGATAACCTACTCCAACAAAAAAATTATTGAATAACCTTAAGTTTAAAGAGAGATTGCCTTCATAAAGCCCGGCAAAACAGGTACGGTACATTTGACTGCCAATTACCCTGGGAATACCAATATTACCTCTAATCGTGAAAAACGCGTTCTCCTGCCCTTCTTTTTGAGCGCGGCCTATAAGAGAAAAAAGCAGTACGATTACAATTAAAGATCTTTTCATTTTAAAGATTAAATATAGAGCTTTATTAGCTAAGCTAAAATACTAAAAAACCTTAGTTATTAACGCTATTAGGCTTATTAAAAGTGTGTTGCGTTGGTAATTATTTTCGGCTAATTGTAAAACAAATTGTAATTTATAGCTTTTAAAAACATGCATTTTTTAATAAAACCATACTTGTTTGTTTTAGCGCTTAACCTTAATAGCTCTTACTCTCAAACACCTACAGAGCAAATTATAACAAAGCGAAGCAATTATTTATCGGATAATAAAAAACAAACTGCCTTAGATTCGGTAGTTGAAAATGCTGTTGTTGATTTTATTCAAAACCCTCAAAATTGTGGCTTTAGCATTGGAGTTATAAAAGATACTTCGATTTATTTTTACAATTACGGTGAAACCAAGCGAGATAATAAGATCTTGCCGGATAAAAATACGATATATGAGATCGGCTCCATAAGCAAAACATTTTGTGGAATTATTTTGGCTTATGCCATAACCGAAGGTAAAATTAAATTGGATGATGATATCCGTAAATATTTACCCGGAGAATATCCAAACCTGGAAACAAACAACCATAAAATTGAAATAAAACATTTGGCCAATCATACCGGTGGTTTGCCCGGCGTGCCTGAAAATATCCGTGATCAAAAAGATTATGATTCACTTAATCCATACAAAAATTATGATAAAAATAAATTGTTTGATCATTTGCGAACTATAAAGCTCAGTGTTGAACCCGGACAATTATGTGAATACTCAAATACAGGAATGGCATTACTGGGCTTAATTTTAGAGAGAATTTACAATAAAAGTTTTGATGAAATTGTAAAAGAAAAAATTTGCATACCAAACCAAATGACTTCTACCGGTGAAGTTTTATCGGCTGAGCAATTAAAGCGTTTTGCAGATGGTTATAATAATCGTGGAAATGCCGTTCCACATTGGGATCTTGGCGCATTTGTTGCCGCAGGTGGTTTAAGATCAAACTCAAATGATATGATAAAGTATATTCGTTACAACCTGCAGGAAAAAGACGCGGCAGTAAAGCTTGCTCATGTTTCAACAGTAAATAAAAGTACAAATATTGCACTTGCATGGCATATCATGAATACAAAATTTAATAATGAGCTTACCTGGCACAATGGTGCGACTTTTGGTTTTAGTGGTTTTTGTGGTTTTATCCGTTCAAAAAATGCCGGTGTTATTGTTTTCTCAAATACTGCTACGGGTATTGATTTTATTGCTTTGGCAATATTAAAATTTCTTCAAAAATAAATCAATCTAACTTATAGATTTCCATTATGTTTTCAAGTATTTTAGGAAAATCAATTTTAAGATCGATCAGTTTTCCTGTATGAATATCAAATACCCAGCCATGAACCAGTAAACCTCTTTCCTTATACGCTTGTTGTACAACCGCGGTTTTAATTAAATTAACACATTGTTCCTGTACGTTCAGTTCAACCAAACGGTCATAACGCGCTTCTTCGTTTTCTATATTGTTTAATTCTTCTTTATGCAAGCGGTAAACATCCCGTATATTTCTTAACCATGGATTTAAAATTCCAAGATCTTTTGCCTGCATTGCTGCTTTTATACCCCCACAACTATAGTGGCCACAAACTATAATATTTTTTACAAGGAGATGCTTAACACCATAATTAACAACCGACATTACATTGAGGTCAATATTATTTACAAGATTGGCAATGTTACGGTGAACAAACACGTCGCCCGGTTCCAGGCCCATCAACTCTTCAGCAGTAACGCGGCTGTCCGAGCAACCTATATATAAAAATTCAGGGTGTTGTCCTTTATTTAAATTTGTAAAATAATCAGGATCCAAAGAAAGTTTATCCTTTACCCATTTTTCGTTATTCTTGAATATATTATCAATTCCGTCCATTAAAATAAATTAGAACTTAAAAATACTCTTTTTAGAAGAAATAAAAAATTTACATTTTGAAATACTATCAAACTTTGATCTTGCCACTTTTATAAAGATCAAGGGCTTGCTTTAAAATAATACGAATGGTCTTTACAGGAAGATCTTTGTTTGGATCAAAGAGTATGATCTTCATGCGTGAACGTTTTTCAGTAATAAGGTCTTTATGATCGATGTGCTTTCCTTCTACAATACCAATGTAAGGAATGTTCGTCTTTTTTTGGATCCACAAATAACAAAACATTCTTCCCTTGTAACAAAAAAAGGGCATTCCGTATTTTAATGTAGCAGTTACATCCTTATCAAATGAAAGTATTATCTCCCGCAAAGCAAGTAAACAGCTTTTTGCAGGTTCTTCTTTTTGTAAATAAAAATTGTCAAGTTCGCTTAACATATCTTTAAAGATATTAAAAATTTATTTTACGGGCTCTCTTAAAATTGTTTTAAGTTTTTCGGGAGCAGTTTTTCTAAAGTCCGATAAATAGATCTCATGATGCAAACCATTTTTTAATAATTTATTTTCCTGCATATACTCTGCCATGATCTGTAAGGTCTCTATTTCTTTATGAAACGGACCAACATGCAGCATTTGTACAGTTTTGCCTTCTGTCATTTTAAAAAATTCGATCAATTTTACTTTTTGTATCCATTTTTTTTCAAGAACTATTTTAATTGCAGCATCCATATCTTTTTGACTTACAAATTCAGGTAAACGAATTAATAAACGGTACTCCCACTCGCTTCTTGGTATTAATTGAGGCGAATCGGCCATTGATATGTTGGCATATTTTTCTTCATCAAACCACCATAAGCCTTCCAGCTTTGCTACAACAAAATCTTTATTTAATGATTTAAAAAAGAATTTTATTGTGTAAGCAACAGAATATAATGCTTCAATGTTCTCTGCAAATAGTTTATCTGACGGGTCTCCTTTTCCAACAATGGAAAGGTATTGAGCCGATTCAACAGTTAGTATGGCCGGTTTGTTTTTAGCCTTATAATAATTCTTATACTCTTTTGTTAAGTCTAATTTTTCCATATTTATAATAATAAAAATGCAGATGCCAATTTCTCGGCATCTGCATTGTTTTCAATTCAAAAATTATTCTCATCGGCACTTGGCCCGTAACTACCCGGAATTGGAACATCCAATAGACGTAAAAAAACGCCAATCTGCGCCCTGTGATGAATTATTTGTGAAAGTGCATGGCGAATGGTTTCCGCTTTGCTATCTGTACTGTAAATTGTTTCACCGTTACTTAAGGTCCACGTTTCATTTAATTTATTTTCGTTTTTAGCAACAAGATGTGTTTTGCCATCGTTTAAAGATCTTTCAAAAAGGTCTATAAGATCTTTTGTGTTATTTATAACTTCAGGTGCGTATGGGGCTGTTGCAAAATCAAGGCCTTCGGTGGTTAAGGCAAGAGTTATCCATGTTGGTAATTCTGCAATATGTGTAGCAAGGCTTCTAATGCTCATACTTTTTGGATGCGGTTTCCAATCATATTTATCGTTTGGTACAATTGAAAGCATTTTACGCGTTGTTTTGCTTTCCGCTTCTAGTTCCTTTAGGAATACATTTATCATTGTCATATTTTCTTTTTTTTTATTGGTTTATAATACAAAGTAACTTAGGGTAAGTGACAGCCTTATGTCAGTAGCAAAAAATAATTTTATTTTAAGGCAATTAAGATCTCAACTTCGGCATTTTCAGGATCTTGTGATCTTTGGCCGTAAATTTCAAAGTCAGCTGTAAAAGCTCTGTCTATCGGTGCATTCCAGATCTTTAGCCATTCATTATACACAATTCCATCAGTGATCTTTCCCTGTGCAATAAAGGGTGTGTAATTTCCGGCAGAAATTGGTTTGCCTATCATTCCTTTAGGGATATTATCTAAATTCTCAACTTTAAAACCAAGAATTGTTGTGTAAGGTTGCGTATGATCTTTTACATAATCCGTATAGATACAATAAATGTCTGAGCTTGTTTTGTTGACGATCTTTTCTGGAATATTTTCTGAAAAGAATTTGCTCCATAATAATGGAATGTCTTTTGCTGCTTGACCATTCTCGTTAGTAGTTCTTACCGAAATGCCTATAAGATTAAAGGCTTCAATTTTTGTTTTTTTCATTTTTCTATGTTTTAAATTAATAAAACAAAGGAAATGACAGCAAGTGACAAGGGTATGTCAGCAGGAAAGAATTATTTTATGTTTTTTGAGATCGCAAGAACTATTTTTTTAACATTGTCTTTTAAGCTTTGCGGACTTATAATATCAGCATTATCGCCAAACATCATGTACCACCTGGCAAAACCTTCAAGCGAACAGGTTAAAAAGGTCATTTCTATTTTATCACCCATCTCTTTTTGTGAAACGTATCCGTTATAATATTTTTGATCACCCAAATAGCTTACAACCTTTTTATCTATTGTCATTACTACTGTAAACAATTCTTTTTCTTTTGAGATTTGTTTTAAAAACATTTTTAATGTAGGATGCACTTTGCTGAATTTTGTTTCGTTAACTTTTATTGCAGAGATCCTGTCTATTCTAAAATTACGATAATCATTACGAAGCTGGCAAAAAGCGATCAGGTACCATTTATTTCCCTGGTAATAAATACCACAAGGCTCAATATTACGTTTTGTATTCTTTTGATCGTGATTGGCAAAATAATTTATAGAAATAATGTTTTTAAGCGAGATGCTTTGTAAAATAGTTTGAATGTGATTATTCTCTGCACCTTTTGGTAAATAGGGATTGTCAATTACCTGTATATGCTCTTCAATATTCTCCAGATAATCTTTTTCGTTATTTCTAAGTACCGACCTTACCTTGTACATGGCCGACGTATAAGCTGTTTTTGTGGAAGTATCCGTTAGTTTTTCAACTAATTTTTCGGCAGTTAAAAATGCGGTGGCTTCTTCTAAAGTAAACATTACAGGTGGTAATTTATAGCCATCCAAAATTGAATAACCTACCCCTGCCTCGCCAATTAAAGGAATCCCGGCTTCTTCCAATGTTCTTATATCACGATAAACTGTTCTAAGGCTGATCTCAAAACGAGAAGCTATATCCTGGGCTTTAACTACACGTTTTGATTGTAGTTGAATAAGAATATTTGAAACCCTGTCAATTCTATTCATGGTTAATTAATTTTGAGAAGGCTTTAATTAATTTTTTCACTTGTTCTAATGTTTCTTTATCTGTTATTACAGTATCTGAATTTATTTTTGTTTTTGCAAATGAAATTAAAAGCTGCGTATCACCGGTAATATTGCCTTCTATTATTTTCAGGGTTTCCAATAAGGAAGTGTGAGCTTTTTCACCCATTGAAGAAGCTGTAATTAATGCTACGGGCTTTTTTGAAAATTCGGCAGAAGAAACAGTCCAGTCAATGGCATTCTTTAAAGTTCCCGGAACGCCCATGGCATATTCGGGTGTGCAAATTAAAACGCCATCTGCTTCTTTTAATAATTTTCTGAATCCGAAAATTTTTTGTGGTGCAGGATCAATATCATGATCCGGATTAAATTGTGGAAGGCCTGCGATTTCATTAAAGACCTCAATTTCAAAGACCTCTTTTGAAAGCTCTTTAATAGCATAGATGAGGCTTAAGTTTGTAGATCTTTCTCTTGTGCTTCCTGAAATAGCAAGTATTTTCTTTTTGATCATAATATCCGCTTAAAGATACTATGTTTCGTTTATAAGACAATGCCTTAAAAGAGCAAATGATAAAAAATTAATAAATTATATTATTCGGGTGTAAGCTCCCCTTAATTAGACTATACAAAAGTAGACTTTTTAATTAATTTATTATTATTGGTTGAACCTTGCTTTGCAAGATTCTGCGCAGAATCTTGCAAAGCA
>JACDED010000115.1 GCA_013816615.1 Bacteroidota bacterium
TTTACTTTTTTAAGTTGTCGTTCTAAATTTTTTTCTAATACCGTTCGGGTTAATTTTGATTTTCTTGCCATAATTGATACAAATATAACAAATATTTGTATATTATAGAACACTAATTAGTATGACAAGTTCTATTGAATGTGTTTGTTTAAGATTTGCATCATATATTCTCAAGTCTAATAAATTACCCGTTTCGGTATACTTGTCTAAAAAATAAAGCAGAAAATAACCTTTTACAACTCCCTGTTCAAGTATTGGTTGAAAAGAGCTTTTAGTAGCACTGGCAACATTGTCAACAGATAAAGATTGGCATAAGCCGAAGTTTATAGAACCAAAGAAAACAATGGATAAAAATATTTTTTTCATATTATTCTAAAATAAGAAGGCTTCTGTTTTTAATGTCTTTTAAATAATAAGAATCAGTATATTTTTTAGCGTATTCATCTGCAATAGTATTTTTAGTTCCTGGTTGTTTTTTTAATTTGGTTAAGGCCTCTATATATCCTAAAAATGGATCATTAGGATCTACTAAATGTTTGCGGCTGTTCAAAAAATGTTCTGCAATAGTTAAAGTGGTTTTGTCATTAATATTACTAAGAAAATTTAGCAGGTCATTGTAAGCCGGCGGAAAATATTTATCTGGCAGATCAACAACGTATGAATAATAATGGTGTTGTTTAAAAAAAGATACTTCCAGTAAACATCTTACTGTATTTAGTATAAGGTAAGGTTCATTCGGGTTTTGATCTAGTAGTTGAAGCGTATTGTAAAGTGATAAGCTATATTTATTTTCATTAATGTATCTTTCTAAGCCTCCATAAAGTGCAATCGTTTTAGTGGTGGTAAATTCACTTTTTTGAGCGGTAGTTATTTTGCCGATAATTTTTATCATTGGCAATAAAACTGCTCCTCTTATCTTTGCATCCGGGTGCGTTTTTAAAGAATCAGGTATTTCAAAACTGGCCATATTACTGCCCCAATCACTGCTTTCTTCATTGCTTAGCCAGCGTTGCTCAAATTTAAGATCTTCAAAATCAAAATATTTTTTGAAAGGAATTGGCTTTAAAAAATAAAACTCATCACATGTGTCTAACATCATCAATTGTTTATATGCTGCTTTAGGATCATAGCCTGAATTTTTTAGAAATCTCAATCCAATGGAGTCTGCTTGTAATTCGTATTCCCTTGAATAATTTAAATGCCTGGCAAGATATGTATTTAAGAGTGCGATTGTTTTTGCGCGTGTATTATACTCTTCTTTGGATAATTTTGATAGTTCTTTGCTAAACCCGGTATTTCTGTACACTTCAATTCTTTTTTTGATTCCTTTAACTACATGATCCAGGTAGTTATGGCCCATCTCATGGCAAATTACAAAAGCCAATTCATCTTCACTGGCCGATCTGTAAATTACACCGAGGTTAATAAACAATACACCTTGAGAATAATTAGCTGCATTTACTTCATTATTATAACTGGTGTATAATTTAAAGTTGGTATTTTTAAGTTCAGCATTACCCGCAATTATTTTTTTTAATATCGTATTGAGATATTCTGATACAGGATCTTTCCTGAAAACCAAATGGCTGGTATCAGAACTGATGATGCTTTCCGACAGATCCAGCATTGCAGTTTTAAATATTCTTTTAGATGCGGTATCTGAATAACCATTATTTTCACCTGCTTGCTTAAAATCCCATCTTAAACTGTCTATCCTTTCTTTATTATTCTCTGGTGTATGATAGGGGGTAAAAAGATCTTTTTTTTGAGAAAATAAAGTGTTATTTATGAGGCATAAGGCAAAAATGATCTGGCATATTGTTCTTCGCATTTACAATTTATTTTTTATCCTTTTATAATCAAATGGCATTGGACTTAAGTACTTTTTTAATAACACGCGCAACAAATCAAAAATAGTTTTCCAGAGGATTATTTCAACTCAAAATCATCGGCGTCTAAACCAACCGGAAATAATTTTCGAAAAGCTTCAAGGTAATTTCTATCTAAAATAATGGTTTCGATATTTTCTTCGTTTGCTTTTGGTTGATTAATAATTTCACCGCGTGGATTAATGATCACACTGTCACCTGAATGATTATAGTCATTGCCATCTTTTCCAACACGATTCAAGCCAATAACATAACATTGGTTTTCGATGGCACGGGCAATTAATAATTGTTTCCAGGGATAGTTCCGTACTTCAGGCCAGTTGGCAACATAAATTAATACATCGTATTGCGGTTGTTGCTCTTTAAAATTCCTGCTCCAAACCGGGAAACGAAGATCATAACAAACCAGCGGCATGATCTTCCAATCATTTATTTGTTTTATTATTTTTTCTTTTCCCGCAGTATATTTTTCATCTTCTTTTGCCATTCTGAATAGATGGCGTTTATCATAAAAAGATGAATTACCGTTTGGTTCTATCCAATGCAAGCGGTTGTAATATTTATCATCTTCTTTAGTAGCAACACTTCCGGCAATAACTGCATTTTTTTCTTTAGCTTTTTTTAAAAGCCAGTTATACGTTACTGTTAAATGTTCTTCGGCCACTTTAGCAGGATCCATGCTAAAGCCTGTAGTAAACATTTCCGGTAAAATAATAAGATCAGTTGGTTCTTTTAGTTTATCAATAAGCGCATCAAAATGAGAAAGGTTCTTTTCCCTGTCTTCCCAAAATAAATGTGTTTGTATGATACTTACTTTCATTATTTCTTTTTAGAAACGTTTCTATCCAAGAATTTTGAAACGGCATTGTTCCAGCTACCTAAAAAATCGGCACGTTTCTTATTAAGGTCATTATTTACATTATTATAATCAGCACCCGCTTTATTAAAATCATTAACCGCAGCATTAAACTCATTTATTTCTTCGTTGCTTGCTTTCTGACCTTTTTTATCCATTGCTGTTTTAAGCTTGTCAAATTTTTCTTTCTTTAGATAGAAATCTATTAGGGAAGAAATTTTTCCTGATTCGTAAACATAAAAATCCAAAACATCAGTAGCGGTTGATTTTAAAGTAGTGTTGCCCTTGTAAGGCTCAACTGTTTTTAAGCTTTCCTTAGCTTCCTTCGCCAATTTTGCCAAAGCTTCCTGGTTTTGTTTCATAGCGTTGATATCGCCTTTTGATTGCGCTTCTATAAGATACATTTCCTGTTTGTAAGGTTTAAAGAAGATCAAATAAATTTTATTATAGAATTTAAAAACATCACTTGCCTTCTCCAGTTTTTCATTGGTTGCGCTTTCATTTTCCAATAAGTTAATATTGTTTTTCTTTGCAAAATCACGTTGACCTTTTGCTGCAACGTCAAAAGCAGCTTCTAATTTTTCGTTTGCTTTTTCCTGGGCGGTCATGTATGCTTCCATAGCATCGTATGATTGTTCTGAAATTTCTTCCATATCAACGATCTTTGAATAATCGTTATTTAACACAGCATAGCTTAACTCTAAATATCTTACGGTCGAATCACGGTAAGAAGCATCACCATTAAATGGCTGCATATTTTTAATTTTATTTAAACCTGTTCTATTGGCGTTTAGCATATCGCGCCTGCGATTTTCAATTTGTTTTGCTTTTTTACCATGTGCAACGGCGCGCGTGTAATCCCACGTCTCTTCCGAGATCTTTGAAAATTCTTTGCTGATCTTTTCCATGTATTGAACTGCTTGTTGTGATTTAGCTGTAATGCAAAAGAAAAATAAAATAGTTAGCGCCGTAGTTTTTAAAATTGATTTCATGATTTATTTTTTTTGGTTAATAAGGTCATTCATTACGTTGAATGATTCGTTTATAAATATATCTTTTTGAATGGATTGAATTATTTTAGAATTGAATTCTCTTGTAGCAATATTTACCTGCTCTAATTTCAGGTCGAATGTATTATTTAAGCATTTAATGGTATTTGAATTGGTTTCGAATGCTCTTTCTAAAGAGTTAAATATAACATCATTATCTTTTTTAAACTTCTTGTATTCTTTAAATTTTAAAACCACTTTTTGTGTTTTGTTGATCATATCGTTTACCGAATCGGTGATCTGTAAATAACGTTTAAAATCTTTTGAAGCTGAAACGCGCTGTGCCGAATTACTTTGAAGTGACTGTGTATTTAGTTTTGGGTTAGGAGTATATACTACTTTTTTCACGATCGAATCGGCAGGTAAAAAATAAAGTTCTTTATTTTCTTTTATCATGCTGTAACCCGGTGTTGGAGGAAGAATAACATCGGGCACAACACCATTTCCCTGGTGAGTTGAGCAATTTAAACGGTAAAATTTACTATTGGTGATCTTAATAAAATCTACATTGTTTTTTACCGCATCCTTATTTTTAGTGTAAAGTAAATTAGTATCTAATGGAAGAACACTTTGCGCAGTTCCTTTGCCATAACTTGTTTGGCCCACAATAACACCAAGATTATAATCCTTTACTATATTGCTGAATAATTCAGAAGCTGATGCGCTTGTTTCGTTGATCATTACCAAAAGCGGTTTTTTGTATAAAGAACCGCGGTTAATATCTTTTACTAATGAGGGTTTGCGATTTTTTTCTTTAATAATAAACAACGGGCCTTCATCAATAAATATCCCTGCTAAATTCATGGCTTCGCCCATTGAGCCCCCACCGTTATTTCTAAGGTCAATTATTAAGCCTTTTATCGTATCATTCTCCAGTTTCAAAATTTCTTTTGCAACATCGTTTGCGCAGCCAGGCAAATTATGTTCTTCCATATCTGTATAAAAACTAGGTAAAGAAATGTAGCCCACTTTTAAATTATTGTAAGAAAGCACATAACCTTTTACGCTATTATCTACAGAAGTTGTTTTTTGTTTTATTAGTTTTACGATTTTAATAATGCCATTTTGTTTTTTTACCGTTAGTAAGATCTTATCTTCTTTTGTTTTGTCCAGTTTATCCTGGATCTCGTATGCGTTTAATTCTTCATTAGTGATTTTTTCGTTTCCGATCTTTACTGAAATAAAAGCATCACCTTCATTCACTTCATTGCTCATCCAGGCCGAGCCACCCGGTTCAATATTGGCAATACTTATAATGCCTTCTTCGTTCTCATCTAAAAAAAATCCAAACGATTCTACCTGCGCTGATAATTGTGTGTTGAATTCCTGGTTTTGTTCTTCAGTAAAATAATTTGAATGTGGATCGTACCTTAATGCAATTGCATTTAAAAGTGTTGATTCAACATAACGGTAGGATGTTTTTACTTCTTCCTGAATATTCTTTTGAAAATTTGCAATAATAGTTTTTGCGAATATTTGCGCTTTAGCGTTAAATTCTGCTTCGGTTAGCTTATCGTAATCGTCAGTATTTACAACGCGGTCATAACTTTTGCTTTTAATATAACGTTCAAGTCTTTTTGTATGATATTTTATTGTAGGAGAATAAACTATTTTTTTTGATCCATAAGGTAAAAAATAGGACGTGTCATTTTCGTTAAAATTTAAATTGCGAGTTGAGAGAACCGTTAAAATAGAATCAACAGTTTTTAAAGCTTTTAAATAAACCGTATTTGCTTTTTCAATATAGCTGTCGTTATTTGAATTGATCTGGTCGAAGAAAGTATTACTGTTTTCTTTTAAAAGCTTAAGATCAGATCCTTTAATGGTCATTGCGCGGTTATCGAGCTCGGTAATAAAAAGCTCGGTTACTTCCTGAGATGTTTTTTGGTTGAGTTGAAAAGGGTCGTAATGATAAAGGCCAAATGTGCCGGTTAACTTTTGTGCCTTTGTATAAAAGGGAACGGTTTGACTAAAACAAACGTTACAAAAGACGATCAATACAAGTATTTGTTTAAAAAGCAGGGTTTTTATTTAAGCATTAAAGATGCGAAAGTTTTGTTACATACAAAACATTTACGCCTTTAATTATCTGTTTTTAGAGAGGTTTTAACAAAAAAAATTAGCGGCAAAATTTATTAAATGCGGCAATTGCAGGTTGATAATTCTTTTGGGCGGCGATCTTAAAATCATCACAGGCGTTTTGTTTGAGGTTAACCTTTGCAACGCCACGCCAGTAGTAAGCTTCGTAATGCTCCGGATTTAATTTTAAACATACATCCATATCACTGGTACAAGCATTAAAATCCTGTTTTTTGCCATTTACAATACCGCGTTTAAAATAAAAATCGGCTTCATCTTTATCCAGTTCAATGCATTTATTGTATTCATTTATAGCATCCTGCAGCCTGTTAAGGTCATTATAACAATTGCCAAGAACAAAATGCGCACGTGTATTATTTTCTTCTGTTTTTAAAACATAGTTAGCATCATTAATTGCTTTTGGAAAATCTTGTAACATATAATAGGCTGCAGCCCGGCCCACATAAGCTTTTGAATATTGATAAAGATCTAAAGCCTGGTTAAAGCTTTTAATGGCTTCTTCTGGCTTATTGTTTTTTAAGTATAATAAACCGCGATTGTAAAAGCCTTTGTAATTACGTGGTGCAACAGTAACCGCTTTGTTTAAATAATCGAGGGCTTTGGTGTCATTATTTAAAAACATATTTTCAACGCCGGCACTATTTAAAACGATAAATTGGTTTGGATATTTTTTATCAATGTCTTCATAAAGGCTTAAAGCGGTTTTCCATGCGTTGCTTCTTGCAAATGAAAAAACAGAAAATAACACTATGAAAATGAATGATAATGCAGATGTTTGGATCTTTAGTTTTGAAAGTAATAGCGCGAGTAGCCATGCAAAACCAATAATAGGGATATAAAGATACCTGTCGGCATAAAGCACTTCGCCAAAAGGTAAAAATTGTAATACTAAAATTAAATTTACAATAATGAATAAAAGAACAGATAATGCTGTATATTTTTTTTGTTTTATAAATAAAAAGGTCAAAACAAGAAGAGAAATGATTATGCAAAAACCAATAATAAAAACGGAAATGTTGGTTTCAGGATAAGGATAGATGACACTTAAATTAAGTGGGAATAAAAATAGAACAAGATATTTTAACAAAGCGAAGCCTGCAAAACCTATGCGTTGGTAAATAGGAAACTCGTGTGAATGATTAATGAATAAGTCTGCCGTTTGCGTTTTTATATTTATGATACCAAAAAGTATTGCTAATAAAAGAAATGGAATTTTATTGAGAACAAATTTTGCCGAGACCTTTTTATTGATCAAAATATCTAAACAAATTAAAGCAAGTGGAAAGATCACCACCGATGGTTTGCTTAAACAGCCGAGAATGAAGAAAAGTAAACAGAGTATATAATCCTTCTTTTTTAAAATAGTTATATAGTTTAAATAAGATAAAGTTCCCGCAAGATAAAATGTAGTAGACAACACATTTTTTAGTTCACTTATCCATCCAACAGATTCTATTTGCATTGGATGTAATAAAAACAGAACCGCACCCAAATTAGAAACAAGATCATTTTTAAAAAGACGTTTGCCAAGCCGGTACACTAAAATACCATTGATAAGATGAAAAAGGATATTTACTAAATGATGGCCACCATCATTATTCTCAAAAAATAACCAGGCAATAGCATGTGTAAGCATTGTAATGGGAATGTAGTTCCCTACGAAATGATCAGTAAACAAACCTTTAAGATCAAATCCCTTTACAAATTTATTCTTGAAAACCATTTCGGGATCATCCCAGCTAATGTGACCAAAGAATAAAAATTTAGAATAAACAATGATCGTAATGATCAACGCAAGGGTTAATACAAAATTTTGAGTAATTATATTTTTTAGTTTACTAAACACTACAGCAAAAATAGCATTTAGTACTAAAGGATAATAGATTTTTATTTATAAAGTGTTTCATAACCAATATATTCTTTGGCCCGACCTGCGGGATCGTTAACATTTATTTTCCAGGTGTAGGTATCTGTTTTGCATGGAACAGCTTTAAAAGTTCCGTCCCAGCCTTTGAAAAAATCATTTGAGATAAAAAGAAGTTCACCCAACAGTTAATGTCCCATCTTTACCGGGCTGAGCTTTTATGCCAAAAAAAATTAAAATGAAATATAAAAAAAATTTCTTCAAACTGTAGTTTAGCTCAATCTGTTATTAGCAAAAATTTTTGTTTTTTGATGGAAGATCTGTGCTATAAAGATAATAAATTTATTATGCAGTTTATCAGAATATGAGTAATTTGATAGGTTTATCGTACAACCGGTATGTTTTAATGAGTAATTAAACAATTCTATTAAAAATAGATAATTATCTACTCGAAAACTTCTTTAAAAATTGGTATTTTTAAGGTGTGATAAAACTATCTGTTGTAATAATAACTTTTAACGAAGAAAAGAACATCGAACGTTGTTTAGTTTCGGTAAAAGAGATTGCAGATGAAATTGTGGTTTTAGATTCGTTTAGTAAGGATAACACGCAGGCTATTTGTGAAAAACATGGGGTAAAGTTTTTTCAACATGCTTTTGATGGTCACATTCAGCAAAAGAACCGGGCCATTACTTATGCATCAAACGAGCATGTTTTATCGTTAGATGCAGATGAAGCACTTGATGAAACTTTAAAAAAATCTATTCTTGAAATAAAAAATAATTTTGCAAAAGAAGGTTATTACATGAACCGCCTTACCAACTATTGTGAGCATTGGGTAAAACACTGTGGTTGGTATCCTGATACTAAATTGCGTGTGTGGGATAGAAGAAAAGGACATTGGACAGGCATCAATCCGCATGATAAATATGAATTATTTACCGGAGATAAAAATGCCGGATTTTTAAAGGGTGATATTTTGCATTACAGTTATTATTCAGTTGAAGACCATTATAAACAAGTAGAATATTTTACAAATATTTCGGCAAAAGCTTATTTTGCTAATGGAAAAAAAGCACCGTTGTTTAAATTAATTGTAAATCCTGTTGCAAAATTTATTGATCATTATTTATTAAAACTTGGGTTTTTAGATGGTAAAGCAGGCTATCTTATTTCAAGAATTTCAGCGTACGCTACTTATTTAAAATATAAAAAATTAAGAGATCTTTATCATCAAAAAACTTCCAAATAATTTTAAGATCATTCTTAGCAGAACCGATAGTATTGGCGATGTAGTGTTAACATTGCCAATAGCAGGGTTTATTAAGAAACATTTTCCTGAATGCAAATTGTTTTTTATGGGGCGATCTTATACAAAAGATGTTATTGCATTAAGTAAACATGTAGATGGTTTTATTAATTATGATGAGATAGAAAAACTTGAAACAAAAAAACAGGTTGACCATCTAAAAGAATTTGCGGCTGATGTTTTTGTGCATGTATTTCCAAAAAAAGAAATTGCCTGGCTCGTTAAAAGTGCCGGGATCCCTATGCGCGTTGGTACAACAAACCGTTTATACCATTGGTTTACCTGCAACAAATTAATTAAGCTTACACGAAAAAATTCAGATAAGCATGAAGCGCAATTGAATTTTAAATTGTTGGATTTTTTAAATATTGAAACGTCTGTTATTTTAAATGATGTTTCAGAATTTTACGGTTTCACTAATTTGCCGGCATTAAATAAAGAGCACGAGGTTCTTATTGATAAAACAAAATTTAATATTATCCTTCATCCAAAAAGTAAAGGTAGTGCAAGAGAATGGGGGGTAAACAATTTTGAAAAACTGGTTGAACTTTTGCCAAAAGATAAGTTCAAAATATTTATTAGTGGTACAGAACAAGAGGGAAAACTAATGCCGGAATTTTTAAAGAATAAAAGCGTTACCGATCTAACAGGAAAATTATCATTACAACAATTTATTGCATTTATAAATTTGGCAGATGGGTTAGTAGCAGCAAGCACTGGTCCATTACACATCGCGGCGGCATTAAATAAAAGAGCAATTGGTTTATTTGTTCCAAAAAGGCCAATACACCCGGGAAGATGGATGCCACTTGGTAAAAATGCGCAGGCCATAGTTTTTGATAAAGAATGCAACCAGTGTAAAAGCGGAAACGATTGTAATTGTATTATTAAAATTGATCCAAAACAAATTGTAGATTTGTTAGAACAAAAATGAGAGAATTTAAAGATAAAGTTATCTGGATCACCGGGGCATCATCAGGAATTGGTGAAGCATTGGCGCTCGAATTTGCAAAAAAAGAAGCCCGTTTAATTTTATCGGCAAGACGTGAAGATGAATTAAAACGCGTTGGTGCTTTAACAGCATTACCTGAACTTGATCTTTTGATATTGCCTATTGATCTTAGTGATACAAAAAATGCATCCGGATTGGCTGCGCAAATAATGAATAAATTTGGCCGTATTGATATTTTAATTAATAACGGGGGCTATAGTCAACGCTCCGAAGCAAGCGAAACTTCTATTGATATTGATCGTCAATTAATGGAAGTAAATTATTTTTCATATGTGGCATTAACAAAAGCAGTTTTGCCTTATATGAAGCGCCAAAAAACCGGACATATAATTGCAATAAGCAGCATTGCCGGGAAGTTTGGTTTTTATCTACGGTCTTCATACAGCGCTGCAAAACACGCTATTCATGGTTTTTTTGATTCGTTGCGTTTGGAAACTGAAGGCTCAGGTATAAGAACATTAATTGTTTGCCCTGGAAAAATTAAAACTAACGTTTCCTTTAATGCCGTAACTGCAACCGGCTCTTCTCACAATAAAATGGATGAAAGTCACGAAGATGCCATGAGCGCTGAAGAATGCGCGAAGCAAATAATTATCGGTATTTTAAATAATAAGGAAGAAATTTATATTGGTGGTAAAGAAATTTTAATGATAAAAATAAAAAGATTCTTTCCTAAATTGTTCGGTAAATTAATTAGGAAACAAAGTCCTTATTAAATTTATTCTACAATATTAACATGGCCTGTAAATATTTTTGTGCGACCCTTAGGGTTTGTTAAATCTATTTTCCATGTATATGTGTCTATCTGACATTTCTTTCCTTTAAAAGTTCCATCCCAACCAATGTAAAAATCGTTAGATGTAAATATTTTTTCTCCCCAGCGGTCAAATATTTCTAAAGTATAATTTTTAATACCATGGCCTTTAGGTTGAAAGATCTCATTTAAGCCATCGCCGTTTGGCGTGAATGTGTTTGGAATGTAAAAACTAAAATCATCTTCAATAACAATAACTTTCACCACCGTATCTGCACAACCCCAAACATTTTTCACGATCATGGCAACAGGGTATGCACCAGCGGTATCAAACATATAAAATGTATTTTGATTTGAACTTGTAAAACCATTATTGTTACTAAAGAACCAATTCCAGCTGGTTTGATTTATGCCTGTAGAGGTGTTTGTAAAAAGGATCTGATCTAAATTTTCAATTGGCTTTAAAGGAGAGAAAGTAAAATCTGCATTTGGTTTTGGATAACCTGTAACCTGTATAGTTGATGAGCTCACGCAACCGCTTGCATCTTTAAACGTAGAGTTGATAGTATAATTTCCTGCAGCAGTAATGCAGTAATTTACAGGATTACCAAAAAACAATTGCCCGTTAACACTCAGGCTTGCAGATGTAGCAGGAGAACCATTTGTATTTATAGAAAATGTTGAGCAGAATGGAATACATTCTTCAATATGACTTGCAGTTAATGTGCCAACATTTGATCCAAAAATAGAAACCGAATGCGTAACAGAAGCAGAACAGCCAAAATTACTTGCTGTTAAAGTATAGATACCTGAAGCGGCACTTGTAACATTGTTTATAGAAGGATTTTGTAGACTACTTGTAAAACCATTAGGACCGGTATATAAATATGTAGCACTACCAGTGCCATTAAAATTTAATGAACCGCCAATGCAAACAGGCGAATTGGAAGAAAGGCTGGGAGTAGGCAAAGGATAAACAGAAATAGTAGCGGCAGCTGTATTTGTACAGCCCTGCGCAGATGTTACGGTAATAGTATAAACGCCAGATAGATTAAAACCTGCGTTACTAAAATTAACAGCTTGTGCGGCAGAATTAAAGCCGTTAGGGCCTGTCCACGAAAAAGAAGAAGCCGAAGAATTGGCAATTATATTTATGGGTTGATTAACACAGACAGAAGCCCCGGTAACACTAACAGTAGGACTGGGTGCAATTACAATAGGAGAAACAGAAGTAGCACTACAACCGTTAACAGAAAAAACGGTTAAAGTATAATTACCCCCATTGCTTGCTGTTGCAGGATTTATAGATACGTTTTGCGAAGAAGAAGTAAAGGATGATGGGCCGGACCATAAATAAGTAACACCACCACCACCGCTAAGATTTATAGATTGACCTGAACAAATTGCATTGTTGCCACTATTTGTAATTATTGGCGTTGGAACAGGATCAATTGTAACTGTGGTTGTATAAGCAGTGGGTGGGAGACAACCGGAAAAATTTTGTGTAACAGTATAAATACCCGATGTAGAAGCGTTAGCATTTGGAATAAATGGATTTTGAATAGAAGAAGTAAAACTGTTTGGTCCCGACCAAAAATAAGTAGAAGCACCGGCAGTTGTAGTTAAATTTAAAATAGCTCCTGCACATGCTGTAATTGCCGAACCCGATGATGGAGCAACAACAATAGGTATAAAAGATACAAACGCGGTTGAAACAGGCCCTGTTTGGCCAATTGCGCCTTGCGTAGCTCCGTTGGATGTCATTTCATTTGCAACTGCATTTGATAACGAAGTACCATTTAAACCGCCATTTATTTGCGGCACAATAGCGCCTATTGAAATAGCAACAAAGCCGCCGCCGCCGCCACCACCCGGACCCTCACTTTCGTTTGCATTACTTGGCGAAACAGGAAACATTTGATTGCCGCCGTTTCCTCCATTTGCAGATACTACTTGTGTGGTTGGAATTGCCCCTGTTTTAATAACAATACTTCCTCCTGCACCAGCACCCGAAAGCCCATCGCAATTGCAGCCCGAAGAATTACCTACATTTGAACTATTAGAGGAGATAATTCCATTGCCGGAAATTGAACCTGTTGCTATCAAATAAACAATACCTCCGCCATTTGTTGCTGGGGGTGTTGCATTGTTATCGGCATGGGGTGAACCACCACCACCACCAAAATAAATACGATTTTCGGAATTTATATTTGATAGAGGCCTTCCACCAACACCACCAACTTCTCTTCTTGTATCGCCTACCCAAGCCGAATTTCCCGGCCCTTGTATAGTAGCATTGGCATTGGCATCACCATACGAATAACCTCCATGACCACCACCTGATGATGTAGTAAGTGCATTACCATTTGCAATGTAACCAGATGATAAGGCCCATGCAGCTAAAGCATTACTTGCATTTACAACCATTACGCCCTGACCTGTCCATGTATTTCCATTAAAGCCATTGCCGCCGCCGCCGCCGCCCGCGTTATGCCCATCACCACCACCACCTGCATTGGCAGGTGCGCCTAAGCAATAACGGCCCCCGTTTAAACCATCATAATCTGTTTGATATCCGAAAATGCTTTCACCTTTTTCGCCACCCTGGCTGCTAAGTGTAGAGCGAAATGCAGTTACACCTGCAATAATAGTATTATTATTAAACAAGGCGCCGCCCCTGAAGCCAAAATCAGTTGCTGCAATTGTTCCGTTATTTATAATATTTGTAGCATGAAGCACAATCAAACCACCAAAGCGATAAGCGGTTGCCGCAATTGTGGTATCCTTCCATGGTTTAGGCACAATACTTACACCAGCATTAATAGTTAAATTTGTGTATTGCGGCACTTTAATGATTTGCGCTCTACCTGCAACAGCATATGAATTGGTAAAAGTAGTTTGAGTAGTTACATTATTTCCACTAACACTTTGCACATATTTAAATTCATATAATCCAGCACTGTTATATGCTGTAATATTTCCATAACTGTTAGTATTAGTAATATTCATCCCGGCTCCCTGCGCCTGGTAGACCATGATCAGATCCCCGGGACATAAAGAGAATAATGATGTACTGGCAATAGTAACCACATTGCTTCCTGTAGCAATGTCAACTGAAATTGGAATATAGTGATTAAGAATATTGCTTCCTGAGGCAACAGTTAATGAGCCATCCTTACCTGGTTGTGCAACAGAATAAATGAAAACAAATAAATAAAGAAAAGTTAAAAATAACTTTTTCATGTCACACACTTACTTTAAAAGATTAAAACACTACTAATTATTAAGTAAAGATAGATTAATTTCCTAGTTTAATTTGTTACACTATCACTAAAAGTTGAATTAAACAGCTAGTTTAACGACCTTTTTTTATAAGTGGTATAGTTTATTGAGTGGTTGAAAATATTACCTATTGTATTTGCGCATCAAATAGTATTGAGAAATTGTTTTTTAATTTTTCTTTAATTTCATCCATATTAACATCGTGCCCTAGTTCTTTATTTAAACTTGTTACTGCTTTATCGTTAATGCCACAAGGAATTATATTGTTAAAATAATTAAGATCGGCATTTACATTAAATCCCCAGCCGTGCATAGTAACCCAACGGCTACACCTAACACCCATGGCGCAAATTTTCCGTGCCTTTAATTTATTGTCCGCATCCAGCCAAACCCCTGTTTCGCCCAGGCTGCGACCACTTTCGATTCCATATTCTTTTAAAGTAAGAATAATTGTTTCTTCCAGTAAGCGTAAATATTTATGAATGTCGGTAAAAAAATTATCCAGATCTAAAATAGGGTAGGCGACTAATTGGCCCGGACCATGATAAGTAATATCCCCACCACGGTTTATTTTATAATAAGTAGAATTTTTTTCCTGAAGCTGTTTTTCATTTAGCAGAAGGTTTTTTTCATCGCCGCTTTTTCCTAAAGTATAAACGTGTGGATGTTCTACAAACAATAAATAATTTTTTGTTTGAATTTGTTCTTCTTCCGGAAGATCGCGGTTAGAAATTTTTTGCTGAACAGTTTCGTTGAAGAGCTTTTCCTGGTAATCCCAGCAAGCTTTATAATCCATTAAACCCAGATCTTGAAATATGATCTTTTTATTTTGCAAAACTAAAATTTTGCCAGTTCGCCTTTTAAATGATCGATAACATTTACCTCAACAGGATCAATGCCTCTAAGTTCTGCAATATAACAGCTTATCCAATCACCAATATTTATTAAGTATAAAAATTGTTCCAATTTACTTTCGCCTTTTGCAACAATATCAATTACACCATTTGAGTATTTTTCAAAAATTGGTTTACAAACATCATAACGTTTTTTTGTACGTGCATAATCAAATGATGTATGAAAAGTAACAACTACTAAAGTATCATTTTTAGTTGTCCATCCAACTAATTCGTTGTGGTTCATTTCCGGAAAAACATGATGCCAGCATAACATTTTGCTGTTCTCATTAATTTGTTGCCTGAAACGAACGGCCGCACCTTCACAGGTTCCTAAAGAATAAATAACGCAGATCTTATTTACAAGTTTCTCTGCAATTTTTTGCGCTTCGGTTTTTATGTTGATAATTTCTTTATCTAAAAGAGCAATAGATCTTTCAAGATCTGAAAATAATTTTTTATCGGCAAAATTTTTTGTTACTAAAATTTTTATTAATTGTACTAAAGAATAACCAATGCATGAGCGGGGTGGATTTCCGCCGGGGATCTCAATAAAATCAAACTGATGTTGTTTTGCTAATTCTAAAACTTTACCACCACTGGTAATACAAACAATTTGTGCTTTTTTAGAAATGGCTTGTTGCAGAGCGCTTAAAGTTTCTTCGGTATTGCCCGAATAACTCGAAACGATTAATAATGTATTTGAATTTACAAATGCAGGCAAAAAATAATCTTTACAAATAATAATAGGCACATTACACGAATCCGAGATCAATTCAGAAAGAATAGTGC
>JACDED010000212.1 GCA_013816615.1 Bacteroidota bacterium
GTCCCATATCGCCCATTTCCCAGAAGTTATCTTTTTTATTTCCGTTCAATATTCTTTCAGCAGGTATAAATTGTTTCCACATATCGTATGCCTCCTGATCAAATGTTAAACCATCATCCTTGCTGCCTTCAAATACGGTAACATATAAACGGTCTTTGTCAATTTTATAAACATCAGTTAATAATTCCCATGCCCAGCTAATAGCTTCTTTTTTAAAATAATCGCCAAAGCTCCAGTTACCAAGCATTTCAAACATGGTGTGGTGGTAAGTATCTACACCAACTTCTTCAAGATCGTTATGTTTTCCGCTTACGCGAAGGCATTTTTGAGTGTCTGCAATACGCGGGTGTTTAATAGGCGCGTTGCCTAAAAATATATCTTTAAACGGCGCCATACCGCTGTTATTGAACATTAATGTTGGATCGCCCTTTACCACCATTGGCGCGCTTTGCACGATCTGGTGTTGTTTACTTTTAAAAAAATCTAAAAATGTTTGGCGTACCTTGCTTGATTCCATGTGCTTTAAAATGAACCGCGAAGATAATAAAATTGGGACTTTGATGAAATTTTTGTTATACAGTAATTGACATTTTTTAAGGAAAAAAACTGCCATTTTTCCCTATGAAATCCTTATATTTAGTGCTTTCAAAAATGTCGAAAGTAAGGTATAAATTTAACACCAAGTTACTCACTTACGAGAAAGTAAAAATTACTTTCAAGCAGCGCTTTTGGCGTTTTTTATCTTACATAGGTACTGGGCTTGTGTTTGCAACTATTACTATCATTATTTCGCATAAAGTTTTACCGTCTCCAACCGAAAAAAAGAAAGATCGTGAATTAGAGGCTGTTTTATTGCAATACGAATTGTTGGAAAATAAAATGGCAAAAGTTGAGCAGGTTTTAAAGGATCTTGAAGACCGTGATGATAATATTTACCGTACCATTTTTGAAGCCGAGCCTTTACCAAAAAGTATACGTTATGCCGGTTCGGGTGGAAGCGATAAATATTCGGCCTTTGATAATTATGATAATGCCGAGATCTTAAAATATACAACCGAAAGATTAGACAGAATTTCAAAACAATTATACGTTCAGTCAAAATCATTTGATGAAGTGGTGCAATTGGCAAAAAGCAAAGAAAAACTAATGGCATCTATTCCCGCCATTATGCCTATTAATCAAAAAGATCTGGCACATGCCGTTACCAGCGGTTTTGGCTGGAGAACACATCCTATTTATAAAACCCAGGAATTTCATCCCGGGATGGATTTTGCAGCACAGCAAGGCACTCCTATATATTCAACCGGCGATGGTGTTGTAGAAGTGGCTGATAATTTAGCACAGGGTTACGGAAATCACGTGGTGATCAATCACGGTTTTGGTTATCAAACTTTATATGGACACATGAGTCGCGTTGCAGCTAAGGTTGGACAAAAAGTAACACGTGGGCAATTAATTGGTTATGTTGGCAGCACCGGTTTAAGTACAGCGCCACATGTGCATTACGAAGTCATTAAAAACCAGGAAAAAGTAAATCCTGTAAACTTTTATTTTAATGATCTTTCTCCTGAGCAATACCAAATGATGGTTGAGCTTTCTAAAAAATCTTCACAGTCGTTTGACTAATCGTATATGAAATTACATAAGATCGGATTTAACACGGCTGTTTCTATTGTTATCGCAAATATGATCGGCACCGGTGTGTTTACCAGCCTTGGTTTCCAGGTGTTAGGTATTGAAAGTGGTTTTGCCATTATTATGCTTTGGGTTGTTGGTGGTGTTTTAGCATTATGTGGTGCTTTAACCTATGGAGAGATCGGTTCTGCTTTTCCGGAAAGTGGAGGGGAGTATAATTATCTTTCAAAACTGTATCATCCTGCTGTTGGTTTTGTAAGCGGTTGGGTAAGTGTAACGGTTGGCTTTGCAGCGCCTATTGCCGCAGCATCCATGGCATTGGGCAGTTATGTAAACAAAGTTTATCCAACGGTTAATCCTGTTATTTTAGCACTTAGCATCATTGCTATTATTACATTAATTCATTCTATTAATTTAAAAGCAGGCAGTTTATTTCAACGGGTGTTTACAATAGTAAAAGTGGTTTGCATTTTAATGTTTATTGGTTTTGGTTTATTCCATATTCCGCAACACACAGTTAGTTTTAAAGCAGATACAAGCGCCTGGAACGATATTTTTTCTAAAGGCTTTGCTATTTCATTGATCTATGTTACCTATGCTTACAGTGGCTGGAATGCAGCTTCGTACATTAGTGGCGAAATAAAAAATGCACAACGCAATTTACCGCGCGCGTTGTTTGTTGGTACTTTAATAGTAATGGGTATTTACACACTTTTAAATTATGTGTTCTTATATTCTGTTCCCATTCCAGAATTAAAAGGTGTTTTAGAAGTTGGCTATTTAAGTGCCAATAAAATTTTTGGTGTACAGGTTGGTCAGTTTATGAGCTTGATCATTGCACTTTTATTAGTTTCAACAATTAGCGCCATGATCCTTGCCGGCCCCCGTGTTATGAAAAGTATGGGTACGGATATTAAAGGCTTAAAATTCTTTGCTATTTCTAATAAAAACAATGTGCCTTATGTGGCAATTATTTTTCAATCCATTATTGCCGTGGCTTTGGTATTAACGTCTTCTTTTCAATCGTTGATCACTTATGTTGGATTTACGCTTAATTTATTTACATTTTTAACAGTGTTGGGCATCTTTATTCTACGTTATAAACACAAGCATATTAAAACTTCTTACAAAACATTTCTATATCCTATAACACCTTTATTATTTTTATCAATAATACTTTTTATATTAACCTATATAATGATAGAAAAACCGGTTGAATCATTATATGGTTTAGGTACCGTAGCGTTAGGATTGATATTTTATTTTATAACAAATAAAAAAGAAAATAAAACTACTGAAGAAATATCTGCCAAAATTCAGTCATCTTAAGCTGAAATTGCTTTTTGCATTTTACTTTGTATTAAGTTTAACAGCGCGCGCGCAAACAACTCCTTTTTTAGATAGTCTTTTAAAAGCCAGTCTTCCGCAATTTGCAAATGTTTTAGAAAATCCTAATAAATATAAACTACAGGTTATTTATACAAGCATAGATCGTAACGAAAACAACAAACCAACTTTTAAGGATTTTAAATTTCACGTTAATAAAAATTATTTCTATCCTGCAAGTACTGTAAAATTACCTATTAGTACTTTAGCCTTAATTAAGCTGGAAGAGCTTAATAAAAAGCATCTGAACAGGAGTACGGCCATGATAACAGATAGCGCTTATTATTGTCAGAGAAAAATAAAACACGATACTACCTCTGCAAGCCGTTATCCAACCATCGAAAATTATATTAAAAAAATGTTTTTGGTAAGCGATAATTATGCCTGTGCACGTGTTTACGAATTTGTTGGATTTGATTACGCACACAAAAAATTAAACGATATTGGTTTTAAGAACGTTCGTTTGTTTAACCGTTTAGATGGCTCTTGCCCCGGTGATACCGCTAAAGTAATGCCACCTGTTTATTTTTTAAGCGAAACAAAAGATACTATTTACAAACAGTCGCTTACTTTTTTTAGCGAGAAGCTAACTCATCCTATTGACAATTCAAAAGTTGGGACGGCACATACAAATGGTCATGGTAAAAGAGTTGCAGGCCCGAAAGATTTTTCAGATCATAATTATTTAACACCTAATGATCTTCATACCCTAATGAAAAAAATTGTGTTTAATGAATTTTTTAAGGAAGCGGAACAATTACCACTTAGTAACGATAACCGAAAATTTATGTTGAAGCAATTAGGCATGTATCCAAAAGAAAGTGAACATCCTAAATATGATAAAAAGATCTTTTACGATACATATAAAAAATATTTTTTGTACGCCAGCGCTGTAGCAACAGTTAAGCAGGATAGTATTCGTATGTTTAATATTGTTGGCCGTGCTTATGGTTTTTTAATTGATTGCGCTTACATTGTCGATTATAAAAATAAAGTGGAGTATCTTTTAACGGCTTCAATTTATGTGAATCAACGCGGGGTTGTAGGAAGCGGCAGGTATGAGTACGATCAAATTGGTTTACCATTTTTAAAAGATCTGAGCTGGAGTATTTACAATTACGAAAAGCAAAGAGAGAGGGAATATTTGCCCGATCTTTCGGAATTTAAAATGTTTGATGAGCCAGAAAAATAAACTTTAATTTTTTTTCTTTGGGCGTTGCCTACGGCCCGGGCTTTCGCCACTCGCTTTTTTTAATCGCTTTTACAAGCTTCTTAAAAAAGAGCTCAAACAATGGCTCTATCCCTAACGCAAATTTCCTAGATACTTTTGTGAACTTGCGTTAGGTACTGAGTCCGCTGCAAGCAATGAACAGTGGGATTTCAACACTATATTGTCTGAAACTATTGATATCATTGGTTTTTATTATGTGAGTTGCTTTGTATC
>JACDED010000213.1 GCA_013816615.1 Bacteroidota bacterium
ATCTTACACAGGGGGTTCTTTTTTAAAACATAAAATTTAAGTTTACTTCCCGCTGAAACCAGTATATCTACTCAACGAACAAAACGTTTAGGACACTATTGTTTTTATTTTTTCTTTTTCTAACACCTCAAATAAACAAACAGTTAGATAGCCAATTGGAATAACCTTTGTTTTACGAGACCAAACACTAACATATTTTAAATTAAAATCCAAGTTAAATGTAATTTTATCTTTTTGGTTTATTAAGTATTTAAAAATGAAATTTACTGGTATTTCGAATTCAGAATATGAACATAGTAAGGCCAAAGTTGAGCTTTCATTTTCCTTATATAACTGTATTAGTTCATGATCACCATATTGAATTAAAGATTCAAAGTTCAGAATTCTATCTATCTTAAGATAATTATGTTCGGTCATTATCACGAATTTTTTAGTTTGTTTCCTCTTAACGCAGATTTACAATCCGCGTTAATAATAAAAACGTCTGACTAAAATTTTTACCATGGATCGTCTAACATTCTATCTATAATAGACTTTGTGTAAAGGATATCCGAAAATGGTACTGTATGAAAATTCTTTATTTTCAATTTACTTATTACTCTTTCTGCCTTAGAAGAAATATAAACATTTACATCATTAACAAATGAATTTTCATCCATTAAAAAAAAATCATGCCCTGTCCAGCTTTTTACATCAACGTAAAGCCCTTTATATTTTTCATCTGTTCCTACAGTTACTACTCCACATTTTGTCCAATCATTTGGCCCGCTTATCCTCCCTAATATTTTTGGTAAAAAATACTGCATGTCCTGGCGCAAATTGTTTTTAAAAATAGTTGCTTCAATAAATTGAATCCCGGTTAGACCATTCTGTTCAACTGCCAGTTTAAACTCTGGTGAACAAAGAAAAGGAACAGTTCCGGTTGTTCTTAACAAAAGGCTTTCTTTTGAGCCAAATGCACCATCAATTTCAAAACAATTTTCGTTGCCTTTAACCTCAATAGGGCTAAAGTTTATATAAGGATCTTTATAAAGGTCTTTTATTAAGTACATTATTTATTCATTTTATATATGATTTCCCAACTCGCTGCTCCATATTTATCATTAAATTCTTTTAAAATTACATCTGAGTTATCCGCTTCTTTCCAGGTATCAACTACAGCTTTCCACGCCTCTTTGGTAAAGGACTTGTGCGACTTGAAGATTTTCATATCACTCATCATCCCTACTGGATTAAAGCTTACGTTAAATCCGTATTTTTTTGCTTGATAAAGCGCTTCCTCAAAAAGCCATCCACTTGATTTTTTAAATCCTATTTCATTTTCGCCATATTTTTTCAGCATTTGTTCTGCAATATCCAAAGCATCTCCCCATCGGGTATTAACTTCAGCAGCCAAACTTTTGTGACCAGTTTTATCTCCTTTAACATGATGCCACCATGTGCCAAGTATAGGGTTATCAACATTAATTCCAAATTTTTGAAACCTAGCTCTAAATTTTTGCGCAAATATATGATGTGCTTCCTGGGCTACTATCTCAAAAGCTTTTGTGGAAGAATTATATACTTTAATAACGGGTGCAGTGATAATTTGAGATAAATTATGCCTGAAATTATGATACGTGAATTCTCTAAATGAATAGCGGTCTAAAATATTAACGAAATGATTTTTTTTAGTTAAATCCGCGAGCTTACTTAATCCACCACGTGTTAATCTCCCTACATCGTCTTGTGGCCCAGCATAATCTTCATCCAAAAATAATCCCCATGCAAAACTATTGATAGTGTTTTGATTTTGACCATAATATATTACTCCAGCCTGAATAAGATACATAGCGCGTTGTAATGCGACACACCAAGGGCAATCACCATTCGGATCATTTAAGAAAATGGGGCTATTATTAAAAGTAGAATATTCGCTTATGCCTGTCTGTGGTTTTGGATCGAGATTCCATCTTCTTCCTGTTCTAGTATCATATTCCCAAAAAAGTGCAGCCATTCTATTTCCAGTGCTTGCAATTTCATCATCTTTCTCCTGACCGTTGTATCCATATCTATAATCACTTCCAGCGCTATATTTTCTACCTGGCAAAGCCATGCCGAAGGCATAGTAATCTCCATAGTTTAATACCTTAGGTGTATAAGAATCGCTGTTATCTACTATATTATCACTATTCATATCTGTTATCATCTTTTCATCGGAGATAACGGTTTTCACATTGCCTAAATGATCTTTTAATTCGTATTGTTTATCACCAATGTAACGCGTGTAAGCGCTCAGTGTTTGTGTAGGGTCCGCATACAGCTTCCAAACCTGTGTTGGCCAGCTGGCAGCATAACTGTAAGAGGTAAGCGCTGTATTAATACCATTGTTCCATAAACTACCATCGTAACTATGTATACCGGCGGTAGCTACTTCTGCTAAATTTGGGATATAATATTTACCGTCATTACCACGTTTTATTTCGCCCAACATATAAGTTACAAGAGATAGTGTTGGAAGATTAGGGTTAATACTTATATCGCCTAAAGTAACCGCGTCGTATTTCCAAACATTACGATCGTATTTTGTAGCTGCATTGCTGTTTTGTTTGTAAGCGCCGTATTGGCTATACAACAGATCGTTGCTGTTTGTCATAAACTCTAAAGCGCCATTGCCAAAATTACCGGCAGTACTTATAGGGTGTATATCCACCGTGCCACTTACTGCTGTTTTACTGGCGTTTAATGGCATGGTATATAAATACCCCTGGCGCATTTTAAAGCCGCTAATGCTCTTATCATGCTGGTACCAGGCCAGTTTATTACCGTTTGGAGAGATCTGTAACTGGCCCGTTTCTGTACTACCACAGCCGCTCATATTATACATTACATATTCTGTTGGCTGTGCCGTAGGTGTGCTAAATTCATAAGCTACAATTTCGGTAGTACCCGTTAATGTATTTGTTACATTAGGCGTGTAACGGCTTGCGTATACCACTGCCTGGTTGTTAATGTGATTTTCTGCTGCGGTAAAATGATAACCATAAGCGGTTGTTGTACCACTGGTAACGGGTAAAGCCAGGTTGGCGTTTATTACTTTTCCGGCATTGCCTACTAAAGCATAACCTACCTCGGTCATATCTACTATGTGGTATTTTACCTGCTTATCTACACCCAGTGTAAGTATCGCGTATTTTTTTGTATTTGGAAAGTTAATGATGATCGGTTTACTCAGAGGGTCTACCTGCCCAATGTTTTGGCTACTCTGCATGAGCTTACCATTTTTATCGTACACCAGGCACACATCATTTACACCTAAATATTTTTTTGCAAGCACCACATGAAACTGCAGGCTGCCTGTAAGATCTTCGGCCACTGCCACACCATTGTTGGCAATACCTAAAAAGTCGGTAGCAATTGCGGTATTGCTATAAGCGCCACTAACTACCGGGTTGCTCATAGATACGATCTTGCATTGGCAAAGATCGCCTACATCATTTGGTATGATGGTACTTGTTTTGTTGGCGGCTGTTATCCAGTTTTGGTACTCGCTGGTAATTGCCACACCATTAGTAGGTGTGGTAATGGCTGCGGCAGTAAGCGCAGTTTGCAGATTGATCTTACGCGAGTTCTGGCCAAGGCGGTCGCTACCATAAATAGCTTCTTCAATAAGATCTATTTTGTATTTACTATCTGTAGGATCGAAATATCTTTTATAGGTACCCATTACATTACCCTGTGCATCGCGTACATAATAGGTGGTTGTAAATTCCTGGGGATCTTTAATACCATTAGGAGATTGCTGCGAATCCTTCCAGTATTCTTTTTTAATACGGTTGCCGGATGCATCGTATCCAAAATTTATTTCTTCTTTGTAGCTTACTGAAGCGGGTCCTGTAATATCTTTTTTTACTTTATTGATCTTACCGTAAACCGTCCATTCTATTTGTGTATTTGTACTATATAAACCCGGTGTTGCATTTATATTTAACCGTTCCGGCCCCACTTCAAGGGTCATATTGCCTATTGCATCATAACTATAGGTGTGTGTACTTTCGAGATCTCCACGGCCAATCAATACGTTGGTTGTTTCTAAATCCTGTACCTTGCTTAACTTGTTGTTAAATTTAGCCGGTAAGGTAGCCGCAGCATCATAAGAATAATCCATGTTATCCATGAGCACCCCATTCTCGTCATAACGCTGTAATTTTAAAATATTACCGTTGGCATCATAATTATAGGTTGTTTTAAATGCGTTGGCAGCATTTGCAGGACTGTTGCCTGTCACTGCTGTCCAGCTTGTTGCAGAAGCAGTGTTATATTCTAAAGAAGTACTTTGTTTTATACGGTTTAAAATATCATATTTATACAGATCTCCTCTTGGCAAAGCCGGCATAGTATTTAGCGTGTTTAACTGGCTTTGCAACCAGCTGCTAATGTTACCGTTATACAATGCTGGCGCAGCTGTTGTACTATAAGAAGC
>JACDED010000005.1 GCA_013816615.1 Bacteroidota bacterium
CTTTAAGGATTAGTGAACCGAAAGCTAACTATTTTTACCCTGCTCCCCAACTTTTACGGCTGACCCAATTTTTCGCACAGCGTTTAGTGAGAATAAATTATTCATGCGACTAAAGGCGTTATGAATAATAAAAATTACACAAATAAAAACATACAATTTGGATTTATAATTTTGTGAAAATTAGTGCAATTAGTGGCTTAAAAACAAAATAGTGATCGCAATGGAATGCGATAAGGAAGATTTAAACAGATCAAAATTATTTAAAAAAATTACTATACTTTTTAGCCACGAATTTCACTAACAAACACTAATTTTTGTATCTCGTTTAGTGAGAATAAATTATTCATACGACTTTGTCGTTATGAATAATAAAAATTACACAAATAAAAACATACATTTTGGATTTATAATTTTGTGAAAATTAGTGCAATTAGTGGCTTAAAAACAAAATAGTGATCGTAAGGGAATGCGATAATCAGCCTTATTTGCGTTTTATTTAAACTTACAATTCACAAAGCTTTGTTCGTCACACATTGAAGCGGTTGTTTGAATTAAGCCACTGCACTTCTTCGCCGTCTGTCATGTTTTTTAGTTTTATCAGTTTTTATAAATATAAACATTTTCTATAACTACTTTTTCTTCATTTTTGTTGATGATCTGCACCAGCATTTTATTTTTTGCATAGGAAGAAGCACCGTTTATTAAGCTGATGAACTCGAATTCTTTTTTTAATTTTTTATCTCCGGGATCTTTTGTTTCTTTTATAACGTAAAGCGATTCGTACTTTAATCCGGGCAGATAACTTAATCGGACAATGCTATCATTACCGGATCTAAGGATCTTCCCGTTTTCAACATAAATAGCAATAGATCTTTTTAAAGAATCAGGAACCACTAAATAAAACAGGTCGTTTGAAGTTGAAATAAAAGAATCTGTTTTTGATTCTTTCGGAAAAAAATAAATAAGCGTAGAATTTTTTTGGAATTTTATTTTTTGAGGTGTTTGAGAGCAGATCGATCCGGAAATGAAAAAGATGAATGCATAAAAAATAACCTTCATCTCTAAAATTTTTATTCTTTTTCTATTTCCTTTTTAACTTCCTGGATGTGTTCGTTAACCTGGTCTGTAAGGCCGCTGGTACTATTTTGAATATCTTTTTGAATACCGCTGGTAGCATCTTTAAACTCACGAATACCTTTCCCTAATGTTTTTGCAATACTTGGAATGCCTTTACCACCAAATAAAAGCAGTATCACAAATAAAATAATTACTACTTCACCACCACCTAAATTTAAAAATAATATAAACTGATCAGTTCCCATCTTAATTTTTCCTCCTCATAAATCTAAATACAACAATTGCGCCTGTAATAAAAATGACAGCAACAAAAGCTGCAATTAAAATATCACCAAGATCTACTCTGCTATTCATGCTGTAAAGTTAATCATTAAATCAATCTTCATCAATGCCCAAATGAATTAAAGCATCGCCCTGGTTTACCACAGGCTGATTGTTAATTCCCACAATATAACCGTTTGTAGGGCTGTAAATTTTATCTTCGGCTTCGCCAAAAGGATTACAAATAACGCCTAAAAGATCGCCTTTACGCACGTGAGCGCCGTTATTTGCATTCATATGAAAAAGGCCGCTGCTATTGGCGCGTACCCAGGTATCGTCTTTAATTTTTACAGAATGATTTTGTGGCAGGTCAAAATCGATCATGTCATAAGATTGCATTAAACGCAAACAACCGTTAACACCCTCGTTAATTGCCAGGTAATCAAAACGCATACTCTCTCCGCCTTCATATACTAAAATTGGCTTGCCTTTTTTTGAAGCCTCCTTTCTAAAAGTGCCATCGCGATAAGAACTGTCAATGATCAAAGACGTTGAGAAACGTTCAGCCAAAGCCACATTATCCGGGAAATCAAATACACAACGCAATTGCGGGTAATTATTTATTTTGGCGCCACCTGTATGAAAGTCAAATCCAAAATCAATGATCGGGACAATGTGTTTCATAAGATCGTAAGCAATACGACTTCCTAAGGATCCGCTTTTTGTTCCGGGAAAACAACGGTTAAGATCACGGCCATCGGGCAGATCGCGGCTACCATATAAAAACGAAACAACATTAATTACAGGAATGGCAACCAATGTTCCGCATTTTAAATTCTCAACTTCATCGCGCGAAATCACTTTGCGAATAATTTCAATACCATTTGTTTCTTCGCCGTGCATGCCGGCGCATAATAAAATAGAAGGGCCGGGGTTTTTTGAATGAATAACATGAACAGGAATTTCGATCTTTGTTTTTGTATGTAATTCATACGAATTCAAGATCACCGTTTTATTTTCTCCAGGTTCAATTTTTTGCCCGTTTATAGTTATTGTTTTTTGTGCCATTTAAATTACTCTCCCGGTTTACTAAATTCGTTACGCTCTACGTACTCAATTATTTTTCCGGCAATATCAACACCAGTTGCACCTTCAATGCCTTCAAGGCCCGGAGATGAATTTACTTCCATTACCAATGGGCCACGTTTTGATTGTAAAAGATCAACGCCTGCAATTCCTAATCCTAATTTTTTTGCAGCTTTTATTGCTGTTGCTCTTTCGTCATCTGTTAATGTAATAACTTTTGCAGAACCACCGCGGTGTAAATTACTTCTAAACTCGCCTGCTTTTGCCTGGCGTTTCATAGCACCAACAATTTGCCCGTCTACAACAAACACACGCAGATCGGCGCCTTTTGCTTCTTTAATAAATTCCTGCACCAACATATTTGCTTTTAATTTCATAAAAGCCTCTAATACACTTTTTGCCGCTTTTTGATTCTCGGCTAAAATAACACCAATACCTTGTGTGCCTTCTAAAAGCTTTATTACGCATGGTGCGCCACCAACACTTTCAATAACGTTATCAATATCTTTATCTTTTGGCGAAGACGCAAAGCCTGTTTTTGGAATTCCCAGCCCGGCGCGCGCTAATATCTGCAAGCTGCGCAGCTTATCGCGGGAGCGAACAAGTGCCTGAGATTCTACCGCGGTAAATATTTTCATCATTTCAAACTGGCGCACAACTGCAGAACCGTAAAATGTTGCAGACGCACCAATACGTGGAATTACAGCGTTTACATCTTTTACTTCTTTACCATTAAAATAAATATGTGGCCTGCCTTGTTCAATTACCAAAACACATTTCATGTGGTCTAATAACATTACTTCGTGTCCGCGTTTTTCCGCCGCTTCTATCAGGCGTTTTGTAGAATATAAATTTTTGTTACGTGATAATATCGCGATCCTCATATCTATAATTTATTTGTTTGAGTTAGTTTAATAAATACTTCTTTTATTTTTTTTCCGCCGGTATGAATTTGATTGGCATCGATAATAAATTTACCTTTTACCAAGCGGCGGCCGATTAAAACAGGGTAACGCATATTACCACGGTCGGAAAGTGAAACGGTAGATGCGATCTTTTTTTTGCCGATCTTAACAACGGTTTTTATAATGTAACGTTCTTCCATTTCGCCAAAAGAGTTTTTTATTTTCTTTTGAGAAAAATCTTCAAAGCGTTGCATTTTATGACCATCATTTACCACTGTAAAATATAATACGGTTTTTTCGTTCTCAATTTTTGTAAATATCTCTTCGCAATGAATAGAAGATGTATAAGCGCCGGTATCTATTTTGGCTTCGATATTAAAAACACCTAATAAAGGAAAATCAACAAACTCCCGCCTGCCAATCAATCTTAATTTATGTTTTTTTACTTGCATACAATGAATAGAAGCGGCCTACATTCACGTCCGTTGGCAATACTTCTTTTTGCAAGTAGAAATTTACGAACTTTTTTGCGAAATAAGGTGCTAACATCACGCCTTTTGTGCCTAAACCGTTAAAAATAAAGAGGTTCTTATAGCCGGGGTGTTCCCCAATAATTGGCCGCCTGTCAAGTGAAGATGGGCGCACACCCGCCTGGTGAGCAGTGATCTCATAATTACAAGAGATCATTTGGTTCAGTTTTTGCTCCAATTCTTCTAAACCTTTTTTGGTTTTTTCCTCTGTAAGATCGCTCCATTCATAAGTAGCACCAAGCTTATAATTGCCATTTGGCAACTGCATTAAAAAGCCGTTCTTATTTAAAATATGGTTTTTAATTTTTAGTTCTGGGGCCGAAATTTCAAGCGTTTCTCCCTTTGCAGGCTTAAGCGGGATCCAATTAAAGAATGGATTATCTTTTACAAGATAACCTTCGCAAAAAATAATATGTTTTGCAACTGTACTTTTATAAGAAACGGTTTCGTTACTTAATTTTAGCTGTGAATGATCAAACACTTCATTAATTAAATGTTCTTTAAAAAAAACATCTGTTGCTTTTAAAAATTCAGGCACATTTAAATTACCACTTTGCTTTACGAGCCCGAACTGACCTGAAACTTTACAGTTTTCGAGTTCAGCAGAATTAGCTTCGTGAATTGTTTCATCTAAAAAATCATTTAATTCTGAGTTCGCTTTTTTTAGCCAGAGATTTTTTTCCTGCTCTTCAACAAATGGTTTTATGATAGTACGCTGAGTGATCAGTTTTTTATCTACTCTGCTTTCTACGTTGCTATAAAATTTATTCAGGTAAGGAATTATTTCATCAGCCAACCAGCTTTTTGTCATGCGTTTAAAAACAATAGGATTCCAAATACCGGCTGCGGCATTAGAACAATTGCTAAGATGGGGATCGCCAATAATTTTAAAAGAGATCTTGTTTTCATAAAGCGTGTGTGCTATAACGCTTGCTGCAAGGCCTCTTCCAACGATAATAAAATCGATCATTTTTTGGGCTCGGGTCTAACGTGAGGGTTATAATTTCTTTTTGCGCCGCGATATGCGCCGGAAAAAAACAAGAAGAAACGAATGCCTACGAGGCTTTGTTTATGATTTACTTCGCCAAACAATTCGGCACCAATACCAATATCATAAACCAATTTTGTAGCTATTTGTACACAACCATAACCGCCAACGCCCTGGTAAAATTCAGGCTTGTATGTGTTACCTGTATCAAGCACACCATACACGCCATAAAAAAGAGTTGGACCGGCAAATGCAGCGAAATTATATTTTGTAGTTTCTTTGCGGTAACCGTAACCGAATTTAAGTTGCGAGTGATTATTTTCAAGAGCTTTATCACCGCTAATTCCAAAACCTGCCTGAAAATACTGGCGGCGAATATGAAAATGAAAATCCAGCCCAATACCTTGTTGCATTTCCGCCCTCAGGCTTGAATTAAAGAACGAGGCGCCAATGGTTAAATAATTATTGTATTTACGATAACGTTTACCATCATGCAGGATCTCTTCTTTTCTGTCATACGGAGGATCTCCAGGGATAAGAATTGGTTCCTGGGCTAAAAGGCCGAGGCCATAAAAAAGTGCAAATATGAGTGCGGTTTTTCTGATAATACAAAGATAAACAGAATATTAGTTTAGAGGCTAATTTTATATTGTGAAACTTTGTAAATGGCAGATAATCTTTATATCTGGCGTCTGCATTACACTTTAGCTACAGATTTTGCTGATTAAAAAGATTTTGAATCTGTGCGACTTTGTGAAATCTGTGGCAAAACGTATTAAAGCTGCGTAGCTGCAAAATGAAATTTCTAATTTAAAAACGGATTATTAAGCTTTTCATAGCCAATAGTGGTGGCAGGCCCGTGGCCACTATACACTTTTACATCATCCGGCAAAACAAATAATTTTTCGCGGATGGACCGCAAAAGCGTTTCATGATTGCCTTTGGGAAGATCAGTACGGCCAATACTACGTTGAAAAAGAACATCGCCGCTAATTAACAATTTATTTTCTTTATTATAAAAAGAGATACTGCCCGGTGAATGACCCGGTGTAAAAAGTGTTTCGAATTCATATTGCCCCAAAACAATTTTATCGCCGGGTTCAATATACTTTTCCGGAAAAGGAGATTCTTCAAATGGAACACCATACATGTTGGCTGTTTGCGGTAAGCGCTCAATAAAAAAAACTTCTTCTTTGTGTGATTCAGGTAAGAGGCCATACGTATCAAAAATAAATTTATTACCAAGAATATGATCTATATGCGCGTGTGTTAAAAGCAAGCGTGTAAGGTTTAATTTTTTTTCTTCGATAAAATTTTTGAGTGTCGTATTTTCTGAAGAAGAAGAATTTCCCGGATCGACAATAAAAGCGGCTCCTTTATCATCATACAACAAATAGGTGTTTTGCTGAAAAGGATTGAATATAAACGATTTTAAATACAACATAAGATATGATTTACAAATTTAAGATTGACAATTGACAATCTTTAAAACATTATTTAAATTATTTTATTGATAAAATTTAACTGACCATTCTCAATTTCCACAAGGTTTAATCCTGCGTTCTTGCCAGGTATTAAACTTCCAAATTCATTCTCTAAATTTATTGCAGATGCGTTATTAAATGTCATCATTTGTAAAATAACTTCAACAGAAAATGTATTTGAATTTTTCAAGATCACATTTGCTTCGGCAATAAGATCAAGATCATCGTTGCTTGCAAGGCTATCTGTGCCAAGACAAAGTGTATTTACGTGTTCTTTAAATAAAGTGTAATCGGGTAATTTACTTTCGATATATAAATTTGCATTCGGGCAAAAACAGAAAAAACAATTTTTATTTGCAGCCATTTCAATATCTTCTTTTGTAGAAAAAGTATTGTGCACCAGCACTATTTTTTGATCCTGAAAAGCTTTTAAATAATATTCTAAACTTGAAACGCGGGGTGCTTTAAACCACGAAATATCTGCTTTTAAAAACTCATATAAACCTTTAAAATCATTTTGTTTTCCTAAAAAGAATTTTGTTTCTTCTTCTGTTTCCTGGTTATGAATAGATAAGGGTAAATTATTTTCGCGATCATATTTTGCAATACGCTTTATTAACTCTAATGATGTGCTATATGGCGCATGAGGCGCAAGACTTCCATTTAACCCAAGCGATTGTAATAAGTTTAAGAAAGGCAATCCCAGTTCAAACATCATATTTTCATTTGCAGGATTTAAACCCAGGATCTCAACAAATGTGTGGTATTTTATTTTTGAATTTTGCTTTGTTTTAAAACTATCGTCAGCATTACTAATATCACCAACAGCAACAATACCTTTCTTCCACATTTCAGCATCTGCTTCAAATGCTTTTTCGTGAATGTGTTCCTTCGTAAAACCGCCCGTCATTCGCTGCATGATGACCTGCTTGCCAAAGCCAGGTATACCGGTGTGTTTTGAGATCTTGCCTTTTAAATGGCTCAACTCTAAATGGCAATGTGCATTCACAAAACCGGGTGTAATAATACCATCAAAAAACTCCAGCTTATCTTGTATTTCAAAAGCTGCAGGAACGATCTCTTTTAACTTATTTTGGCTGTCAACAACCAATACAGAGCCTTCAGGTAGATACTGCCTTCCATCAAAGATCTTATTTGCCCCTAAAAATCGCATCGGGTAAAGTTAGTTATTTATAAGTTTCTATGGTATCTTTGTATTCTTAATTAATGGCAAAAAAAGACATAAGGGCTTTATCGGTTGAACAGTTAACTGATCTTTTTAAAGAGATCAACGAACCCGCTTTTAGGGCAAAGCAGGTGTATGACTGGTTGTGGGCAAAAAGCGTTACAAATTTCGACAGTATGTCGAACCTTTCAAAAAATTTACGAGATTATTTAAATACCAATTTTGCAATTAATAATGTTCAGATAAGTGAATTGCAGATAAGCTCTGACAAAACTATTAAATGTGCTATGCGCCTGCACGATAATTATGTTGTTGAAAGTGTTTTAATACCTCATCAAACACGTTTTACAGCTTGTATCTCATCTCAGGTGGGTTGCAGCTTAACCTGTAAATTTTGCGCAACCGGTAAATTAAAACGCATGCGTAATTTAAATGCAGATGAAATTTACGACCAGGTTGTTTTAGTGAAGAACACTGCGCTGGAAAAATACAATTCGCCTTTAACCAATATTGTTTACATGGGTATGGGCGAACCGTTATTGAATTATGCTGAAGTATTAAAATCTGTAGATAAAATAACCAGTCCGCAAGGCCTTGGCATGGCTGCTAAGCGCATTACTGTTTCAACAGCAGGCGTTGCAAAGATGATCACCAAACTGGCAGATGATAATGTAAAATTTCATTTGGCTTTATCGTTGCACGCTGCAAGTGATGAAAAACGCAATCACATTATGCCCATTAACGAAACCAATTCGTTAGAGAATTTAGCGGGCTCTTTAAATTACTTTATTGATAAAACGGGCACACGCCCAACCTTTGAATATATAGCCTTTAAAGATTATAACGATTCTATTGCCGATGCACAGGATCTTGTAAATTTTTGCAAAAAGGTAAAAAGCAAAGTAAATATTATTGAATACAACCCAATTGATGATGGTGAGTTTAAACAAACCACAAGAGAGCGTTTAAAGGCTTTTACCGATCATTTGGAAAAAAATGGCATTATATGTAACGTTCGTCATAGCCGTGGTAAGGATATTGACGCTGCCTGCGGCCAGTTGGCAAATAAAAACAAGCTGGCCATGGAACAATTAAAATAAAAAGTTTAAATTTAAGACCATTGTGTCTAAAGCAATAAACGAAATAAAACAACCGGTAGCAGAACATATGCTGGCCTTTGAAGAAAAGTTCAAAGACGCTATGAAAAGTACTGTACCTCTTTTAGATAAGATCACTAATTACATTGTAAAACGAAAAGGGAAACAGATCCGTCCGTTGTTTGTTTTTTTGAGTGCGCAAAATACCGGCACTATTAATGAAAGCACTTATCGCGCAGCAGCGCTTATTGAATTATTACATACGGCTACTTTGGTACACGATGATGTTGTGGATGACAGTAACGAGCGCCGTGGATTTTTTAGTGTAAATGCTTTATTTAAAAATAAGATTGCCGTTTTAATTGGTGATTTTTTATTATCAAAAGGTTTATTGCTTTCGTTAGATAATAATGATTTTCATTTATTAAAAATTGTAAGTAATGCTGTTCGCGAAATGAGCGAGGGTGAATTATTGCAAATAGAAAAAGCCCGCAGGCTGGATATTTCGGAAGAAATTTATTTTGAGATCATCACTAAAAAAACAGCAACTTTAATTGCAGCTTGTTGTGCGGCAGGCACGGCTTCGGTAAGTGATGATAAAAAAATGATCGAGCTGGCAAAAGAGTTTGGTACTTTAACCGGTATTGCCTTTCAAATAAAAGATGATCTTTTTGATTACGGAAACGATGATCAGATAGGCAAGCCAACCGGTATTGATGTGAAAGAGAAAAAAATGACCTTGCCTTTAATTTACGCTTTAAATAATTGCAGTTGGTTAGAGAAACGAAAAATAATAAATATCATTAAAAATCATAACGAAGAAAGCGAACAGGTAAAAATTGTTATTGATTTTGTAATAGAAAAAGGTGGTATTGCTTATGCTAACAAAATAATGCATGAGTATAAGAACCAAGCGCTAAGTGTATTGGCAAACTTACCAAAGAACGATGCTCGCGATAGTTTAGAGCGATTACTTATTTATGCTATTGAACGAAAAAATTAATATTAAACAAATGAAAAAAACAGTACTTATATTTTTATCTATTTTGATCATTGTTTCCTGCAATACTAAAACAGAGGTTGAAAATCCGGAAGTTAAAAGCCATGTTGCCGACTCTATTTCAAAAGTGCAGCAAAAAATTGTTGTTGATTCTTTAAAAGCAAAAAATCCATTATTGATCCTGCCACCGGATAGTAATTATACCGGGGAGTACGTAGATAAATATGACGGTGGTATTACTAAGTTTAAAGGCACTTTTCGTTTTGGAAAACGTCACGGCCAGTGGGTGTCTTTTTACCCAACAGGTATACCCTGGAGCGAATTACATTTTGATAAAGGGCTTCGCCATGGCATAAACGTTAGTTATTATGAAAACGGCAAAATAAGATATACTGGTATTTATAAGAATGATGTGCGCGACAGTGTTTGGTCGTATTACGATTCAATAGGAAATATTGCCGAGAAAGTTTTATTTAAGGATGATAAGATGGTAAAAAAATTACCTGCAAAGTGATTTTACTTTCCTGATTTACTGCCATCATAGGCCCATTTTAAATACACGGCACCCCAGGTAAAACCACCACCAAATGCAGCTAAAATAATATTGTCGCCTTTTTTAAGCTGTTTTTCGTAATCCCAAAGTAAAAGCGGTATAGTGCCAGCCGTTGTATTACCATAACGCTCAATGTTCATCATTACTTTATCTGAACTAACACCCATACGTTGGGCAGTAGCATCTATAATGCGTTTATTGGCCTGGTGCGCGGCTAACCAGGTAACATCTTTATCAGTAAGATTGTTCTTCTCCATTATTTTTGCACTCACCTCAGCCATATTATACACGGCGTGTTTAAAAACAGCCTGACCTTCCTGGTACACAAAATGCATTTTATTATCAACCGTTTCGTGGCTTGCAGGTCTTAACGATCCACCGGCTTTCATATGTAAATGCGTGCAGCCGTTGCCGTCTGCATGTAAAATAAAATCTTTTATACCAACATCTTCTGTAGTCGGCTCTAATAAAACAGCGCCTGCACCATCTCCAAAGATCACGCAGGTTGTTCTATCAGTATAATCAATAATGCGGCTCATCATATCTGCACCAACTACTACAACTTTTTTGTAGCGGCCAGATTCAATAAATTGAGTGCCTGTTGTAAGTGCATAAATAAAACCAGAGCAAGCTGCACCAAGATCAAAGCTCCAGGTGTTTTTTGCGCCAATTTTTGCTGCAATAAGATTTGCTGTAGCCGGAAAAACCATATCAGGTGTAACGGTTGCGCAAATTAAAAGATCTATCTCGTTGGGATCAATGCCGCGTTTTTTACATAATAATTTTACGGCTTCGGCTCCCATATCGGAAGTAGCTTTATTAGGGTTATTCTCTAAATGACGTTGCTTAATACCCGTGCGCGTTGTGATCCATTCATCAGTAGTGTCGATTATTTTTTCAAGGTCGGCATTGGTTACAATGTTATCTGGTAAAAATCCTGCTACTGCTGTTATGGCGGCTCTGATCATTTATTGAAACGTTTGTTGTATTTTTTCTGTTAACTTAACATCTACAAGGTCTTTTGCTAATATTAAAGAATTTTTAAAAGCTAAAGGGGTTGAAATGCCATGGCAAATAATTACGTTAGAGTTTATTCCTAAAATTGGTGTTCCACCGTATAATTCATAATTAAATTTATCAAAATATTCGTGCGATACTTTTAATTTTTTAGTTACAGTATAAAACGCTTCTGCCATTTTGAGCACTACGTTTCCAACAAAACCTTCACACACAACAACGTCCGCAGAATCTTTAAAAAGATCGCCGCCTTCTATATTTCCAACAAAATTAAAATCTTTAGAATCTTTCATTAGCGAGTGTGTAGCCTGTGATACTAAATTTCCTTTTTCCGGTTCTTCGCCAATATTTAACAAACCTACTCTTGGATTGTTTATTTTGTAGATCTCTTTTGCAAGAATGGATCCTAAGATACCAAATTGATAAAGCACATCTGGCTTGCAATCTGCATTAGTGCCAACATCTAATAACAATCCAAAACCGCCGTTTTCTTTTGGCAAAATGGAAGTGATGCAGGGACGAATAACACCCGGCACAGCCTTAACAGTGAACATAGAGCCCACAAGCATGGCACCAGTATTACCTGCGCTGATAAAAGCATCCAGCTGGGCTTCTTTTAATAATTTAAAACCTAAATTAATCGTGCTGTTTGGTTTTTGCGAAAAAGCTTTTGTAGGGTGCTCAGCCATTTCAATTACCTCAGTTGTATGAACGTAATCAAAACTATCAGCATCTACATTATGCTTTTTAAAATATTCTTTGGCCATATTACTATCGCCAATTAAAACAAGTCGTGCGTGCGAGGGAAGTTCTTTTAATGCCAGAATAGCACCATCCAAACAATTGTTCGGAGCAAAATCACCACCTAAAATATCAAAGCCAATTTTCATATAATTATATCGTCAAATCGAAATTTTAACAAATTACAATAATACAATTTTATATGCTTAAAATCACCTGAAAAAGGCGATTTATTAATAAATTAATTGTTGGGAAAATTAATCTCAATTTTAGCGCCGTTACTATTGGAAAAATGCACTTTTCCATCAATTTGTTCGGTTAAAGAGCGGATCAAAACAATACCTAAAGAACTGGTTTCCAAATCAGTATTAAAATCTTTATTAAAGCCTAAACCCGAGTCTTTTACAGTGAGTAAAACCCCATTATTGGCATTTTTAATGCTTACCGAAAACTGTTTACCCTTGGTATCATCATTGTTAAGCCCGTATTTAATACTGTTTGTTACAATTTCGTTTAAAATAAGCCCCAATGGGATACATGTATTAATTGACAGGTTAATTGCTTCGTATTCTTCTTTGATCTGCACTTCTTCTAAAAGATTATAAGAGTTAAAAAGCTCGTTTATTAATTCGGAAGAATACTTACCAAAATTAATGGTTTTAAACTCCGGGTTTTTAAAAAGCATTTTATGTACCAGGGCCATGCTCATTATACGTGCTTTAGTTTCGCTTATAATTTGTTTTGCCTCGGCATTATTTACAGCGTCTTCCTGCAAATTTAAAAGGCCCGAAATAATAGCTAAATTATTTTTTACGCGGTGATGCAATTCTGCGAGCAATACTTCTTTTTCTTTTAAAGAAACGTTTACTTCTTCTTTGGTTTTTTTAATGTCATCTATTTGATTAAGGATCTCTTTGTTTTGATTAAAAATAGTTTTGTTCAATAAAAAAGTTAACAACCCTGTAAGAAAAACTGAAAGAAAAACATTGTAATGCCATAGTACTTGCAACTGCGATGCGTCAAGGGTTTTTATCTGCCTCCCCGGATTATCCATTACCAAATTTAAAGTGAAGGATAAAGCACATACTGAAAAATGAAAAATCGAACATTTATCAATTCGCGAAGGATTATTTAATAAAACGATACTTACTATTGCCGGAAAATAAAAAAGATATGTGCCGGTTTCGGATGGATAATATTCGCCAATAAAAAATAAAGAGCAGTTAACATACACTGTAAATAAAGCAAAGGCAATGTTTACGTATTTTTTATAACTTAAATAAATAGATATTAATGCTGTTGCCATAAACAGCAGTTCTATTTTTACAGGGAAACCAGCTTTTATATAAAACCAGTTGGTTAAGCCGATCAATAAAAAGAAGATAACTATAAGGTTTAAGAGATTAACGCTTTTAACACGCCTTCTGTCATGAAAAGATTGATCATCCCGCACTCCAAAATTAAGTATCCGAAAAAAGAGTGCTTTTAAGTTCATAAAATTTTGAAGGAGTTACTGTATGGTAAAAATATAAAAAGCAGGTAATAGTTACCTGCTTTTTAAAAAATATATAAAATGTTATGCTTATGCTTTTTCCATAACTACTTTACCTTTATAGTAAAGTTTTCCTTCAAACCAGTGTGCACGGTGCATTAAGTGCGCCTCGCCAGTAGTTGAATCTTTTGAGATTGTCATTGCAGTAGCTTTGTATGTTGCACGACGTGAGTCTCTGCGTGAACGGGATAGTTTTCGTTTTGGATTTGGCATGATTTCTTATTTTAATTTTTGTTGATCTTTTTTAATTTATTTAGTTGCTCCCATAAAGGGTTATTTTTATTTTCCTCTTCATCCGAATCGGAAGTTAAACTCTCCAGCTTATCCTTTGTTTCGTAATCGCATATGAACTCCTCTTCATCAAGTTCGCATGGTACACGGCGCGCAGGAATTGCCAAAATAATGTATTCGTATAAATAGTGTGCAATATCAAATTCTTCATCTCCTTCTTCAATAACTAAAATTTCGTCATTGCTTTCTTCCGGATTTCCGAATTTAATTACCAGGTTCTCTTCTCCTTCAATAGGAAAATCAAATCCTTTTAAACACCTGTCGCAATCAGTCTTTACAGTACCTTCAAAATTAAAAGTCATTTGCAACAAATGATTTTGTTTTGTTAGTATTGCTGTAACGTCTATATCGCCACTTTGCACTTCACTATTTTCAATTCTACTAAAGAACGTGTCGTTTACTTTGAATTCATATTCGTGTAAACCAACGGGTAACCCTCCAAACTGTATAACATACTCACTCTTACCCATACCTCTTTTTAAAAAGGACTGCAAATATAGGTCTTTTGTTTGAGATTCAAAACTTTATTAACAATTTAGGGTGCAAAAAGTGCTATTTTAGGCAAAAATATCATTTTTCAAGCATAAAAAAACCGGTTTCTTGGCTGATAAGATCAACGTTTCTTAAACAAAAAATTAGGATTCTGGTCAATTAATTCATACCCCGGATTTTCCATCATTTCTTTTATAAATAATGCAGAACCGAATTTCATTTTTTTGGAAGAATCATCAAACAAAACAAAACCTTTATTGATCAAATGCTTATCTATATTAATAAAGTCTTTCTTACATTGTTCATAGCTATGCCCCCCATCAATATATGCAAAACCAATAGCCGGTAATTTTACCTTTCTGTCAAACAGGTCAATACATTCGTTTTTATTATTAATGCGATTAAAAAATTCGTCAGAAGTTAAAGCAACGGTATAAGGCAATTTTTCAGGGTGAAATAATTTCACAGCTTCCTGGTAATTGGCTTTTACATAATTCATAAAATCTTCTCTTTTTAGTGATGTATAGCCATCAAAATGATCCTCAATTTTTCCGGTGTGATCATTAAACCCCTCGTAAACCCAGCAATCACAAGCATAAAGATCTGCACTACGCTTATGCTTTTTAATAAGATGAAGAAGTCCAACTGAAGAATGGCCGCCAAAACATCCAATTTCAAAAACGCAGCTGTTTTCGGGCATATTTTTAATAGCATGATCCATCAAAAATATATTACCATCTAATAACATATTTCCGCCTAACACCGAAGAACTTAAACGTTTAAAAAAAGGGTCGTTAATTCTTTTATACTTTGGCTTAAATAGTTGAGTTAAATCCATATTCAATTATAGGTAAATAAATTTCAATAAAAAAGCCGTTTGGGCGTACCAAACAGCTTTTTCAAATATTGAAAGAAAAATAGCTTATTTATGAGTTTTTTCGCTGCTAACAGTCAGTTTTTTACGTCCACGTGAACGTCTTGCTGCTATAACACGGCGACCGTTTGCTGATGCCATGCGCTCTCTGAATCCATGTTTGTTTTTTCTTTTACGTTGCGATGGTTGAAAGGTCCTTTTCATGATATTAAATATTTATTGTTATTTACTTTTAAAAATGGAGTGCAAATATAGAGGTAATTTTTGTTCCGACAAACTTTATTTAAAAATTGGCTGATTTTTACCTCATTTAATTACAATTTAATGACAAGATAAGCCATTTTATACATTAATTTTACAGTTTTTATGGCAAAGCAAGAGCGCAGGGGCGCAGGCCCCAGTAATAGTGAGACAGACGATCTTCCAAAGGCAAAATTGACATTAGCTAATTTTAAGCGCTCCATGCGCCTTTTTGGCTATTTAGGCAAGCACAAGTGGAAATTTATACTTGGTATGTTCTTTTTAGTTGGCAGCGCTGGTGTGGGCCTTATTTTTCCAATGAAATCGGGGCAAATGCTTGGTTATTTAGCCGAAAATACAAAACCGGCCCCACAGGTAAGTGGTGAGTTAATGCAGATTGGCCTTGTATTATTAATTATTTTATTGGTTCAGGCGGCCTTTTCTTTTGGTCGCGTTTATTTATTTGCGCAGGTTACCGAAAACGTTTTAAAAGCCCTTCGGCAAGATACATTTAAGCGTTTGATACAAATGCCCATGAGCTTTTTTTCGAAGAACCAGGTGGCAGAATTAAGCAGTAGAATGGCAACAGATATTACCGTTATCTCTGATGCGTTTACAATAAATATTGCAGAATTAATTCGTCAAACAATTGTTGGCGTTGGCGGTTTAATCCTTTTGATCTGCACTACCGAATGGGCCATTACAAAATGGTTTCTTTTTATCATTCCACCACTAACAGTTGCGGCAATTTTATTTTCAAAAAAAATAAGAAAATTTTCAAAAACGTACCAGGAAAAAATTGCAGAATCAAATGTTGTTGTTGGCGAAGCATTAACCGGTATTACAAACGTAAAAACATTTACCAACGAAGAATATGAAATAAATAAATACGATAAGATCTCAGATACCATTCGCGAGTTTGGTTTAAAATATGGCATTTTCAGAGGTTTGTTCTTTTCATTTGTAATGGTGTTTGTTTTTGGATCTATCTTTTTTATTTTATGGCAAATGTTGTTTGCTTTAAAAGTAGATGGAACAATAACGGCCGAAGATTTTGGAACTTTTATGATGTTATCCTTATTTGTTGCAGGCTCTTTAGGGGGTTTGCCCGAACAGATCGCATCCATACAACGCGCACTGGGTGCCACCGACAGGGTGTTTGAATTAATTGATGGTGATATTGAGAACATAGAATTTTTGAAAGATAATGTTGTTGCCAAACAAACAAAAGGTGAAATTGAATTTAATTCGGTTTTATTTAACTACCCTTCCCGTCCCGATTTTAAAGTATTAAATAATGTTTCTTTTAAAGCAAATGCCGGCGAAACTGTTGCCCTCGTAGGGTCCAGCGGTTCAGGTAAAACAACTATTGCTTCTTTAATATTACGTTTTTATGACCCAACAGGTGGAAGCATTGTAATTGACGGTATTGATTCACGCTCGATGTCGCTTACCGAATTAAGAAAAAAAATTGCCTTAGTACCGCAAGATGTAATTTTATTTGCGGGAACTATTAAAGATAATATTGCATACGGAAAACCTAACGCAACAGATGCAGAGATTGAAGAAGCTGCGCGAAAAGCCAACGCATATAATTTTATAGAATCTTTTCCTGATAAATTTGCAACGCTTGTAGGTGAAAGAGGTATACAGCTTAGTGGCGGACAAAGACAACGTATTGCTATTGCCCGTGCGGTTTTAAAAGACCCGAGCATTTTAATTTTAGATGAAGCAACAAGTAGTTTAGATAGCGAAAGCGAACATTTGGTACAGGAAGCTTTGGATAAATTAATGGTAGGTCGTACCAGCATTGTAATAGCGCATAGGTTGGCAACAATAAGAAACGCCGATAAAATTGTTGTTCTTCAAAATGGCGCAGTACAGGAAGTTGGTCCGCACCAACAATTAATTCAAAACGAAAATGGTTTGTATCACAAACTAAGTAAAATGCAATTTGAATTAATTTAAAATTAAACTGTCATCCCGAGGAACCAGGGATCTAAAAACGAGATGCTTCCTTTCGTCAGCATGACATGAAACAAAAAAATCAAAATTATTTTGGGCGCCTTAACGGGCTGCTACAGGCTCCGCTTCGCTACGGCTTTTTGCCTTAACAGGCAAAAGAGCTAAACCTTTCGCATCCCTGGCGCAAGATCCGGAACCTGCGCCAGGGATTGCAGCGGAAATCCTTTTTAGCTTTTTCAGCTAAAAAGATTGGAGCGTAAAGCCCGCTCGGGCGCCCACATAATATAAAAAAGTGACTTTTAAATTTAAAAATTAAACGCTTTTACGGTCTTATCTTCTAAAGAAAAATACTGCGTTGTAATTTTTCTTTTTTCTGCAATGTACTTTGCATAAGCAGGAGAATAATTTTTACGCTCTGTGATTACAGCATCATAATTATCGTTTAAGCCAATTAAAAGCTCTGTAGTTTCGCGCACAGCAAAATCACCGCCTGATGAAGAGGATAAATAATCAACCAAATTATTTTTAACACAATAATCGGCAAACAAAGGATTTGATTTTTGGTTTACCATTATGCGCAGGCCACACACCTCAGCAATAGAGAGATCCAGCACATCGTCGAAAAAATAAGCTATTTCTTCGGGCTTAATATTTTCTTTTTCGCAAATAAAATTAAGCGCCGTTATTTTATCGGCTGCTTTTGAAAATGAATAATGAAAAGCTTCGCGTTTACAAAAATAAAAAGCTGTATCGTTCTTCTCACCACTAATAATAGCAATTAAAGGCAATTTATCGTGCCGCATATAATGAGAATAGCGCAGTAAATTAGTTCCCATGCTATCTACTTCACTAAAATTACTACTGCCACCATCTATCTTTTGCCCGTTATTAAAAACACCATCCCAATCAAAAATAAATGCTTTTATTCTGCTTAATTTATTTCGTAGTTCACGTACAGGTGTAACAAATTTGCCACCAATGTATGCGTATTTATTTTCAATTTCTTCCATAAAAAAAAGCCCTTTTCAGGGCTTGTTATTTTAGATTAAGATTTTAAATCCTGGATATCCAACATACCAACAGGTTTTCCGCCATCGGTAACAACTATTGTATCTACATTTGTTTTCTTAAATAATAGATTAGCTTCATTTAATAAAACGTTGCCATCAATAGTAATTGGTTCGCGGTATTCAAGATCGCTTAATTTTTTAGATAAGATGTCGCGGCCTTTATCACCTAATAATTTACGAAGGCTTCCATCGGTAAATACACCTTTAATGCTGCCATCTTTTTTAACTACTGTTATAGCACCAAAATTAAATTCAGTTAATTTAATAATAGCATCAGTAATGTTAGTGTCTTCTGAAACTATAGGATTAACACCATTGATAGCTTCTTTTACTTTTACCATCATTAAGCGGGTATCCATAATAAACTGATCGGTACCAACGGTTGTAAAATTATTTTCAGTTAATTGTTTTAATATTTTTAGTGGTACAGTAATAGTGTGTACGCCAATATTAATGGCATTACGCACATGCTCAACCGTTCTAACAGATGAGAACATGATCTTTGTATCGTAACCATAAATATCAACCGCGTCAACGCATTGCTCAACTAAAGCCAATGCATCATGACCCTGATCCTGTAAACGGCCAACTAAAGGGCAAACATAAGTAGCACCTGCCTGCATAGCCATATAAGCTTGCTGAAGCGTATAAACCAAATGTACATTTACTAAATAACCTTTATCACGCAGCATTTTACAGGCACGAACACCTTCTAATGATACAGGGATCTTAAATACTGTTTTATTAGGGTCAAGGCCCAGTTTAATCTGGCGCTCAGCTTCAGCCAAAACTTCTTCTGCTGTATTTCCTAAGGCCTCGATCTGAAGCACAGGAACTATTTTACTAAGCTTTACAATTGTGCCGTCAATATCGGTAATCCCTTCTTTTTGCATAAAAGTTGGGGTGGTGGTTAAACCGTTCAAGAAGCCTAATTTAAAACCTTCTTCAATTTCTTTTAAGTTGGCTGAGTCTAAATATAATTCCATTTTAGTGTATTAAATTAAAGTGTAAAGAAACTAAAAAAAATTGGATTTTTTAGCATTGCTTATAAATAAGAAAACCCCGGAAAATTCCGGGGTTTTACAGTAAAATTTAAAAAATATTTATTTTATGATCAACTTTTTTGTAACAGAGTTGTTTGCGGTTTTTATTTGTGCAAAATAAACTCCAGAGCTTAATCCATCTACATTAAGATCGATCTTGTTCTTTCCTTCTGCCATGTTTACATTCTTTTCTGAAACAACAGCGCCAAGAGCATTATAAATAACCACTTTAGCATTTGTTGCTTTTTGCGAATTAACTTTTATAACCGTTGCATCTGTAGCAGGATTAGGAAATAATTCGAAAGAAGAAAGCACGTTTGCACTCACTTCATTAACTCCTAAAGGACCATTGTATTTAATGCTAAACTCTAACGAGTCGTTATGATTAGCTACGTTATAAAAACAATATTTTACATAACTGTAACCAACAGCTGTTGCTTCTGCAAGATCTGTAGTTAAAATATTATATGAACCTATTACCTGCGAAGCGCTTTGACCTGAATTTAAAGTTAAAGCCATTAAAGATGTATCCACCTCAGCACCATAACACTGGCTACCAAAGCAAAAATGCGCATCGGCAGTTGTTGAAGTTGCAGCAACTACGTTTAACATAATATCGCGACGAACAACATGGTATGATTTTGTACTTGCACTAGTATTTGTAAGATCAAAATCAATACTTGTTATTGTGTTTGGGGTTGTATTAGATTCAATAATAGTATTAGCAGCAACTGTAGCAGATGTTGCCATATTTGTAACTAAAATACTGTTTTGAGAAAGGCCTTTTAAACAAAAAAGAGAAATTAAAATAAATAAAGATTTTTTCATTTTTTAAATTTTAAAAAGCCTTGCCAGCCTTAACCGGCAAGGCTTTAATTAATACAAATTATTTAGTAACAGTTAATTTTTTAACCATTGAACCATTTTTTGATTCAACCATTACATTATATAAACCGCTAGCAAATTGGGTAGCATCTAATTGAATAGCATTAACACCTACGTTTAAGTCAACTTGTTTGTTTAAAACAATTTGTCCTAAAGCGTTTAATACTGTAACGTTTGCTTTTCCTTCAACAACAGCAGTGATGTTTAAATTAGTTTCACCTTTAGTTGGGTTAGGATACACTTCAAAACTTACTTCGTTTGTAGCGTTAGCTTTAATAGCAGTTGGATTAGCTTGCGTTAAGTTGATATTATCAACATACATATTATTTCCATAATCAGATGTTGCAACAAATTTAACTAACAGATTTGGATTGCTAGCATAAGCTGACATATTTACCAAAACTGATTTCCATTGTGTGGCAGTTGGAATGAAAGCAGCAGTTGTTAATGGAGCAGTAGCTAAAACAGTTCCAGCCTGGCTGAATACAGTTGTCCAGTTTGCACCACAATCAATTGAAGCTTTAACTTCTAATTTATCATTTTCGTTATTTGGAGAAGCAGTATAATAAGTATAAGCTACATCAAAACCTAATACAGGCGCAGTCATAGCAGTAAGATCTGTTGGTGGCAAATAAAGATCATCAGCATCACCGATTACACCATTGTTGTAGAAATCGTATTTAGAAGCTCCTGTGTTAGTACCATAAGCACCAACAGTTCCTAATCTTGACCAAGTTGGGCCATTATCGTTATTTACTCTTGTCCAGTTTGTTGGAGGAAAAGTTACCCCAGTAAATGCTTCAGTTACAGGTAAAGCAAAATAAGTTGGTGAACAAACAAAAATTGTTTTAGCCGTATTGTTAGCAAGGTTGTTTTCGCCACCGCTTACAGCAGTAATGTTATAAGTGTAAGTATGAGAACCCGCAGTTGTAGTAAGTAAGTTCATTGGAATAGTAGTAGAAGCGCCAGCTGCTAAGTTACCAGTCCAAACTACGTTCGCGCCAACAACAGCATCTAATGCCGGAGAAACTGTAAAAGCAGTAATTGCATTTGAACCAATGTTTTTAACAGTTACCGTTGGAATTAATGTAGTTGAACAAACTACCGCATTAATGTTAGCTGTAATTGCTTTAGCATCGTTAGTTAAAGCAGCAGGTTGAGCCATTGCAGCTTGTGCTACTTTTTTGTTACCATCATCCTGGATAAAACCTACAAAAGCAACTTCAGATTTATCTCTGATGTATGAAGGTAATACACAGTTAATTGTAAAAGTTTGGTTTTGTCCAACGATCCAAGAAGAAGCCATTGGCGTACCCGCTTGAATAGAAGGGAAAGATTTAACTGCTACATCCTGGAAATACGTTTCACCGTTAGTTCCTGGTTGTGTTGCGAATTGAATATTTCTTTCAGTCATAACTAAACGGTAAATTAAAGAGCCTGTTGCTGTAAAAGCAGCAGTAGCTGTAATGTTTACTGTTAATGTAACTGATGAAAAAGTTGGATCCCATGCACGTGCCATTGTAATATTAAAAGCAGATGTGTATGAAGATGCAGTAGTAATAACTCCATTTGTTAAGTTAGCCGGATGATCAGAGATCGCACCGAAAACAGTTGCATTTTGACCGTCAATTCTGCTTGAAGGTGCAGAGCTGATAGCATAACCGTAACCACCATTTGCAACTGATTTATAACGCCAGTCGATTTCTGTTTGGTTAGTTTTATATAAAGACCATGTTGGAGTTGGAGCCGAAGGAATTGGCACCTGCCATTTAAGAGGAATTATTTTAGTAACGTTTGTTGGCGATAATAAAAGTAAGTTCAAACCAGGGTTAGTAGATGCACACGGAGGACACGTTTCTCCTGTGAACTCTTCGTATAATGACATACGTGGAGATTGAGCTACAGCTACAACTCCTGCAATCATTAATCCAAATGTTAGTAGATTTTTTTTCATGATTTTTAAATTGATTTAGTTATTAATAGTCTAACAAATATAATCATCCACGTTTAATATATCAAGCAGAATTGTGTTAAAAACAAAAGTTTCATTATGGGCTTCAACTCGCCCGCTAATTCATGCATTTAGCCACTTTTAAACATTCAAAAAACTCATTTTTGAGGTTCATCTAAATAATCTAAAAACAAAAAAGGCTGCTTTTTAAAGAAAGCAGCCTTTTTTAGAAAAAATTAAAATTCCTTACTTTGAAATGATCAGTTTTTTAGTCTGTTTTTTGTTTTCAGATTGTAAAGTTATAATGTAAACACCTGCTGCTAAATTTTTGCAATCAAAATTTACATTATTTGATCCAATATTTAATTTATGATCGTTACTATAAACTAATTGCCCTATCGAATTCATAACACTTATTTTTACTTCTGCATTTACAGCCGCTTTTACAAAAACAGTTGCTTCATCAGTTGCAGGATTTGGATAAATTTCAAACTCTAAATTAACAGCTTCTGTGTTTTTTACTGATAAAGGACTGGTTTGTTGTAAATTAATATTATCTAAAAACAAACGATTACCTACATTACTCTTACCCCAAAATTTTACTAATACCTGTGGTGCATTTGCATAAGCTGCTAAAGGTATAGCCGTGGTTGACCATTGTGCGGCTGTTGGAACAAAGAATGTAGCACCGTTAACTGGCGCTGTAGCCATTGTACTTCCACCGTTTGAATAAATAGTAGTCCAGGTGTTTCCACAGTCTGTTGAGATCTTAGCTTTTAACGAATCTTTTGAAGATGCTGAGATCTGGCAATACGAAATATCAAATCTTAATTCAGGATTTGTAATTCCCGTAAGATCAGTTGGTGGTAAATAAATTTCATCAATATCTCCATTTGTAATTGAATTTACCTGGAATAACATTGATTCACCACTTAAACCATACCCCCCCGCTAATGTACTTCTTGTAAATGTATTAACGCCATTGTCAAGATTAAATAACGCCCAGTTTGTTGGAGGGAAAGTAGTACTTACAAAACCTTGATTTACCGGACCCGCGAAATAAGTTGTAGGTGTAATAAAGAATAACTTTTTAGTGTTATTGCTTGATACAACATCGCCACCACTAACGCCAGAAATATTATAAGAATAGGTATGCGCTCCGGCAGAAGTGTTGATCAAATTCATAATAACACCTGTAGTTGCTGTTGGCGCTAAGCTTCCTGTCCAAAAAATATCTGCACCCGGAACACCATCTAACACCGGTGTTATAGTCATTGCTGTAATAGCATTTACACCATTATTTTTAATACTGATGTTTGGAACTAAAGTAGAAGTACATCCTACAGAAGGAATTGAAATAGATAATGCTTTAGCATCGTTTGAAATTTGAGGCTGCAATGTTCTTGCTGCTTGGTAGATTTTTTTTGTTCCGTCTTCCTGCACAAAACCTACAAAAGCCATTTGGCCTTTATCATAAATATATGAAGGTATAGCACAGTTAACTACAAAAGTTTGTGTTTGTCCTGCTATCCATGTGCCCGGTAATAATGTACCCATGCTGGTTAAAGCTGTACCTGTACCAACTGTAGTTGGATAGGATTTTCTAACCGGATCAGCAAAATCTTTTTCGCCATTAGTTCCTGAGGGCGAATCAAAATTGATCAAACGTTCAACTAAACATAAACGGTAAACTAAATTACCCGAAGCGGTAAACGCTGTTGAAGATTGTACCGTAACAGTAACCGCGCAGTTGTTGAATAAAGGATCCCAGGCAGTAGTCATGTTAATTGAAAAATTTGTTGTTTGAGATTGCGCGCTGCTAATAACTGCATTGCTGATATAAAAAGGATGATCTTGTGGTGCACCAAAATCCCATTGATGTCTTCCATCTAAACGGCCCGCAGGCGCAGAGTTAATACCATTGGTAATTGAACTAGTGGGTGTGTTTTGACTTGGATAATTATATCCTGTAGATTTATAACGCCAGTCTATTTCTGCCTGATTTGTTTTGTATAATGACCAGGTGTTTGACGGGGCTGAAGGAATTGGCACCTGCCATTTAATAGCAATAACTTTAGCACTGTTATTTGCCAAAGTTACATTTAACGCAGGATTGGTTGATGCACATGGCGCGCAATTCTCTCCTGTAAATTCTTCAAATAACGACATACGCACTTGTGCATTTGTGCATAAAGCTGTTATTAGTAATGCTAAAATTAAGTAAGTTTTTTTCATCGATTATTATTTAAAGGTTATTTCTTTTAGAGCCTAGACATCTAAGTTAAATATCAATTATTGAAAAATCAATATTAATATGTTAAAATAAAAAGGCTGCCCCAAAACGGGCAGCCTTTTAAATGTATTAAAGAAAAATTATTTAGAAATAATTAATTTTTTTGTGCTTGAATTTTTACCTGATTCAACAATTAAAAAATAAACACCGTTTGCAAATTCTTTAGTATCTAATTTAATATTTGTAGATCCTGCATTAACCGTTGCTTGTTTTATGTAAACAACTTGCCCAATAGCATTCATTACTTTAATTGTTGAAGTTCCTGAGTTAGCAGAAGTAATTTTTAAAGTAGTTTCATTTGCTGCAGGATTTGGGAAAACAGAAAGGTTTGCGTCTTCGCGATTTATGATAGCAATACCTGATGGGTTAGGCTGCGAAAGATTAATATTATCTAAGTAAAGATTATTTCCGTTATCGTTGGTAACTTTAAATTTGATCAACACATTTGGCATAGCAAATCCAGTTAATGCTATAGTTTCGCTAATCCAATCAGATGATTGTAGTGCATTAAACACCGAAGTAGTTGCGCCTGTTGTAGCTAATACCGATCCTGCTTTGCTATAAACATTTGTCCATGTTGCCCCGCAATTACTCGAAACAAGAATATCTAATTTATCATTCTCACTATTACGTTGTGCTTTTGCAATATCAAATTTCAATACAGGCACACCCGATCCGTCTAAATTTGTTGGCGGCAAGTATAACTCATCCTCATCGCCAATTACAGTGTTTGTATAAAAATCAAATTTAACAGCTCCAAAATCATTTGAATTGGCAAAAGCACCGGTATTTACTACTCTGCTAAAAGTTGGGCCGTTGTTTGAGTTTACCCTTGTCCAGTTTACCGGAGGAAAAGTAGCAAATGCAAAATCTTCATTTATTGTTCCTATTTGAGAATTCGTAGCCACTAAATAATTTACTTTATTAGAAACAACAAATAAATTATAGGGATTCGCCATTACTAATGTATAAGAAAACGTGTGAACTCCTGAAGCAGTTGGAGTACTGGTTGCATCTAAAACCAAAGTATTGGTTGCACCAGCAGCTAAATTACCTGTCCATTGTGTAGGAGTTCCGGCAATACCATCATTATATGGTGTTACTGTAAAAGCAGTGATAGGATTTGCGCCATTATTTTTAATAATGATTTGTGGTGTAATGGTTGAAGCACATGTTACATCAACTTTAGCATCTAAAGCTGTTAAAGCATCTGTAGGTATAGCAACTTTATCTGCCATTGCTGCTTGTAAAACATTTTTATTTGCTTCGTTTTGAATAAAACAAACAAGTGCTACTTCACTTTTTTTTCTTGTATATGCAGGCATTGGGCAATTAAGTGTAAAAGTTTGTGTTTGGCCTGTAGTCCAGTTATTACCAATACTCATACCACCTAAAGTTGGGAAAGATTTAATAGCTGCATTTTCAAAATTCTTTTCACCATTGGTACCCGGCTGTACGCTAAACTGTATAAGCCTTTCAACCATTACTGTTTTTAAATTTAAAGCGCCTGTAGTTGCAAAATTAGCACTTGCCTGGATAGTAACAGTTAAGTTTACCGAGCTACAGGTTGCATCCCATGCACGTACCATTGTAATTGCAAATGGTGAAGTAATTGCCTGCGAAGTATTAATTAAAGATGGTGTACAATAAACAGCGTGATCTGATGTTCCACCAAAAACCGTAAGGCTTTGTCCGTCCATTCTGCCTTGTGGTGCAGAGTTAACAGAATAATAACTCAAACGTGCATTTGCTTCGGCAGCATTTGTTTGGTATAAAGACCATGTAGTTGTTGGCGCACTTGGAATTGGCACCTGCCATTTAATCGCAACAACTTTTGAAGCATTAGCAGTTAAAGTAGCATTTAGGCCTGGGTTTGTACTGGCGCATGGCGGACAGGTTTCCCCGGTAAATTCTTCAAACAAAGATAAACGCGGCGTTTGTGCAAAAACAGTCATGCCAGCAATCATCAATGTTGTTATAAGTAAACTTTTTTTCATGTAATTTCTTTTTAGATTTTAGCTCTAACAAATATAGTAAACTCTTCTCATAACGGAATTGCACAAACCGTTAATTTTTTGGTACAAATCAACTCAAACCCACAATTTATAAGTAATTTTGCAACCGAAATGATCCTGAATAAAAGGCTGGAGGGGATTTTTAATTCAAAAATACAGGCATTAAACCTTAACCAAAACCATTGGATACAGGGTTTGAACGGATCCGCTTTGTCCTTTTTTATCCAATCGCTTTACAATTCTCAAAAAAGAAATTGCATTGTTGTAGCTTCCGATAAAGAAAAGGCCGCCTATTTATTAAACGATCTGGAGACATTATTGCCAAACGATAAGGTCTTGTTTTTTCCTGAATCGTATCGCCAACCTTATCAATTAGAGAAAACAACCAATGCCAATATCCAGGAAAGGGCTGAGGTATTAAATCTTTTATCTAAAGATAGTTTTACGGGTATTGTAATTACTTATCCGCAGGCTTTGGCAGAAAAAGTAACTCTAAAACAAAAGCTTCATCAAAACACTTTACAAATTAAAAAAGGAGAAAAATTATCTATCGATTTTATTTCTGAATTTTTATTGTCGTACGATTTTGAAAATGTTGATTTTGTTTATGAACCCGGCCAGTTTAGTATTCGTGGTGGTATTATCGATATTTTTTCTTTTGCCAATGAGTTTCCTTACCGTGTTGAATTGTTTGGAAACGAAGTTGAAGCTATAAAAACATTTGAGCCAAGCGACCAATTATCAACTGCAAAATTTGATTTTGTTACTATTATTCCAAATATAAATTCTACCATTTTTACAGAAGAAAAAGTAGTGCTGTTAAATTATTTTCACAACACAAATTCTTTTTTATTTATGGAAGATACGTCTTATGCCTTAGACGTTTTAGACAAAAAATTTGAAACGGCAACAAAAGCATTCGATCAGTATAGTGGTGAAATAAAACAAATAGCTCCTGAAAAACTTTACGCAATATCTGATGAATTAAAAGAACACTTTAAAAATTTTACCTGTTTTGAATTTGGCCTGCGCGGCATTCTTTCATCCTCAACTATCCAGTTCAATCAAAAACCACAGCCTTCTTTTAATAAGAATTTTGATCTGCTTATTGCCAATTTAAAAGAAAATAAAGCAAAAGGTTACGAGAATTTTTTCTTAACGGATAATGTAAAACAAGCCGATCGTTTAATAAGTATTTTTAACGATCTGCTTGCAAAAGAACACCGCACCTATGATACAGTAATTGATTATTTGCAATTAGATATTCACGAAGGTTTTATTGATGATGATCTTAAATTAGCTGTTTATACCGATCACCAGATCTTTGAACGTTATCACCGTTTTAAATTAAAAGAATTAAAACACAAAAGTGCCGAAGCTTTCACCATAAAAGAATTGCTCACTTTAAATCCCGGCGATTATGTTACACATATCGATCATGGTGTTGGCCGCTTTGCAGGTTTACAAAAATTAAACATCAACGGTAAAGAGCAGGAAAGTGTAAAATTATTATTTCGCGATAATGATGCCCTGTATGTTAGCATTCACAGCTTACACCGCATTAGTAAATTTAGCGGTAAAGAAGGTCATGTGCCCCGCATTGATAAATTAGGAAGTACGAACTGGGCCACTCTAAAATTAAAAACAAAACGCAATGTAAAAGAACTAGCGTATGATCTTATAAAATTATACGCTGAAAGAAAAGCAAAACCCGGTCATGCTTTTCCAAAAGATAATTATTTGCAACATGAATTAGAAGCATCTTTTATTTATGAAGATACACCCGATCAGATAAAAGTTACCAAAGATGTAAAACGTGACCTGGAAAAACCACACCCAATGGATAGATTGGTTTGTGGAGATGTTGGCTTTGGTAAAACAGAAATTGCCATTCGCGCAGCTTTTAAAGCTGTGTGTGATAGTAAACAAGTAGCAATCTTAGTACCAACAACTATTTTAGCCTACCAGCATTTTAAAACATTTAAAGATCGTTTACAGGATCTGCCATGTAATGTGGATTACATTAACCGTTTTCGCTCTGCAAAACAAGTTAAAGAAACCTTGCAACGCCTGGCAGAAGGAAAAGTAGATATTATTATCGGCACACATAAATTGGTTGGAAAAGATGTGAAATTCAAAGATCTTGGTTTATTAATTATTGATGAAGAACAAAAATTTGGCGTAGGTGTAAAAGATAAATTAAAAACCTTTAAAAGCAATGTAGATACACTTACATTAACCGCAACGCCAATTCCACGTACTTTACAATTTAGTTTAATGGGTGCGCGCGATCTTTCTGTTATCTCTACTCCCCCACCCAACCGCTATCCTGTTCAAACAGAATTACACACCTTTGATGAAGAGTTGATTCGTGATGCTGTAGCGCATGAATTAAACCGCGGCGGACAAGTCTTTTTTGTGCACAATAAAGTGCAGAATATCACTGATATTGCCGGCATTATTCAACGCCTTGTACCTGATGCAAGAATTGCAATTGGACATGGGCAGATGGATGGCGACAAGCTGGAAGACGTTATGCTTGGTTTTATGGAAGGTGATTATGATGTTTTGGTTGCCACAACAATTATTGAAAGTGGCCTGGATATCAGTAATGCAAATACAATCATCATTAACGATGCGCAAAATTTTGGCCTGAGCGACTTACATCAAATGCGTGGCCGTGTTGGGCGAAGCAACAAAAAAGCTTTTTGCTATTTATTAGCGCCTTCGCACATTATGCTTACCAGCGAAGCCCGCAAACGCTTAAAAGCTATTGTGGATTTTAGTGATCTTGGCAGTGGCTTTCAAATTGCTATGCGCGATCTGGATATTAGAGGTGCCGGAAATTTATTGGGCGGCGAACAAAGCGGTTTTATAAATGATATGGGTTTTGATACCTATATGAAAATATTAAACGAAGCTATTGAAGAGTTAAAAGAAGAAAAATGGTATAAAGAAGTTATTGGCGAAGAAGAAACGGACAAGTCTGTTTTCTCACGCCAGTTTGTAAAAGAAACGGTTGTAGAGACCGATCTGCCATTATTAATTCCCGATACCTATGTTACAAGCTTAACGGAGCGCTTATTGTTGTATAGAGAATTGGATAACATTACCAAAGAGGAAGACCTTACTTTATTTGAGAATAATTTAAAAGACAGGTTTGGCCCTGTGCCTGCGGAAGCAATTGAGTTGGTAAATGTAGTGCGCATGCGTTGGAAAGCCATGAAGCTTGGATTTGAAAAACTAACTTTAAAGAACAAAAAACTATTGGCTTATTTTTTAAATAAACAAGAGAGCGATTATTTTTCAAGCCCGATGTTCCAGGCAGCTTTGCTATTTGCGCAAAAATATCCCAACCTTTGTACCTTAAAAGAACAAAATAAAAAATTATATTTAACTGTTGAAGATGTTGATTCGGTAAAACGATCAGCAGAAGTATTAACCCAGATAGAAGATCTTATTGAGTTTCCGCAGGTGGTACCCGGGGAAACAGATTAATGATAATTAACCAGAATTTTTTTAGAAACGGTTTGCGTGCCAAAATCAGCAACCACTATATACACGCCTTCTGCATAGTTAAAAGTGTTTATATGGTAACTAGGGCTTTGGTCTAATTTTATCTCTTCGATAAACTGACCCAACACATTGTATATCCGAACTTTATTTGGTTGCCTGTTAAAGTGCACGTCCATTCCATAATTCATGGCTACGGTAAAATCATAATAAGAATTGGCAAGGCATTTACCGATAATGATAGATGAGTAACTCACAGTATTATCAAAGCCAATCCGTTTTAGTCTGTAATAAACCAACGGCCAACTATTAAAAGAATTATCTTTTATAGAATAATTATTGTACCCAGGCAAATTTATAGCGGTTATTGACGTAAGGTCTATCCACGAAATAGCATCCTGTGATTTTTGTACGCCAAAACTGCTCATATTCTTTTCATCAACCGTTTGCCAGGCAATTTCAGTGTAATTTAAAAAACAAGTAGTTTTAAATTCTATTAATTTGACTGGTAAAGGAATAATCACATTGGTTTGTACCGTACCATTTGCTGTAGGGGTTACGGCACAATAAAGCAGGTTACTTACACATATGAGCGTGTTTGTGGAAGGTGGTACTCCGCCGCATACGGCGGAAGAACTGCATATTACCGAACCTGCGGTTCCGCTAAGAACGTTTGTAGTTAAATTGGTAGGTGTGGCCGTTAACCCGTTAATCCATATAAGTCCGCCGCCGCCGCCACCGCCTGGACCACGGCAATTTACAATGTTGGTTGTGGCATTACCGCCGTTACCACCCGAAGCTGAAATGGTTATAGCGTTATTAAAATTATTTGTTTGAATTAGAATTGAACCCCCCGCCCCGCCGCCGCCGGCGCCTTCATTACCTGTAGTATTAGCGGCGCTGCTTCCATTTGCCCGTATTGCATCTGTAAAACCACTATTATTAATAACAGTATTAGTTACAACAATAACTATTCCGCCACCGTTTCCGCCGCCACTTCCACCTGCAGCATTCTGCTGACCACCACCACCACCACCGCCCATAAAAATCTTATTATTCGAACTTCCAGAAGTAAGAGCTCTGCCGCCCATGCCCCCTACCATTACATCAGACGTGGATGTTGTGACGGCTGAACAGGTGTTTGTTTGAATAGTTCCGGGAGCAGGCGTATTGCAACTGGCACCTGTATTATTTCTTCTATATCCACAATCGCTGATCTGGCGACCGCCGTTGCCGCCAGCAGAAACATTGCCGCCACCACCGCCGCCGCCGTTGTGCTCTCCTGCCCCACCACCGCCATTTACAAGCGGGCCACGGCCATAATCATTACCGCTGTCTTCACCAATACCCTCGCCTTTTTGCGCATAAATTCCCTGATAACAAACCGTAGTAATATTGGTACTTCTAAAATCGCTCCAGTTACACCAGGCAGAACCATCGGAAATACCACTTACGGCCCCTCCCTTAAACCCAAAGCCTGTGGCGTCTATCCTAAAGCCTGCATTTATAGTTAAAGATCCTAAAATTTCAAGTACTACCACGCCGCCAACAGTGCCGTTCCAAGCCGCGGGTGTAACGTTACCCGTAACTGTGGCGTTACTCGTAACTGTTCTTACGCTTACAATTTGTACACGGTTAGCGCCGCCTGTAGTAAACACAACTGATGTGGCAGACGTAGTAACAATGGTGCTTGCAGTAGGTTTTGACAAAATAGTAAGAAAGGCGAAATTACCTGCATTATTAATTGCAGAGGGTGTGCCGTAATTGCTGGTGTTTGTAATATCAATGGTTGCACCTTTCATTTGGATGAGAAGGATCTTGCCTCCCACGCTAAAAGATGCGCTGCTACCAACTGTAAGCGTAGTGCCGGAAATGGAGGTAACATCGGAATACACATTTACCGCCCCCGTAAGCTGGGCGAAGGATAACTTAACAAAAAATAAACATAAAACGATTATATAATTTATAATCTTCATTTATAAACAAACACCATATACGAATATAATCAAATTCTCGTTAATTTGTTCATAGTTATGGGGTTTATGTCGTAATTTTGTCTTAACTCAGCTAAAAACATAAAATCGCGCTCTATATTCATTCTGTTAGTTTTATTCGGATACATTCTGTTGCAGTTTTTATGGTGGGAGGTCTTATTGGTGCGTCAAACCGACCAGATCATTGAGCTGAAACAAAAAATAGCAGAACTTACTGCTATGAGCGAACCAAAATTAGTTCAGGAAATAGAATTTCTTCATCATAAAAAGAAAATTCAGGTAACCATGATCGTTGGCGAAGGCACCGTTTTTTTATTATTGCTTTTAATAGGTATTTATAAAATAAAACAAGCACAGGATAAAGAAACGGCTTTAAATAATCAGCAAAAGAATTTTTTCTTAAGCATTACACACGAATTAAAAACACCAATTGCTGCCACAAAATTACAATTGCAAACATTACAAAAACAAAAGCTGACTGAAGAAATGCAACAAAGCTTAATTACAAACGCCTTAATAGAAACAGAACGCTTAAACGCATTAATTGACAATGTACTTTTAGCAAGTCGTTTAGATGCAGGTGAATTTGCTTTTAAAACCGCTAAACAAAATTTAAGTGAATTAATAACAGGTATTTTAAACCGTTATTACAAAAAAGAAATTATTGCCGGAGAAATTAAATTAAAAATAGACGAAAATATTTTTGGAGAGGTAGATGAAAATGCTTTTCCATCCATAATAACTAATTTAGTTGATAATGCTTTAAAATATTCTCCAAACCAAAAAGATATTTTTATTGAATTACTAAGCGAAAAAGACGCATGCGTATTAGCAATTAAAGATAAGGGCTGTGGTATTTCAAACGATCATAAGGAAAAAATATTCAATAAATTTTTCAGGGCTGGTAATGAAGAAACAAGAAATACAAAAGGAACCGGCCTTGGCTTGTACATTGTAAGTTATATTGCAAATAAACATAATGCCGAATTAACCGTAAAAGACAATTCACCAAAAGGAAGCATTTTTGAGATCCGTTTTAATGAAGCATAATTTGTTGAAATACTTTTCTTTTGCAATTATTATAATTTGCATTTCGTGTTTAGGTCCAACCGAAAAAACATTAAACCCTTTTTCAGATCTTAAAAAAGACACAAGCATTAAATACGCCAAACGCTTTTGCATTTCTCGTAATAAAGATCTTACACTTATTTATCTTTTCGGTAATAAAGAAAATTTTGATACTACGGCTACTTATTTAATTTGTAACGACACTACATTAATTAAAACTTTGCCTCAAAATATTACATTTATAAAAAGTCCTTGTAAAAAAATTGCCGCACTAAGCAGTATCTATGCAACCATGTTTTATGAAATGGGTCTTTTAAATAATATTGTTGCTATTGATAATGTGGATTATATGAACAATAAAGCTATTATTGACAGATGTGCTTCTAAACAGATACAGCAATTATCAAAAGGGATTGAGCCTGACCTTGAACAAACTATTGCATTAAATCCCGATATTATTTTCACCTTCGGCATGGGTGATCCTAAAAAAGATATCAATCCAAAATTATCACAAACCAAAATTCCGGTAGTAATAAGCCTTGATCATAAAGAAGAAACGCCGTTAGCGCGGGCTGAATGGATAAAATTCTTTGCCGCTTTTGTGAACAAAGAAAATTTAGCTGATTCAATTTTTAAAATTGTAGAAAAAAATTATATACGCTTAAAAGCTATTGCAGAAAAAGCAGAAACAACACCTACTGTTTTTAATGATATGAAATACAGCGACGTTTGGTATATGCCCGGCGGAAAAAGTTATATGGCACAGTTATTAAATGATGCGCATACAGATTATTTATGGAAAGAAGATGATAAATTTGGAAGTATTCCATTAAGCTTTGAGCAGGTTTATGTAAAAGCAAAAGATGCACAATTCTGGATAAATGTTTCTACACTAAAAACAAAAAAAGATCTTTTAAGCTTTGATACACGTTATAATGAATTTGCCGCTTTTAAAAATGATAAGGTTTTTAATAATACAAAATATACCAATAGCCATGGTTATAGTACTTATTGGGAGACAGGTATGATCTATCCGGATAAAATATTGAGTGATCTTCTTTTGATATTTCACCCTGAATTAAAAGAACAAATTAAAAACGAGTTGTATTATTACGAGCAATTAAAATAAATTTTGGAAAGAAACACGAACATAAAATTTTTAGTTTTAATTTGCCTGCTCGTCGTTTCCTGCATTTTAAGCCTATTGTATGGTGGCAGCGAGCATATAGATCTTGGCGAACTCTCTTCAAATAATTTTATTTTCTGGCACATTCGTTTTCCAAAAACACTTACAGCAATAATTGCAGGTTGCACACTTGCTGTTGCAGGTTTAATTTTACAGATCATTTTCAGAAATCCATTAGCTGGCCCCTATGTATTAGGCATAAGCTCCGGCGCTTCGTTAATGGTTGCCATGAGTATTTTGGCAGGCGGCTCTTTACATTTAATGTCAGAGTTTTTTATTGGCAAAACATTTATTGTACTTTCTGCTATTAGCGGTAGTTTTTTAATAACCTTATTGATATTAGGTATTTCTAAAAAAGTAAACAGCAATGTTGTTTTGCTTTTAATTGGCTTGATGCTCTCTCAAATTTGCGGTGCCATTCAAACAGCTTTAGAATATTTTTCGGACGCTAACAGCTTAAAAAGTTTTGTTACCTGGGGCATGGGCTCTCTTGCCAACACTACAAATATTGATCTTGCAATTTATTTACCAATTGCACTAATTTGTTTATTAGCAGTATTGTTTTTTGTTAAACCATTAAACGCTTTATTGCTTGGCGAAAATTATTCGCAAAATATTGGCGTTAATTTTAAAACAAGCCGCTTTTATTTAATATTGATCTCATCTGTTTTAACCGGCTTAACTACTGCTTTTTGTGGTCCTATTGCGTTTATTGGCACTGCTGTTCCAATTCTTTCACGCATGGTCTTTAAAAATTCAAAACAACACTTGCATGTAATTTCATGTTTATTATTAGGAAGTATTATTCTTTTATTATCTGATGCTTTTGCAAATTCGCTCATTAAAAATATTTCTTTACCAATAAATATGATCACCACATTTATTGGCGCGCCTTTGGTTATCTATCTGATGTTTAAAAACAAAAGCTGGTAATGGAAAAACGGGAATGTATAATTTTAAAGAACGCTACACTGGGATACAAAAAAAACCAGGAAGATGTTATTATACTTAAAAATATAGATCTTAGTTTTTATGCCGGTGATTTTATAGGCATTGTGGGTTTAAATGGAATTGGAAAATCTACTCTCCTTAAAAGTTTATGTGGTTTGTTACCGGTTTTAAATGGAGAAATACTGATCGATGAACGCAATGTAAACAGCCTTTTCTTAAAAGATCTCGCAAAAAAAATTGCAATAGTATTAACCGAAAAAATTGGCGGATTTAATTTAACGGCTTATGATGTTGTGGCAGCCGGGCAAATGCCATATACAAATTCATTTAATCGTTTAGAAAAAGAAAATCTTACTATTATAGAATCTGCCATTAAAATCTGCGGTATAGAAACGCACCAGTATAAATTATTGAACGAATTAAGCGATGGCTTATTTCAAAAAACAATTATTGCTAAAGCTTTGGCGCAGCAAACACCAATTATGTTGCTGGACGAGCCAAGTGCCTTTTTGGATTATGCTTCAAAACATGATCTTTTTTTATTACTAAAAAAATTAAGTGCCGAAGAAAACAAATGCATCCTTGTAAGCTCACACGATCTTGATCTGCTTTTAAAATACTGCTCTAAGCTCCTTGTTATCTCCGACAATTCTATTGAATTAATTGATAATGCAAGCGCAAAAGCAAATAAAGCCTTTCTTGAAATTGGTGGCGGCTTTATATAAGAGATAACCAGAACTATAAACCACATAGGCCAGAACTTTTTTGTTATTTCTGGTGCCGCAGCAAAGCGGAGGTATATCGAGAAATGTTTCTAATATACTTCTCGATACACAAATTGAAAAGAACAGCATTTTTTTACTCGAAGTGACTTTGATACGTCTCTGTCTGGTTTAAAAATTAACTGACAAATTCATTACTTACAAACATTTTTTTAAAAATAGTGTTGTATATATTATTAAAGTATATTTTTGTCACCGCTATGGCCCTAACAGTTAAAAAATCAAAATTACCAAAAGCCGGAAAAGGCTTGTTTACGGATAAACCAATTAAAAAAGATGCAAAGATCATCGAATATAAAGGCGAGATCATTGATTGGAAAGAATACGAAAAAAGAGTTCTTGAAAATAAAGACGGTTATTTGTTTTTCATAAACAAAAAACGTTGCATCGATGCATGGTCAACGCCACAGCATAAAGCCCGTTACGCAAACGATGCGGCCGGCTTAAGCCGTATTCCGGGAATAAAAAACAATGCCGATTACGAAATTTTTGGAGATAAGTGCTTTATTGTTGCTTCACGTGATATTAAGGCCGGAGAAGAGATCTATGTAAATTACACTAAAGAATACTGGGATTGTGTGCGCTATAACATCAAGCACGGCCTTAACGAAAAAAAATAATATATTTGACTGTTGAATAAACGGTTTAATGAGCAAATTTTTAATAGTTGGTTTAGGTAATATTGGTGATGAATACGCCGAAACACGTCACAACATTGGCTTTAAAATTGTTGATACTTTAGCCAAAGAAGCAGAAGTAAAATTTACATCTGGCAGATATGCCGATGTTGCCGAACTAAAACACAAGGGCAAAACCCTTATTTTAATTAAGCCAACTACTTACATGAATTTAAGTGGAAAAGCCGTTAACTATTGGTTACAATCAGAAAAAATTGAAACTGATAACATGATGGTGTTGGTAGATGAACTTGCTTTACCTTTCGGAAAAATACGTATTGGCCCAAAAGGTAGCGATGGCGGACATAACGGACTTAAAAACATTCAGGAGATCTTAAACACGCCAAATTATCCGCGCATGCGTTTTGGCATTAGCAATGAGTTTAATAAAGGATCCCAGGTAAATTATGTTTTAGGAAAATGGAACGAAGAAGAATTAAAAACACTGAGCGATAGAATAAAAGTTGCAACTGATGCCATTAAAGCTTTTTCTTTTATTGGGCTTCAGCGTTGCATGAATGAATATAATAATAAATAAAACCATGGCAAATGGAAGATGTAAAATGGAAAACGGACCGAATTACATTTTCCCTCTTATCTTTTACATTTTCCATTAAATTTACACTATGTTATACAATCAGATAGTTGGTCAGCAAGAACCCAAACTTCGTTTACTTAAAATGGTAAATGAAGAACGCGTTCCACACGCCTTACTGTTTGCAGGTAAAGAAGGAAGTGGAAATTTACCGGCAGCCATCGCTTTTGCACAACATTTATATTGTAAAAATAAAATAGAAACAGGTGCTTGTGGCACCTGTGCATCCTGCAATAAAGTTTCAAAATTAATTCATCCCGATCTGCATTTGGTTTTCCCCATTGCAAAAAGCAAAGATGTAAAAAGTAGTAACGACCTTGTAAAAGAATTCAGGGAAACTTTTTTAGCCAATCCCTACATTAATTTAAATGATTGGTTTAATGAGTTAAGTGCGGAAAATAAACAGCCTATTATTCCTGTTGAAGAAGCCAACGATATTTTAAAAAAATTAAGTTATACCAGTTACGAAGGTTCTTATAAAATAATGATCATTTGGCAGCCTGAAAAAATGAATGCAGAAGCTGCCAATAAGCTTTTAAAAATACTGGAAGAGCCGCCTGATAAAACAATTTTTGTTTTAGTGAGTAACCACACCGAACAATTATTGGCCACTATTATTTCACGTGTACAACAAATACCATTTTATAATTGCAGCGAGCAGGAAATTGCCGATGCTTTAGTTTATAATTTTAAAGTAAATACCGATGTTGCAAAACAAACTGCCATACTTGCCAACGGTAACTACGCCGAAGCTTTAAGCTTATTAACGCACAACGAAGAAAGTGTTTCTTTTCTTGCCCACTTTCAAAGCTTTATGCGTTTGGCTTTAAAGTTTGATGCCGGCAAGGCTATTACCTGGATAGATGAAAATGCTTCAACAGGAAGAGAGAAACAAAAACAATTTTTACAATATGGTTTAGAGGTTTTTCGTGACAGCTTAATGTATAATTTTGGAGACAAAAATTTAGTAAGACTAAGTGGGCAGGAAAAACAATTTCTTGAAAAATTTGCACCCTTTGTAAATCAAAAAAATTACGAGCGTTTAGTTGAAGAGTTTAATAACAACTATTATTACATTGAGCGTAATGCTAATCCAAAGATCCTTTTCATGGATCTTATTTTAAAAACCAACGAGCTTATTAATTTAAAATAAAAAAGAGCCGCCAAAATGCAAAATGGCGACTCTCTTTGTGGAACTTATAGGTATTATTCGACTATTTATTTATTATTACTTTTTTAGTGAATTCTTTATTGTTTGAATTTAATTTTATAAAGTAAACGCCGTTTGAAATGTTATTGAGATCAATTGTCTTATTGATAGTATCGATTTCTGTTTCGTAGATCATTTCACCAATTAAACTATACACTTTGATCTTTACAATTCCGTTTGTTGCAGCATCCAATTTTATCTCAAATCGTCCATTGTTTGGATTTGGATAAACAGACCAATCTAAAATTTCGCCGGCATTATCAATTATACCAAGAGGGGTTGATGCTGGAGGTATAACATTTATATATATCATTTGCGCATTTTCAGAACCCGAAGTTTTATAAACAAATTGGTTTAAACAACTTGTAGAATTTGCACCGCACGAAACGGTAACAGATAAGCAAATTGAATAGTTGCCCGATGCTGAATATGTGTGTGAAGTATAAAGTGTATTAGTAGTGCTGTTATCGCCCCAATTCCACGTTGCTGCAACAACATTCCAAGGTGATACAGGCGTTGCATTCCAAACTAAAGTAGTTGTAGTTGGTGCCATTGTAAAATTTGAATTTGCAATACACGGAATACCTGTTACGTTTATAGATTGAATAACCGAGTCTATACATGAACTACCAGAAGCAGACATGTATACATTGTATGCGCCAGAACTGGCATAAGTATGTGAAGGTGATTGGCTGACACTTGTAAAACCATCACCAAAATCCCAAAAATAATTAGTGTTGGTGCTTGTGCCTGTAGAAGCGTTTGCAAAATTAACATTACCACCTGAACTAACCGTATGTGTATAATTAGCGATCAAACCACAAGGCACTGTGCTAACGTTAATTATTTTTGTGATGGATGAAAAACAAGTTAAAGAGTTATTGTAAACTGTTAAAGTTGCCGAATACGCTCCATTCATTGTGTAAGTATGTGATGTTGGATTTCCGTTAGCTGTTGTTGCGTCTCCGAATTGCCAATAAAAAATACTGGCCGCTATAGTACCTGTTGATGTACTGGTGAAAGTAACTTGTCCGTTTGCGCCTTGTGCAAAGTTATAATTAGCGTTTAAAGTACAGGGCGAAAAAGAATTTACAACTATAGGAATAATTAGAGATGAATCTGCACACATGATGCTATAGTTATTGTTGGCATATAAGTACACAAAATAAGTGCCGTTTGCCGAATACGTATGAGATGTTGATGGCCCACTGCCACTAGGGCTGGAGTCTCCAAAACTCCACAAATAAGTGGTGCTCGGGACTGTGCCGGTTGATGTGCTGTTAAAACTTACAAGGCCGTTTGCGCCCTGTGTAAAAGAAAAACTTGTATTAAGATTACAGGTGGCATTAGAAACGCTTATTACTTGTGTGGCCGTGCTAATACATGTTGTTAAACTACTCATTGCTTTTAATATAACTGTGTATGTTCCGTTTCCATAAACATGATTGGTAACGTCTCCGTAATTTGTATTATTATCCCCTAGGGTCCAGGTATAAGTGGTTCCCGAATCGGTTCCAGTAGAAACACTGTTAAAACTAACAAGGCCGTTTGCTCCTAGTGTGTAGTTAAAGCCTGCTGCTAATGTACAGGGATATGTGCTTACCATAACCGGTATGATTACAGAATCTACACAATTTGCAGTAAAATTATTATTGGCAATGAGCACAACATTATAATATCCGTTTGTTGCATAAGTATGAGAGCTTATTGGCCCTGTACCGTAAGTTGCATCACCGTAGTTCCAGGTATAAGTGGTGCCGGCAACCGTATTGGTTGATGTGCTGCTAAAATTAACCTGGCCACTGACACCTTGCGTATATGAAAAAGCTGCGTTAAGCCCACAAATCTGGGCACTGCTCTTTGCGGCAATTAGTATAAAACAAAAGCCAAGCAATAAAGGAAGATATGTTGTAATTTTTTTCATGTGCATTTATGTTTTTTTCTTTCAAAGATTTGATGTCCTTTTTAAATCATTTATATGCCACGCAAATTATTGCATCGGCATTATTAATTAAAATAGCAGTAGCGCCATTATATATAGTACAGGTAAATTTTACGTGAAGTTTTTTTGTTAATTGATTATTATCATTGTTCTTAAAATTCTCTACTGATAAAATATTAAAGTAACTGTTAGCAGGTTGTTGCGCGTTTTTTGAGGTGTAGAATGTACCGTTACCATCTATCCAATTGACAACAACATTTGAAAGACCTAAAGCATTTGGCGTTTGCGAAACAGCATTTACAGAATAGTTCGCAGCGCATGAGGAAATATCGTTTTGTGTAACTGTATTGTATTTAGCATACGCGGTGTCATTATTGCCATCAATTACTCTTAAAGTTACCGGGTATGCGCCTGTGTATTGATAAGCATGCGTGGGATTTGCTAACGTTGAAGTTGGTGTGCCGTCACCAAAATTCCATAAATACTGATAGGGGCCGATGCCTTGCGAATTTATAGAAGAAAAATTGATCGAAGTTCCCATGGTTGAATCTGCGTCAATCCTGGTTCTGAATTTGTAATTAACAGTGCCAATGTTTTGAACGTTATAAATACTACTTTCACACGAATTTAAACCGGTTACTGTTAAGCTGATATTATATTTTCCGCTTTTTTTATAAATATGATTTGGATTAATTGATGTTGATGTTACGCCATCACCAAAATTCCAAAGGTAAGAGGCCGCGGGTTTATTGTAACTGGATTGAAATTGTGCAAAATAAAATGAAGCTGCGTTACTAGCTAGGTAATTATAATTTCCGGGAATTAAAGACGAATCAATTTGTGTGATTGAATTTGTAGCCGAAACTTTAAAATCATTGATTTGGATCTGTAAACTATTAGGGCAGTTTGTGCAATTGGTTTGTTTTAAACCTGCTATAAATCCATAAACATTATTCGAATCTTGCTGAAAAGAAGAATACATATAATAATTATTAACTCCAGCTTCAATTGATGTTGGTACTCCGTTCATAGACATTGTACAATTAAAAACCGGACTACCTTCAGTGGTAGATGGAGGGTATTCTTTTTTTCCGCATGAGATGCAAGCGATAAGCAGCAATACAATTATACAGTTATAGAAATTCTTCATTTGTTACTTTTTAAATAAATTATATATTAATGTTAGCTTTAAACCCATATTTCTTTCAAAAACATTTGAGTTAAAAAATTTATTGTCTTTTACATCTGTTAAACCATAAATGAATTCAGTATTTAACCAAAGATCTTTACCAAGTTTTCTTCTGTAAAATAGTGAAGCCTGGGAATCTAATGTTTTAAAGCCTTGCGTATATCCTGATGTTTTTAAAACAGTTGCATTACCTTTTTTATCAGCAGTTTGCGCGTATAATTCTACATTACTATTCACATTAAATAAGTAAGCTGCATTATAACCAATACCAATAATATTTTTTTCTTTAAACGTATAACCAAATTTAATTGGCGCTAAAAGATAATGCATGGTTGTTGGTGTAAATACCATTACATCCGTTTCTTCACCAAAATTGTAGCGTGTTGTTGTAACAACATGATTGCTGTATGAAAGATTGCGAACCATTGTATAATGAATACCCATTGAAAAAATAAACGGTGTATTTAATGTGTTTGAATAATTTAAACCAACAATTGGATTAACGCCATTCGCATCACGCTTGCCCGGGTTATTCCAGCCAAATAAATAACTGGTTCCTGCTTCAAAAGAAACAAAATGCGCGGGCTCTTTCAATTTTAATGTTGAATCTCTTTTAACTGGTTCGGCTACAGCAACCACACTTTTTACAGGATCAACACTAATTGTGTTTGTTTCAGGAACATATGTTACAACTTCTTCCGCTTTGGCTTCATTAACGGTAGTTTTAGTTTCTGCAACTGTATTACTTTCAACAACTGTTGGAAGAACAATTGTATTTACTTGTGTTTGTTTCTCGGGTTCGTTATTTTGTTTTACCGGTACGGTATTTTCTTTTTCTTGGTTAGGCGTAAAAACAACTGCATTTTTTATAATCGTAGTTTTTTGCTTTTTAGATCGGATATTTATTGTTGATGTGTTTTTTGTTTCTTCCGCTTGATTTTTTACACTGTTTTGAGAAATTGATTTTTCTGTATTAGTTGTTTCTATTTTCTCGTTTAATACAGCAAGTTCCGTTTTTTCGTTTACAGGTTTTGTTTCTGTATTTGTTTTTTCTTCTGTTACATAAATATTCTCGTTTTGTTTTTGATAAGCGGTTATTTCGTTATTAGAGGCTTGTTTTGTTTCAGGTAATTGCGTGTTTGTATTTGTAGCTGCAGTTTCTTTTACGGCAGTAGTATGATCTGAAAATTTATAAATTACAAAACTGCCAATCGTTACAAATAATAAAATACCACTTACCAAAAAATATGGAAAAGGGCGTTTTTTCTTTTCTTCGCGCGTAGCATCTAGCATGCCGCTGGCTTTTAGCCAATTAACTTCATCAAACTGAAATTCTTTTGCATTCAGTTTTTCTTTTAACGCGTCTTTAAATTCCTTTTCACTACTCATGATTATAAAATATTTAATTCTTGTAGGTCATTTTTTTTTATAAGTTCTTTTAATTTTTCTTTGGCGGAGTTTAAATGCCATTTTGATGTGCCTTCGCTAATATCCAACATATTACCTATTTCCTTGTGCTTGTATCCGTCAACAAAATAAAGATTAAATACCTGCCGCGTAGCGGCAGGTAATTGGGCAATAAATGAATATATTTGCTCTGTATCAATTTTTGAGATCACAGCATTTACATCAGCATATTTATCCGTTTCGTAATAATCTTCCACATACAATACGTTATCGTAATGTATTTTTTCTTTTTTAAATTCGTTTATCAGCGTGTTGATCATTACTCTTCTTATCCAGGCTTTAAAAGGAACTTCTATTTTATATTTATCAAGATTAGTGATAATCCTTAAAAAACCAATATTTAAAACTTCTTTTGCCCTGTCTTCATTTTTTGTATAACGGATACATATACTCATCAAATAACTGTACGTAAGTTTATACAATTCGTATTCAGCCCTACGGTCACGATCAATGCACTCATTAATCAGTTTTTGCTGAATATCCATGTAATTACTTATAAGTTCTCTATTAACCATTACAAAATAAAGGTACAAAAGGTTGGGTGAACACCCGCTTTTAATAATATATAACTACTTGATTTTTAAGTAGACACAAAAAAAGGCGAGGTTTTAGCCTCGCCTTTTATTAGGGTAAACCCTAAGGTTTTATTTTTACGATCTTAAATTCCGTTCTACGGTTTTGAGCGTGTTGCTCTTCACTACAAGGCACAACAACGGTACCTTCGCATTTACAATCGTTAATTAGTTTGGATTCGCCATAACCTTTTCCATAAATACGGGCACCGCTAACACCTTTTGACATTACGTAACCTGCAGATGCTTTAGCACGTTTGTCAGATAAAGCTAAATTACCGGCTGCTCCTCCTCTACAATCAGAATGTGAGCTTAACTCAATAGTAATACTTGGGTTTTGCGTTAATAACTGAACGATCTTATCTAACTCAATTTTTGCATCAGGTCTTACAGTTGCTTTTCCAAGATCAAAATAAATTGGTTGCAAGTCAACAACCTTTCCAATATCCGCGCCCAGTTTTATTTTATACATTTTAGTATTTAAATAATCATGTAATAAAACATAGCCTTCTTTTTTAATGGTAATGTCAACCGGTACTATCTTGGTTAAGTAACCATCTTTTTCTAATTTAATAATATATGAAAGATCATCGCCTACTTTTTTATCTTTATAAATATGACGGAAATCACCTTCTTTATCCGTTGTAAAAGTTAAAAAATCATTTTTATTAAATCCATCAGTGATCGTAATTTTTACACCTTCAATTGGCGAAAGATCATCAGCATCAGCAATTAAGCCTAATAAACCAATAATTTTTTTCTCAACTAATACTTCTTTTTTGTCGTTTGCTAATAAGGTTAATTCTGCTTCTTTTATTACGCCAACACTTTCTTTATACCCTTGCTTATTTGCTTTGATCTTATAATCCTTACCAGGAATAACATTCAGCTTGATCTCCCCTTTACTGTCGGATTTTGCTTCGTAAACAGGCTTACCTGTTTCATCAATTAAAACTACAGTTGCATCGGCAATAATTTCTTTAGATAAATTATCCTTTACAATTAAATTAATAGCGCTGCTAATAATCGGGCGCTTTGCAACAAAACTATAAATATCGTCCTTGGTAGTTCCCCTGTTAGAAGTTAAATATCCGGTTGTTGTTGTTTTTGCGTAAAAACCAAAATCATCAAATTGTGAATTTACAGGGTAGCCTAAATTTTGTGCTTCAAAATATGAATCTTCTGCAGGCACAGTATAAAAAACATCTAAGCCGCCGATTCCAATCTTTCCATCACTGGAATAAAATAAAATTTCATCTTCAAATAATTGAGGAAACATTTCTCTTCCTTCTGAATTTACAGATTGTCCAAGATTTTCAGGTTTTGTCCAACTGTTATTTTCAAATCTTGTCACCCAAACATCGGTTAAGCCTAAAGTGCCGGGCATATCCGAAACAAAATATAATGTTTTTCCATCGCTACTAATTGCCGGGTGTCCGCATGAATAATCATCGCTATTATAAGAAAACTCCATCCAATCGCCCCAATTTTCACCTTCTTTTTTTCTGCTGAAAATTTTAAGGTTCACGCGGCCATCTTTACTTTTTTGATATTTATTTTTAATAAAATTGTTACGTGTAATAAATTGTACCATTCCGTCTTTTGTAAAACAGATTGGTCCTTCGTGCACTTTAGTTTTTAATCCTTCCTTTACCGCGTGCTCATTTTTTACATCTGTACCTTCAATATATCCTTTGTAAACATCTAAATAATATGAATCGTCCCAACCGTATTTACGGCCGGTAACTGATGTATTTCTTCTTGAAGACAGAAAGTACATTTCATTATTTACAACGTAAGGACAAAAATCATTATCATCTGAATTGATAGATAATTTTTTTAATGAATAGTTACTCGAATCTTTTTTTAATTCTTCAACTACCAGTTTTTTTCTATTGATATTATCACGTATCAGTTTGTATTGATTATCGTTTATCTTAGAAAACACTTCAGAAGCTTTAGGATAATTTGAATTGTATTTTAAAACCTGGTAGTAGTTATAAAGATCCTGATCGGTCATACCGGTATTAGTATACGCTTTATCATAATACACTTGTGCTTTACGATAATCGCCCATGTTTAAATTACTTTCGCCTGCGCGAACATAATATTTAATTTTTGGGTGTTTGCTGCGCGAAAGCTCTTCATACATTTCTGATGCAGAAACGAATTCAAGATCTGCAAAACGCTTATCGGCAATTTTTTCTTTAACCGATTGCGCCTTTGTTACCAATGTTGCAAAAATTAAAAGAGATGCAATTATATTTTTCATTTTATTAAGTTCTTTATTTATGCTTTTTATTCTTTAGAAATAACGTGGTGATTTAAGTGCTTTTTGATTTGAAAGAAAATCAAAGCCAATGATTACTTCGTGCGTGCTTGGACTATATTTTCCCATATTATTAATTGAATAATCGTAAGCGTATCCAACACGTAATTGTTTTGTAAAGTTGTAAGCAATGTTTGCGCCTGCAGCAGAACCATGACGGTACATTACGCCGAACCACATCTTCTCATTAAACAAAGCAGATAAGTTAGCGTCGATAGATACTGGTGCATTTGGCGTGTACTTAAGTGCGCAGCCGGGTTTAAGATCCCAAAGGCTGTTTAATTTAAATACATAACCCGAAATAAAATAATAATGTAATACTTGTTTTGAAGCAGAGAAGTTTGCATCGTTACTTAATTTATTAGGGATAATTTTTGGAGCCGTTAAGCCTACAAAAAAACGTTTACCATAATAATAAACACCTGCACCTGTATTAAATGCATTGGTATTAAAGTTTGGATTATTTACAACTAATGGATCTGTTTCATCATTAACAGCTAAGCCATGCAAATTATTTCTGATAAGATCGGCTCCGGCACGAATACCAAAACACAAACGATCGTTACCCTTATTTAATTTAATGCGATAGGCAAAATCGGCAAACACTGCCGTTTTATTTGTTGGCCCAATAATATCATTTACAACATTTATACCCACACCAATTGATTCGTTCATTAATGGTGTGTGCATAATAAAACTATTTGTTTTAGGTGCACCTTTCCATCCTGTCCATTGGCTACGCGCATCGAGCACAACGCTTAACGCATCGCGACTACCGGCATACGCAGGATTTAAGATAGAAGAATTGAACATATAAAAAGAGTTTTGAACCTCTTGCTGCGCAGATAATGAAAGGCTTAAACACGCTGTTGCGATTAATACTGCTATTTTAGATTTATTGATCATTTTATTCTCCTCTAACTATTAATATTGTAATTGTATATAGCCCCTTATAATATCACTGGCTTCACCCGTACCCAGATCTAAGATATAGAAGTAAGTACTTGTTGGTAATTTGCTTGAACCTGTTTTACCCGCTGTGTTTGGTGAGCCATCCCAATCATTTTTATAAGGCTTGGCATTATAAACAGGATTACCCCAACGGTTAAATATCTGTAAGCTGTTGTTTGGATAAGAATCTAATCCCGATATCTCGAACACATCGTTTTTTCCATCACCGTTTGGTGTGAATATTTCAGGGATGATACCAATTGTGTTTTTAACGATGATCACAATATCTGCAGTTGATGTACATGCACCATTCATCGATACTAATGTAACTGTGTAAGTTCCTGCAGGGAATGTATTGCTTGGATCTGTTTGTGTGGATGTGCCGTTACCAAAATTCCAGGTGTATGAAATTGCTCCTGTACTTTGATTGGTAAAATTAATAGTTAATGGTGCAACACCAGTTATAGTATTTTGAGTAAATGCAGCAAGTACTGATGTACTGTTGACGCTTACTGTTTGTGTTGCACTGCAACCTGTAATATTATCGGTAACCATTACCGTATAAACACCTGCTGATGCTACTTCAGGGCTGGCAGTGTTAGAACCGTTAGTAATAGCCGGGCCATTCCAAATATAGCTTACGTTGCTGTTTGTAGTGGTTGCGTTTAAGGTTGTGGTACCTGCTCCTCCACATGGTAAGTTACCCGATGCGCTTGCATTTAAAGTTGGGATGATAGTGTTATTGGCAACGGCTACTGTTTGCGAAGCTGAACACCCTGAGTTACCATCAGTAACTGTTACAGTATATGTGCCCGCATTGGATGTAGTAATGCCCGGTGTGGTTGCGCCTGTGTTCCAGCTATAAGTTACTGCTCCTGATGAATTAGCTGTTAATGTTACTGTGCCTGAGTTGGGTTGACAACTGATACCAATGCTTGAAGTGCTAGCAACGTTTAGTGTTGGTGGCACATTAGTGCCTACTACTGGTACTGTAATAGAAGTGCTGCTACAACCTGTTAATGTATTTGTAACTGTTAAGCTGTAGGAGCCGTTTTGATTTACCTGTACATTTGCATTGTTTGAGCTGCCTACAATACCCGGGCCTGACCAGGTATAGGTTAAGTTAGCTGCCGGTGTAAATGTAGGGGCAATGGTTACGATCGTATTTGTACACGATATCGTTTGTGCGGTGCCTGTTCCTGCTACAACGCTTGGCGCAATAGTAGCATTGGCAACAGAAACGGTTGAAGTAGATAAACAACCGTTAGTGGCTTCAACAATTACAGTATAAAGACCTGCTGCTGTAAAAGTAGCAGTAGCGCTGTTTGTTGGTCCCGAAATACCTGATGCAGGACTCCAGCTATAACTTTGTATTGTAATTGTAGATGTTAAACCTACCGTTACATTTGGCGAGCTGGTTAAACAGGTAATACTCGGTGTTGAATTACTAACCGAAAAAGTTGGTGCGTTTGTGTTTGGTAATACTGTTACTGTTGCTGCGGCAGACGAGCAACCGTTAGTGCCTGTTGCAATTAAAGAGAAGGTTCCAATACTAGAACTTGTTACTTGCGCTGTCGCACTTGTAGCACCGCTTAAAATAGAGCCTCCTGCCGGAGCGATCCACGAATAAGTTGCTGCACCTGTTGCTGATCCGTTAACAAAAGCGGTTTGTGCAGGGCATGCTAAAGTAATGTTGTTAGGTGTAATATTTACTGCTGTTGGTGCAAGAGTATTGGCTACAACATTTATCGTTTGTGTTCCTGTACAACCATTGGCTGTATTAGTTACTGTAACTACATAATTTGTATTGGCTGTTGGGTTTACTACAACAGAAGATGTTGTTGCAGTTGTACTCCAGCTATATGTAAATGAAGATGATGTTGGTGTAGGCGCCGTTGAAATAGTTGCAGTAGTGTTATTACAATTTACTGTGTTTGTTGCAACTGCATTTGGTGTAATAGCTGTGTTGTTAGCTGCAAGATTGAAAGACGCTGTTGAATTACAATTGTTACTGGTGTTTGTTACTGTTAGGTTGTAAACACCTGCTAAGCTACCGGTGATCGCTGATGTGTTAGATGCACCTACAATGCCGGGGCCTGTCCATGCATATGTTACGCCTGTTGATGGGTTAGAGGTAACTGTAGCGGATTGTGTAGTGTTGATACACGTTAGTGTGCCGTTGGCAGATGATACTGCTAAGGTTGGTTGATTCACTGAAGGGCTAACTGTAAATACTAATGAAGAGGTACAGCCTGTTACAGGATGTGTTGAGTTTAAAGTATAGGTTGTTGCGCCGTTAACTGCAACGGTAGAGTTATTTACCCCACTTGAAAAGCCTCCGCTGGATGCCCATGTATAGGTACTTCCTGCCGGTGTAGCTGTTCCTGATAAAATAACGATACTGCTTGTACCGCAACCCGATGATGCTGTCTGACTTCCTATGGCCGATAATGCCGGTGTTGCTAAGTTAGATGTAATGTTAACCGTAGCAGCTGTGGTAGATGTACATCCGTTACTTGTGCTGGTAACCGCTAACGAGTATACGCCAGCTGCAGTTACGTTGACGTTAGCATTATTCGCTGATCCTGATATTGCTGTGCCCGTCCATGTATATGATACCGTCGATGCCGGGCCTCCATTTATAGTTACTGTTGGTGTGGTACACGTAATTACTGGTGTTGAATTTATGACTGCTATTGGCTTTACTGTTTGTGTGGTTACTGCTACTACATTTGTATTGGTGCAGCCGTTAACTGCATTGGTAACATTTAAGGTATAGGTTCCCCCGCCACTGCCTGACGCGCTTGCTGTGTTACCTCCACTACTGATCGATGAGCCCGATGGCGCTACCCATGTATAGGTTACTCCCGAAGTAGACGAACTTAAGTTAACCGCATTACTTGCACAGGTAACAGTTCCTGTAGATGTAGTATTTGGTACACCTTGCACAGTATTTACATTGGCTGCAATAGTTCCGAGTTGAAAACAACCATTTGTTGTATTATAAACACTTACTGAATAAGTTCCGGAGTTAGATCCTGTAGCAGCAGCGGAGTTTGCACCCGCTGTAATTGCTGCACCACTTGGCGCTGTCCATGTATAATTCTGACCGGCTTGATTAGTTGTTGTAAGATTAATTATTTTGTTGATACACGTTACACTTCCTGTTGTAGCAGGAAAAATAGCAATAGAAGTATTTGGCGCAGCAATAGCAATTGTAGTTCCACTTGAACAACCATTTATGGTTGAAGTCACGCCCAAACTATAAGTGCCTCCGGCATTAATTAAAGGAGATGCTGTTGAGCCTCCCGAAACAACTCCGGGCCCTGACCATGTATAAGTAACACCGCTTCCGGGTGTACAACTTAAGTTCATTGAAAGGATAGCGCAATTTAAAACTGTTGGACTTGAAACAGATGGTGTTGGTGATACAGTATTTACAGGCACGCTAACGGTTGTCACATTGGTTGAAGTACAACCTGCACCCGAAGTAACCGTTAAAGAAAAAGGGCCTGGACCGTTTACAACAGGGTTAGCTGTTGTTCCTCCGCTTACAATTCCCGTTCCGCTCCATACATAAGTACCACCACCTGAACCTCCAAGAGATTGGGTTGGATTAGCGCAGGTTATAGATGCGGGTGTTGTTCCTGCGTTAGCAGTGGGTAAAGCATTTAATGTTAATTGACGCGTATAACTTTGCACAGCGCACCCGTTTGGTTGAGTAATAGTAACAGTGTAGATCGTATTTCCTACTACTGTTGGGGTTGCTGTAATACTTAATGATGTTGCAGAACCACCAATTGCTCCTGCCGTACTGGCAGTCCATGAATAGGTTGAACCGGCGACGGAATTACTTGTGGTTAAAACAGTTGTCTGATTCTGACATATTGAGGCGGAGCCCGCATTTAATGTAGCTACCTGCACACCTGTCATTGGTGTAACCGTGTAATCACAATAGTTTCCAGCATATCCGTCTATCATAATATAATAATCGGTGCCAGGTGTAAGAGCAGTTGATGCGCCCAGCGTAAATGAAGTAGCTGATGTGCTCTGGCTGATACAACTTGATATGGGAGAAAAAGTATTGCAGTTGGTACTTGCTAATAATAACATTTGTATCCCACTACTTGTTGAGGCACAGTTGCCTACATTAACTGAAAAGGTTGGAGAAGGACTATTGGCTGTAAATACCAACCAACTATTGTTTTCTATACTTCCACAAAATGTATTATTTGTAGTAAATGTATTTGGGAAGTTATTTACTTCAGCATTGGTTGCCGCAATATTTTCGTGATCTGCAGTAAACCAGCCCCCTGTGTTTCCACAATATGGATCTGTATCGCATATCCTTGTTGTACTTGCACAATCATCACCCGCAGGTAAATTACCTGCACAGCCTACCGGCGGACAACCTACAATTGCAGAATAACCATCGCCAACAGCGTTATCAAAATTTGTTGTAAATCGAATAGTTATAATTCCTGTTGTAGAAGTAACAGCCGATCCTAATGTAGTATATGTATTTGTGAATGTTGCTAATAAAGGGCCGCCGGTACCAGTACCCTGATAAACCCTTACAAAATCCCCTGTATTCAAATCCAAATAAGTAAAATTTATCCTGATAGGCATACCCGGTGTACCACTTTGAAATGTATTAAAGTGATTATCTCCCTGGCAATAATAAATAACTGTACAAAATGGTGAATCATAACAACAAAGATCATTTTGTATAAAACCTTTACAGGTTGTAAAAACACTTCCACCCGGAGGTGTGAGAATGTATGATTGTGATTTTAAATTGTTTACTGTAAACAGTAAAATAAAAAAAGAGATAAAATATAATTTCAGTTTCATAACTATATACTTTTAATTTTTTAGTTTGTTCTTACTTGCTTCCCCGAATTCCGTTCTGGAGTAACAATAGGTTTATTTGGAAGGTCATTTACACTAATTACAGCGTTATCGTATTTTACCTGCGAAAAACCCAGGTATTTTAATAATGAATGAATATCCAATAAATTAAAAGCTTTTGATGAAGAATAATAAAGTGAGCCGATCTTGTATTCCAAAGAATAACCACTCTTGAAATTATTAAATAAAGTAAACTCCTTTGATTTTTTATAGTAATTTTCAAAATCCGTTTCATTTACATCCAGTATTCTAAAATAAAATGAACTCCCTTTTTCTGAATTATGAATTCTTCCACTATAAACTTCCGCTACAGGATTTTGAGCAAATGCAAATACACTTAAAAAGAAAAAAAATGTTAAAATAAAAACACTTTTTTTGCCAATTAAACCCGTTCCCAGGTTAAAAAACTTACTAAGATCATGAACCATTGTTAATTTTTTTTAAATTATGATTTACGAAAATAGTAAATAAAATGGCATAGCAATGCCTAAAAGGTGTTTAGTAGGCCACTAATTCAATTTAGAGGGTAAATTTTAACAAATCGACGAAAATTCTAAATGCTTTTTAGAATGAATTTTCTCAAGATGTTTAAAGCGAAATTTGCAGACATTAGGATATTTACCTGCCTGATATCACCAAATATAAATTTAAAAGCCAGGGTTTTTTCTTTTGAGGCTACTGCTATCCAAACAGTACCTACCGGTTTTTCGGCCGTTCCGCCTGTGGGGCCCGCTATACCTGAGATCGAAAGTGCAAAATCGCTATCAAATTTTTCACGTATGTTTTGTGCTAATTGCTCTACACATTCTTTGCTTACTGCGCCAACAGTTGTAAAAACGCTTTCGTCAACTTGTAAAAGCTCATGCTTAGCTTTATTGGTATAGGGCACAATGGCACCTTTAAAAATATCCGAAGCACCTGCGATGCCTGTAAATAAAGAAGAAACATAACCTCCGGTACAACTTTCGGCAAGCGCTAATGTTTGTTTATTCTCTCGCAATAGTTGACTTACAATGCTTGCTAATGAGGGTGTTTCTTCGCCGTAATTTTCATACCCAAAAATATAAGTATCAATTATAGCTTTTAATTTTTCGATCTCTTCATCAATGTTTTTTTTAAGCAGATCTTTATTTTCGCCAGAGGTAGAAAGCCTTAAACGAACCATACCCGGCTGCGGCAAATAAGCCAGCTTAATATTTTTTGTAACTAAATTATCTTCCCAGCTTTCTATAAGTTCTGATAAAGCGCTCTCGCCTATTCCATTCGTTAAAACTGTTTTATGATAAATGTGCGGCAAATTATTTTCGCTTTTTATTTTTGGAAGAATGATGTCGCGCATCATTATTTTCATTTCGTAGGGCACACCAGGCATACTTATAAAAATGGTTTTATTTTTTTTCATCCACATGCCGGGTGCGGTGCCATTTTTATTATGAATTACAGTACCGCCTTTTGGTATCAAAGCTTGATTGCGGTTTATCTCAGTTACTTCTTTACCGCGTTTTATAAAAAAAGATGAAACATGTTTTAAAACATCTTCATCCATTATTAACTCTGCTCCAAAATATTTTGAAAATGTTTTTTTTGTAATATCGTCTTTTGTAGGACCAAGTCCGCCTGTTATAAATACAAAATCGGCCCGCGTTAAGGCATCATCAAAAGCTTTTACAATAGCCTCTTCATCATCAGCAACACTGGCCATGTGCACGATCCTAATGCCCATTAAATTTAACTCCTGCGCTATCCAAACGCTGTTGGTATTAGTAATTTGTCCAATTAAAATTTCGTCGCCAATAGTTAGGATCTCTGCTTTCATAAATTAAAGAAAAATTATTTCACATTTTTTAAAACCATCAATTCCTTCAATAGTTTATATTTGTTATAAATTTATTAAACTTAATCCAAATACAAACATTATATGAAAAAAGTAATTTTAATTGGCTGTGTGTTTTTTTCACTTTCAGTTTCATCTCAAACAATGATGGAAAAATTAAAGCACAAAAAAGATAGTATTGAAAAAGCAGCAAAAAATAAAATACATACAGCTACAGCAACAACACCTACTTTAACTAATGAAGAAGTAATTAAAGGATTGAAAGAAGCATTAACGGTTGGGACAAATAACTCTTCGGGGGTTGCCAGCAAGTTGGATGGTTTTTATAAGAATCCTAAAATATTTATTCCGTGGCCTGAAGAAGCAAAAGACATGAAAGTAAAGCTAACCAAAATGGGCATGCAAAAGAAAATTGCAGAGTTTGAAACCAGTCTTAACCGTGCTGCAGAAGAAGCCGCATTAAAAGCAGCCCCTGTATTTATAGATGCTATTACCAACATGAGCTTACAGGATGGTTTTGCAATTTTAAAAGGTGTTGATACCGCTGCAACTAACTATTTACGCAAAACAACTTACAATCCTTTAAAGGAAAAATTTATGCCTGTTGTTAAAGAGGCTGTTGCAAAAGTAAAAGTAACCAGCTACTGGCAACCTTTGGCTACGGCCTATAACAAACTGCCGGGCGTTAAAAAACAAAATCCAAATTTAGATGAATATGTAACCAACAAGGCTATTAATGGTTTAATGTTATTGATCGCAGACGAAGAAATTAAAATTCGTAAAGACCCAATGGCGCGCGTTACAGATCTTTTGAAAAAAGTTTTTGGAAATCCGTAGATCAAAAAAATAGATTGTCATTTCGAGCGGAGTCGAGAAGCATAATGAAGTCTCGACTCCGCTCGACCTGACACATTGATCAGGCCCACTTTTCTAAACTTCCACCTTTTTTAAAAAAACGTTCAATTGCTTTTTCAGTCTCCGGTAAAATTTTTAATTCAGGTGCGTGATGCGGTTTTTTACGCGCATCAATAATCATTGGCCCTTTACAGCCCCAATGCTTATTCTCAATAAATTCATCAACACCATAGATATCATGGCTCGGGTTGCTTCTTGTATATGTTACCCAAACGTAATCGTTTAAATTTTTTGGATTCGCCACAAATTTAAAATCATCATAAATAACAATTTGCACAATGCCGTTAAAATCATTTTTACTTTGAGAAATAAATACTGCTAATTGCTGAATTTCTTTTTTCGCATTTTCGTAAGTAGAAAATTTATTTAATGATAACCCGATCACACCTTCCATTAAAATTATAGCATCAAAAATAAAATCAGCAGAAAAAATTATTTTTGGCAACTCCTTACTCAATTCTCTTTTTTTATCGCCGTAAGCGGCAATAATTAATTTACTGCCCTCGTTTATTCCATCTCCACTGTAATCCAGTGTGTCAATAGTTGTTTTGGTTTGAAAGTGAAGATCTCTTGTAAGATCTATTCTTTCAAAAACATGTTTAAAAAAATCACGCACATCATGGCAATTAATATCCTTAGTATCATCACCACTTATAAATAAATATTTTGCCAGGCTTAATTGTCCCGTTCCTAAAATACGATTAGCCTGCGTTAATAATTCCTGCGGACGTTTATTTTTTAAATACGGTGTGTAACGCTCACTGCCAATTGCCAATAATAAAGGATGAACACCTGCTGCATCAACTGCATGCACTTCTTTCACTCCGGGAATCTCGTTTGGGATCGCGCTTCCACTAATTTCATGGATCAATGCACCAAAAGCTGTATCTTCTTGTGGCGGCCTTCCAACAACCGTAAAGGGCCAAATAGCATTTTCTTTTGCGTACACTTTATGCACTTTCATTAATGGAAAATCGTGTGCCAAACTATAATAACCCAAATGATCGCCAAAGGGGCCTTCAGGTTTATTTTCGTTCGGAAAAACTTCTCCGGTAATTACAAAATCTGCATCCAGCGAAATACAAAATCCATCCACGTATGCGTATTTAAATCTTTTTCCGCCCAACACACCCGCAAACGTTAGTTCGCTGAGGCCTTCGGGTAAAGGCATTACAGCCGCTAAAGAATGTGATGGTGGTCCGCCAACAAAAATGCTAACCTTAAGCGGCACATTTTTTTTATTCGTCTTATTTTGATGAATACCAATACCGCGATGTAGTTGGTAATGTAATCCTATCTCTTTATTTAATTCGTAATTATTTCCATTTAATTGAATGCGGTACATACCAACATTAGAATTCATTACGCCTGGCTTATCAATATCTTCAGAATAAACCTGTGGCAACGTAACAAAAGCGCCACCATCCATTGGCCAGTGCTTTATTAAAGGCAGGTCAGAAATTTTTATTTCTTTAAATCCTGCTGAAGAAAAAGATCCTTTTTTTGGTAATGCTTTAATTGCGGCTATACCTATTGATGCGAATTTAAACGGGCTTTTTAATGCAACAATGGGATTATTACGAAGCTCTACCATCTTCTGCACTTTTTCAAACGTATCTCTGAACATAAATTTACTACGTTCTAAAGTGCCAAATAAATTACTTACGGCTTTATATTTTGTGCCTTTTACATTTTCAAACAAAACAGCAGGGCCGTTTTTTTCAAATAATTTTAAATGAATGGCGGCCATCTCCAAATTTGGATCAACTTCTTCCTTCACGCGCACAAGCATTCCGTTCTTTTCGAGATCGTTAATACATTCGTTTAAATTTTTATAACTCATAATTAGTAAACCAATTTAATGGTATAAGGTTCTAGATAGCGAGATAAAATCTTGTCTGTTGGAATTTTTTATAAAACTCCGGTGTTTTTGAATTGAACCTGATACCAAATGTAAAGTTACCTGTTATTGATTTATTTAACAGGCCAACAAATTTGCTATTGTAAACAGAAAAATCAGTTATACTTGAACCGATAATATAAAAATGTTTAAAATTCATACCTAAAGATAACCTGCCATCACCCGACCAGGCAACATAAGAAATAGGCGAAGTTGTATTTTCATAACTATATGTTCGCCATTGTTGCTCAGGGCCAATAATAAATAATCCACTCACAAAAAGTGTTTTAAAAAGAACAATAGTTGCTGCCGCTCCTACGTTTGCAGATATTCCAATTACTTTTAATCCTTTCATGCTTCCGTAATCTCCATAATAAGATCTTGATGGTATTGGAAAGAAAGAACTATCACTTCGCAAATTATTATAGCTAACATTACCACCTAATACCCATGTGCCCGCCGACCTTATTTGGCGATACCCGCAAGCATAGCCAGACCTGAAAGCGAATTTTTTGTGATTCGTAAAATATAAAAATTTACTTCTGAATAATGTATTCTCAAGCGCCGGCTCCTGATAGTAAACACCAGTTCTTTTAAATGAAGTATCATACTTGGCTGTATTTTTATCATAAAAACCTTTAAAATACCTGAAAGAATTTTCGAGATACCAAATGTTGCCGCCAATATTAAAATTGGTTGTAAATGTTTTTGTATTTCCTTTACCTTCGCTTTGGGTTGGTGGCGATGTTCTTAAACCAACAGCAAGACTAAATTTATCGTAATTAACCTCTATTCCACTTATTAAGCGTGACTCTGCAAAATAATTTGTCTTTGATAACCCAAGCGAATCTTTTTCTTTAAATTGTTGAAATTCGTTATTAAAATTTCGATAAGATTGAAAGTAACCAACGATCAATCTTGAGTCATACCTAAGATATTTTGTGGTATCCCAATCCGCACGTTTACGCGCCTTTCTCAAATTTGCAGTGTCAGGCTTAAAAAGGCCCTGGGCAAACGTTGAAAATGTAAGTAATAAACAAATACAAATTAACGGTAAGGTTTTCATTTTTTATTTAGCTTTGTGAAGGTATAAAATTTTATAATATGTTATATTTTTTAGAGGCAGTAGACGAAATAAATAAAATAATTCCAACAGCCGAAGGTGTAAAAGAAACCATTGTTGTTCAACAAAGCAGGCTCAGCTCTTTTATAGATACAGTATTGGGCCTTATAGCTGACTATACACCTAAAGTGATCTCATCGATCGTTGTGCTTTTACTTGGGATATGGATCATTAGCAGAGTTGCTAAGATTGCCGAAAAAACAATGGCAAAACGCAACCTGGATATAAGCCTTAGAACATTTTTAAAAAGCTTATTGAGCATTGGCTTAAAAATTATTTTAATTGTAACCGTTGCCGGCATGATCGGTATTGGTACTGCCAGTTTTGTAACTATTTTGGGTGCGGCGGGTTTAGCTGTAGGCTTAGCGCTTCAAGGTTCGCTTTCTAATTTTGCCGGTGGCGTTTTGATACTGATCTTTAAGCCCTTTAAAGTAGGCGATACAATTGAAGGGGGTGGACAAATTGGAGAAGTAAAAGAGATCCAGATCTTTAATACCATTCTTTTAACAGCCGATCATAAAACTGTGATCTTACCAAACGGCCCTTTATCAAATGGCACCATTGTAAATATTTCGCGTTACGGAAGTTTAAGGCTTGAAATAAATTTAGCGGTTAGCTCTGAAAACAATTTAGACAATGTGAAACAAGTAATAAAAACTGTTTTAGATCAGAATCAAAAAGTTTTGGTTTCGCCTGAACCAGGAATTTTTATTGGAAAGGTAACGGATGGTGCTGTAAATATTACCGTAAGACCTTATTGCAATCCTGAAGATAATGCACAACTCACCAGCGAATTATATAATGATGTAAAAGCGGCGTTTGATAAGAACAAGGTCAAAGCACCAATACAACAACGTTTAATTCACAATGTAGCTAATTAATAGTGTATGGAAATTTCGGAAGCACAAAAACAGGTTGATGATTGGATAAAAAAATACGGCGTTCGTTATTATAATGAATTAACCAATATGGCTATTTTAACCGAAGAGGTTGGAGAAGTAGCGCGAATAATGGCGCGCCGTTATGGCGAACAAAGTGAAAAAGAAAGCGACAAGCAAAAAAACCTCGATGATGAAATTGCAGATGTGTTATTTGTTTTAATTTGCATTGCCAATCAAACGGGAATTAATTTAGATGAAGCACTCAAAAAAAATCTTACTAAAAAAACCGAACGTGATTCTGAAAGGCATTTAAATAACGAGAAGCTGAAATAATTCAGAACAAAAAAATCAAATCAAAAATTGATCGAGTTTTATTTGGGCGTTGCCTCCGGCCCGGGCCGCTATGGACTCCGCTTCGCTTCGGTTTTTTGCCTTAGCAGGCAAAAGAACTAAACCCTTCGCATCCCTAACGCAATTCTCCGAAATTTTTTCACACGATTGCATGAGCGATTTAAAGATCAATAAAACAAATTTGCATTCGAAAAAATATTCCAGTAAAATTCAGGCTTTTTAATTTTCTGTTCTTCATTAAATAAATACTGCTCGCCTTTATCATCTATCATTGGTATATGACAGTTATGTGTTTTATTTAATTTTTTAGGAATGAAACGCATATTATGGATAAAACGATTTTGGACCGCATTTCTAACCTGCTCTGCATCTACACCAATATTAACCTGTACATTTTGCATCAACCCAATATTGTATTTGAATTGCGCACTCAACAAACCATGAGAGATCTTTGAATACAAACCACTTGTTGTATCCATATAACATTTAGTGTAAATTTCTTTGTGATCAATATCTACTATCTTCCCCATTCGCCCTGTCCATAAGGTACAGTTAACACCTGCCTGGAAAAGATCTTTATATTGGTATTGAATTAAAAATGCACCCGTTCTAAACCTATCGAGAATTGGTTTAGCAAGAATATCATTTTCAATAATAAAACTGATACCATTAAATTGAAAAGCAGCAATACCTGTAACCTGTGTTGTTTTAATTTTGTTTATGTAATAGTTATACGAATAAGCAACAGAGTTTTTGTAACCGGTTTGGTTTGAAACGGAATTAATAAATGGATTATAAAAATTTTGTTTTCCGCTGTAACCAAAAGTTAGTCCCTGGGCCAAAACCATTTCTTCATAAATAAATTTTGGGCCAAGGTTTTTAAAACTAAAATACATTCTAACTTCTGAGTTGGTTTGAATGAATTTATTTACATAAAATAAATTAAAGTTTAAACCAAAGCGCTGAAAGTGTGTACCAAAAGCGAAGTTAGCGCCAATATTAAATCCTATGTTCTTATTTTGATAAACCGCTTCTTGTGCTTTAACTGGTTTAAAGAAAATAAGGCAGGAAATTAAAAGTATTGATTTGATTATATTATTTCCAATATTCACTTATTGCGTGTTCTAATCGGTGTGGTGTTAAATTAATTCCTGATATTTTTATATCAGCTTGCTCATAAAATTTTGTACGTTCAGCTAACTTTTCGTTTATAAATTTAACAAGCTCTTCACCCGTTTTGTTCTTTAAAAGCGGCCGTTTTATTTTTGAATTTTCCAAACGTTGCGCTAAGGTTATAGCAGGCGTATCAATAAAAATAAGACAGCCGGACTGTTTTATTTTTTCAAGATTATCACCAAAACAAATTGTTCCTCCACCTAAAGCGATAACGGTTTTTTTTTCTTTGTCAAGCAATTCCCGTAAACATGACTGTTCTATTTTACGAAAAGCAGCTTCGCCAAAATTTTCAAATATGGATGAGATGGATATTTTTTCCTTTTTTTCGATGTATTGGTCAAGATCAATAAAAGGACGGTGTAATGCCCTGGCAAGCTTTGCGCCATACGTAGTTTTACCGCTTCCCATAAAGCCGGTTAAAAAAACATTATCTGCAAAATTTATCTGCATATTTTTAATGACAAAAAAATTGTAATCGGTTTTAAGGGTCTTAAGATGTTGTATTGATCTTAAAATTTATGCTGAATAAAAAATTCTCGCCGTACTCTTTAAAATGAAAATTAAAATTGTTTGTTTTTAAAACAAGATCAACCATGCCTAAACCTTCGTTACTTATTTCTTCAGAGCGGCCTGTAGTAAGGATATGTGATTTGATATTCATTAACTCAGCTTTTGTTTTACTGTTCAAAAAAGTAAGCTTCTCAATAATTGCTTGCTTTTGAATTGCGTTAACAACATTTATTGTATCAATGAGGTAACATTTTTCGCCCATTGAAATAAGTAAAAGCGATTTGTAATGCAAAAGCGCATCGTCAGGAAAAAAATTATGTTTAATTACATTTTCAACACACTCGTTAATTGCATTATAAACTCTTTGAACAACCACTTCGTTTTCTTTATTACCTTCTAATTTACTTTTAGTAATATTTAAAACTTGCGCTAAAACCTTACTATCAATAAAGCCATAATAGCTAAAAAGCACATTGTTGGTATATAATATTTTACTGAGTGATCTCATATAATCTCTTTTTTATTTTTTTGATAAGGCAAATTCTTTTGCGAAGTAAGTTAATATCACCGATGCGCCCGCACGCTTCATGCTTAATAAAATTTCATCTCTTACCTTATCACCATCAATCCATTTTTTTTCCGCTGCCGCTTTTATCATTGCATACTCTCCACTCACATTGTAAGCAGCAATTGGTAGGGTAAAATTATCGTTCAATAATTTAATAACATCCAAATAGCTTAAAGCAGGTTTTACCATTAAAAAGTCTGCACCCTCATTCAGATCAAGGTCCGCTTCCAATAATGCTTCCTTGCTATTTGCAGGGTCCATTTGATATGTTTTTTTATCACCAAATTTTGGCGCGCTATCTAAAGCGTCTCTAAACGGGCCATAAAAAGCACTGGCGTATTTTGCGGTATAACTCATTATTGATACCTCTGTAAAACCTGCATCATCTAATGCTTCGCGAATAAAACCAACTCTGCCATCCATCATATCGCTTGGCCCAATAATATCCGCACCTGCTTCCGCTTGCACCAATGCCATTTTTGCCAGGATATCTAATGTTTCGTCGTTTAATATCTTACCATTCTTTACATAACCATCATGTCCGTCACTGCTATAAGGATCCATAGCAACATCAGTCATGATGATAGCTTCAGGAAAACGTTTTTTTATTTCGCGAATTGTTGAAGGATATAATCCTTTTTTATTTAATGACTCGGTTGCCTTTTTATCTTTTAATTTATCATTAAGACTTGGAAAAATATCAAACGACATAATTCCCAATTTCATACAGCTTTCAATTTCTTTTAAAAGAAGATCCTGGCTAAATCTGAAAATACCCGGCATAGAAGCAACTTCGGTCTTTTTATTTTTCCCATCAATTAAAAATAAAGGAAATATCAGATCGTTTACGGTAACAGAATTTTCCTGTACCATGTTTCTTATAACTGAATTTTTACGATTTCGGCGAGGACGTTGTGGTAAATTTATCATAAAATAATTTAGATAAAATTACGTCATTTTCTTTAAATAATAGAGGAATTTATTTTAGCCTAAAAGCTATTAGTTCTTAGCGAGCAATGCTCTCTCGTTCATTTCGAGCATTGCAGCCAATACAAGCTGCGAATAGTTTTGAGAAGCGTTTTTAAACCTTGCCGTTTGTGCCTGCCAAAGTTTATAGATAAGATCCATGTTGCCTTGTGTTGGCTTAAAAGTAAATAAAGCGCTTTGCACATTGTAAGAACCCGCATGATATACATGCATTACTAATAATCTAAACCAAAGGTCTTGTTCGCTATAACCTGTTATATTAAGTGAATCCAACATTTTACGCGCCTTAGGTATACAAACTGTTTTTATTAAGCTGCTTGATGCATATGCGCTTCTTTCAAAATCAGCGCGCTCATCCATTTGCTTGTTTACTTTTAATCCAAAAAGTCTTGCTACATCTTTCATCAATTGAAAAGAGCCGTAAGCACCTGCATTTGATTTTTGTAACTTGTTTGGACTTTCAATTAATAAAATTGCTTGTGCAAACCATGGATCTACGCCATTCTCCACAAAACAATTAATTCCTTTATGAAAATTTTGAGAAGTTTTATCGAAATCGTAAAAGAATTTTTTTCCGGTTGTAATTAAAACACGATTTGTAGAATCAAGATTAAATGACATTCTTACGCTATCGCGGTATTGCTTTTTTAATGAATCGGATCTCAAATTCCATTCTTTTATACTTATTTTTTGAATTACTGTTCTTGAATTGGCAAAATTTACAATAGCACTGTCTTCGTGCAATTTCATAATATTTCTCCAAAATTTAACCTGGGCAACTGTATCTAATTTTAAATTATATATAGATCTGTCTAAAACATAATTCTCATTTAGTTGGGTTTTTGGATTTAAAAAACCTACAACATTATGGCATAAAGTTTTTGGTTCTTCTATCGTTTTTTCAACTAACGTATCGTTTTTTTCGCCAATAGGTTCAGGGTACGCGCTAACATTATTGCTGCACGAAAACAAAAAAATAGATATCAATACCAAAAACCTCAACTTTATAAGTCTAAATTTAAGAATTTATACTTATAATTCAAACTGAATTTAGGTTAAAAAATTAAAAGGTAGTTGTTAGTATATTATTAATGCAAGAAATAGATCAAAAAGACTTCCCTTAATTGCCAAAAGCATGGGAAATACCTTGATTAGAGAATCTTATGCCTTTTTGCCAAAAGCAATAAGCTCTTTTCCAATGCCTGTAAATGATACAACGTTTAACGGGAATTCTAAAAATACATGTAAAAAGCTTAAAAAGAAAAGTACCTGTAAGCCCAAATTGTAATCGTAAATGTATAATGAAATTGAAATTAACCAGGCACCAATTGTTGCAGCAAGAACTTTTTTTGGAACCATGTGCCATTTGATAACTGATGTTTTTGAGAACCAGTTAAGATAATGATACGTATAAGCAAATGCAATAAAACGCATAATCACAAAACCGGCATTTGTTGTAAAAATTTGCTTGATACTTGTAAGCTGATCAATATTAAAAAAATTAATGAGGCGGTAATTTAACTCACCAAACTGTGTGTAGCTTTTTTGAGAATAATCACTTACAGTATAAAATAAATTCCCCGGCTGCACTACAATAATTATTATTGAACAGGCTATTAAAGCAATTATGGAAATAAGGCCGGCCCATGATCTTTCTTTTAAAACGCCATACAACATAAACGCCCAGGTAAAAATAAATACATGAATAATAGTTGGTAAAAAAACCGCTACCCAGGTAAAGAACATGGGTGAATTATTCAAAAACCCTATAAAGACCAGGGCCAATGCAATAATTACAAAACGATATAACCAGTCCTTTATAAAAACAAAAGCAATACATGAAAGCAGGCTAAACAAAATAATATCGGCTGTTAGGCCGTAATTTTTTGGTGGATTATAATTCCAGTAAACAAGAATAACACAAGCCGCACTTAAAAAAACAAAATCATATTTACCTTTAGTGAAATAATTTTTTTTATGAAGCCAGCCTATTTCTGTTAAATAATGTAAGGGGCCTAAAATACCATACGAAAATAAAAACAACTCGAATGGAATAAAGAATGCAACAATGCATGAAATAATTATCAGACCGGTATTGAGGTGATGAATTGTATTTGGTTTCATTTTTTATTAAGGTTAACCGGGTGCGCAATATATTCTTTTATAAAATCAGTCCAGGGTTTTGTTTTGTAAATATTGCTTGCAATATAATATAAAATGGGTTTTATTTGTTCGGGTGATTGATAATAATTTAAAACATCAATTGAATTAAGTTCTTCATCCAACAAACAAAGTGCAGGCAAACTGAATTTATTATTTGTCAGCTTTAATGCAAGATTATTCAAGGGATAATTATTTACCAACTGTTTGTAATATTTTGTTTTCTTAAATACTATAGTATCGTTTGACTCCACATCAAAATTAACAAAATAAAAATTCTTATTTAAATAATTTGCAATGCTTGTGTCTACAAATGTTGTTTTGCTCATAACCCGGCAAGTATTGCAAAATCGGGCACCCACGTTTATTAAAACTTTTTTTGGCTTTTTTTTCTGAAGTTTTTCGAGTTCATTAACTGTGTAAATGTTAATTTTTGTTTTGGCAAAATTTGTATCCACAAAAGCGTTTGAAAAGTGTTTGTTAAATTCATCAAAAGAAGTTGTTCTCCATGCATTTTCAACCATAAAAATCAAAATAGGTTCAATTTTTTTGTCTTCTAAAAATCCCTGGGTTAGTAAATTATATTCAAAATTATTTGTAATGAACATGGTAGAAGGATAGCTTAAGCTATTTCCCAAAAATTTAACAGCTAATTCGTGTGGGGTTTTTGGCTCTTTAGATAAAGGTTTATAGATCTTACCATTATATTCGATAGTATCTTTAGTCTCCGCATCAAATTTTACAGCGTAAAAATTACTATTGATGTAATTCGCAATACCCTGGTTAGAATAGGTTGTCTTCATCATGTGCTTGCACCAGCCACACCAATCGGTATATATATCGATCAAAAAAGGCTTTTGTAAAATTTTATTTTTTTCCTGTGCTTCTTTAAAGCTCATCCAATTAACAAATCCGTCCTTTTCGGACTGAGAAAAAACAATAGTTGTTAATTTAAAAAAACAAATTAAAATAGCAATATGTTTATTTAACATAGGTTTAACCTTATTAGGATACAATTTTGTAAATTTGTATAAATTTAAAAACTATTTACCATGATTAAAAAATTACTTTCAATTGCCTTAATAGCAGTAGGTGTTAATTCGATCAATGCACAAAGCTTCTCTTTGTACTACTCGTTTTCATCTGTACCACAGGGTTCTGCAACACCAATTACGGTTGACCCAACACCGGCTCCAACAGCAACAGGTATTAACTCAGGCTCATTTACAGCTGTAGGAACAGGTACAGGATCAACTACAAGTGGGGTATTTTCTTTTGTGGGCTGGGGAACCGGAGCTACATCCGGCAATAACACAACTTTTACTGGTGCTATTGATCTAAACAGATATTACGAGTTGGTGCTTACACCGCAACCAAATTACATGTATACTTTAAATAACATGAGCTTTGGCGCGACCCGTTCAGGGACTGGTGTTCGTCATTTTGCTGTTAGAACTGACAGAAGCAGTTATGCTACTAATCTTGCAGCAACTTATACTCCTCAGAGTTCTGCAGCAAGCAACAGCATACAACCTATCTCTGTTCAGGGTGGTAACACCTTCTTTTGGAATGATGATGCTGTAACAGGAAATCCAGCATTTGCAAGTTACAATATTTGTGATGTTGCTTTTGTTGGCCCAAATTACACAAACCAATTCACGCCTATTAATATCCGCATGTATGCATGGGATGCTGAAGCTGCAACCGGAACTTTTCGTATTGATACGCTTAGAATTAATGGTGTGGCTACAATGTCTCTTGGTGTAGGTTTAAGCAAAATATCTCATGATATTAATGCTAAGATCAAATTATACCCAAACCCTTCAAACGATGGTTTTGTAACGGTTGATGTTCCAACAAATAATTATTCAAAAGTTGAAGTTTTAAATATTTTAGGTGCTGTAGTAGCTTCTCAAAATAATGCTTTAGCTGAAGAAAAAGTGAAATTAGATCTTGCAACTTTACCAACCGGAACTTATTTCGTAAAAGTAAGTACAGGTGATAAATCTTATACTGAGAAATTAATTATTTCGAAATAATTTTTTCAGGGTATTCAAAAAAATCCCGGATCATTTCTGATCCGGGATTTTTTTATTATAAAATTTTAATGAAGTGTAGCAAAATGCCTCATGTCATCCAAGCTAAGGAAGGATCTTCGTAAAGAGATTTCTCCTGCCTGCATCGAAATGACAAGTTATTCCTATTCTGATTTAACAGTTACTCCGCCTAATGGATCTCCTGCCGTACCCGAATCTTTTCCATTTACATCTTTAATGTTATTTACAGTTTCCTTATCAATTATTTTATTGTAAGGATCGATCCCTAACATGTAAGGTTCTTTATCCGTTATAAATTCTATTGCCTGTTCCTTTTTAGTGATCTTGTGTTTCTTTAAATAAACCACATCACCTAATTGTTTAGCGTTGGTTTTACTTTTTGAAAACAAAGCAATATCAAACCAATTATCGGGTGCTACTTCCTTTGCTTTTCCAACACTATCACTTACCGACTTTACGCAACTAATAATTGCAGTTATTTTATATTTACCATCGTTTGTTTTTTTATAGCTCCAGCTTTTTATACTGTTATCATAAATAACTATCTTTTCAAACATATCTTTAACGGTTTCTTTTAAACTATCGGGTGTTGCAGCTTTGATAAAACCATAAAACTGGTACGAGGTTGTATAAGGTGGCTCCTGAAAAGCAGTTTTTTTAATATATCTTCTTAACGCAGCATTTAATGTATCAACACCTAAATAATCTTTTAATGCATACATAATTACGCTGCCTTTATTGTAATGAATATATTGTTGGTTCTCGCATAACAATAATGGTACTTCTTTTTTTCCTTCGCTTGAACGACCTTTTAAATAAGTATTCATCTCATAACGCAAAAATTTACTCATTGCGGCCTGGCCATACTCCTGTTCCATTATCATTAAAGCACTATACTGGCTCATCGTTTCGCTCATAACCGTGCAACCCTGCACATTAGCACCAATGACCTGGTGAGCCCACCATTGATGTGCCACTTCATGTGCAGTAACGTAAAAAGGATAATCTACTTTATTTGGATCCTTCTCATCAAATTTTGCAATAAAGCCAATGCCTTCAGAAAAAGGAATTGTATTTGGGAATGATTGCGCGAACGTTTGATAACGTGGAAATTCTAAAATACGAACTTGTTTGTGCTGGTACGGGCTAAAATTTTTGGTATAATAATCCAACGATTTTTTTACGCCTTTTATCATATCATCAATATTATACTCGTGCCCTTTTGTATAATAAATTTCAATGTTAACCGCATTTGTTTTATCCAAAGGGTTGATCCATTTATCTTTTTTAATTTCATACTTAGCGGATAAGAAAGAATAAAAATTTAAAATAGGCGCATCCATTTTATATTGAAAATAATGTCGGCCATTTTCTTTCCAGTCTTTTTGCAAATAGCCAGGTGCAATTGCAGTTTGTCCATCCTTTGTAGAAACAACACATTCAAAACGGATCCAGTCAGCATCGCTGGTAATATAAGTATTTGCATAAGCGGTGGTATCATTGATACTTGCCATTCTTAATTTGGTTGGTAGCTTGAATTTTTTTCTTGTAGAATTCTCTGATAATTCATCATCAGCACTATACCCTATTAATGGAAGAGTTCTGCTATTAAAGAACGAGCCGTTTTCAACCAATGAGGTCTCATTGGTTTTCATGATAAAATTTTTTGGAAATTGTTCCAGGTCAAATTCAAATTTTACAGAATCGTTTGGCTGTAAAGGTTGTGCTAATTCATAACCATAAAAGCCGTTTTTCTTATCCTCGATAAAGTTTTTTACACCAACACTAAATTTAAAACTGTTTATTTTTGTTTTAGAATATTGATTAATAAATATTTTAGATACGGCTTGTTTATGCTTATTCTTCAAATAATAAAAGCCTTTTATTTTACAGCCTAATTCATCGGGGAAAATATCTACGTTTACGTTGGATGCTACTACACGGGGCTGTAACTCCTTTTCATACTTCTTATAAGCTAATTCAAAATCTGCTCTTTGTTTCTCTTGTTCCTTTTCAGTTACATAAGGATTTAAGACGCGCGTATTATAATATATCACTGAACCAAAACCAATAAAACATAAAGCTCCAAAAATAAAAGTGAGTTTATAAGAAAGCCTGAATTTTTTAAGTGCCTGTTTCCATCTCACAGAAAATAATTGTTCTTTGCCGCGTTGATACATAGCAATTGCAACCGTACACAACATTAATAAAAGACCTATCCAATAAAATTTAGTAACAAAAAAGTTTGGCAAGGTGTGGCCATGACCATTCATATGTGAATAACGCATTGAGTTACCGGCGAAATTAAATCGTACAAGATCGTTCTCAATATTTAGTACACGCAATATTAAAGGAAAACCTAATACCAAAAATGCTACAATAAAAAAAGCAACGTAACGGTTCTTAAAAAATACTTGCATAGACAATCCTATGGCAACCAATAAAGAAATACCAAAGATCCTTAAAAGTATTAGGTCTGTAAAATATAAACCAAACTCGAAATTGGTATAACCGCTCAGGCTTTGCAAACAAACACAGGTAAAAATACAAACCAGGTTAACCGCTAATGATAAAAATAGTAAAGAAAAGAATTTTGACATAAATAAAATGCCACTTGAAATTGGTTTAGAACCTATCAGTTCATCGATCTTAGCATCTTTTTCGCGCCAGATCAAAATACCCGTATAAAAAACGATCATGATCATTTGGAAGAAGCTAAAAGTACCGCTCGACAATTCGATTTGCATGTAAGTTACAGGGTAGGTTTCTGTACCATAAATTAAACCCGAAAATTGCGACATTAATACCGTAAGTAAAATGGATAAGCCAAGAATGATAATAAAGAAAACTGACTTTGTTATCTTCGAAAATTCAAATTTAGTTAAAAACAGTAATTGCTGCATTGATATTTTAAAACCAAAGGTTTGTGTCACATTTGGTAAATGGCCAATAGATTGAATTGCTTTTGAAGGTTGTGATTTCGTTTCTTTTGTTTTGCGTTTAAAAATACTTACCGGGTTTAAGAATTGATTAAAATCGAATTTATAATACGTAAATAATAATAAAGCAAAAGAAAGAGCAAGCCATAACAAACGGTTATATAAAACATAACCATTAAAAGGAATGAGCAGTGTATTGCTTTCTGCGGGGGTCCAGTATTCTGTAACAGACGAAAGTGCTTGCGAGCCAAACGGATCCAGTAAAGCAGCTACCGTTTTATTATCAATATCGGCAACCATGCTTCTTGAAATTCCGGCAACTACAATAAATACCAAACTGCCAACATAACCGCTTGTCATGTTTCTTGTAAATGTTACGAGGCTAAAAAACAGCGTGCCAATAAAAAATGTATTGGGTAATAAAAAATAAATAAAAGGTTGAAAGAAGTTAATGAATTTAAATTCGCCTAATTGCCCGTTATCGTTACTTGCTAAAAGAAAAGCAATAAGAATACCAAAACTAATTCCTGTTAAAACAAAAACAGTTAATAAAAAAGAGGCGCTGAATCTACCAAATAAATAACTAAATTTTGTAATAGGCTTTGTAAAATAAAAAGAGAAGCAGTTATGCTGAAAATCTTTTTGTACACAACCGGCCATTAAAGCCACACATATTAATAGTGTAATTAAACCAAATAAATAATCTGTATTAAAACTGGTTAAAATACTTGCAATGGTTGTGGCTGAATTAATGTGCGAATTTGTATCTGTTGTAACACCGCTAAACATGCCGGAAACAGCGGCACCCAGCAAAAATGCAAGTGAAAGAAAAACAACAAAATAAATATATATTGCCGGCCGTTTTAGCCATTGTTTTAATTCGTAAACGAAAATTTCTTTGAACATAATTTATCTTTATTAATTTTTTATGTGCTTTGTCATGTCGACGAAGGAGCCATCTTTTTAAATTAGTGCTATTGATATCCCTCCTGCGTCGGGAAGACAGGTTATATTAAATTATTTTGTTTTGATATATGAGAAATAAACATCTTCAAGATCACCTTCAATTGCCGTGAATTTTGGATCCGGTAGTGAATCGTTCAGGACGTGTACTACAATTTTTCCTTCAGCAACACGTGTTGAGATCACATTGTATTTTTCGCGGTACTCGGTAATGTCTTCTTTATTAATAACTACTTTATATACTTTGCCTTTTAAAAGATCTAACGCTTCGGTAGTTTTTCCTTTAAACATAACCTGGCCCAAATTCATTACCGCCATATTATTGCAAAGGTTACTTACATCTTCTACAATGTGGGTTGAAAGAATGACAATAATATTC
>JACDED010000214.1 GCA_013816615.1 Bacteroidota bacterium
TATTTTAATAGTGGCTGTTTCTACAGCAAACAGATCATCCAATTCAATATTTAAAATATCACTTGTTGGGTTTGGATAAATATTTAATTTATAATTATTGCTTTTTAATTCTTCCAGGCCCACGGTCTGACAATAAAAAACAGAGCTGTCACAAAACGTGCTATCGTATTTTACTACAAAAAAAGGACTAGGTGAAGTATTAAAAACCTGGAAAGCGGAAATGTAACCATTATCACTAGTTTTATTTAAACTTAAAATAGTCTGATTATTATCCACTAAATGATTTGGGCTGTAATCAAAATATTTTGTACTAAGTAAATTACCATTTTTATTTATGCGTATTATTCGTTGAAGACAATTAGTGGCAAGATTATTTTGTTGCATAGTATCTAATATCCCTGTTATCAGAAGGTCTTCGTTATTCAGCTCAGTAATACCTGTAAAAAAATTGGTTACTGCTGTTTTATCAAATTCATAATTCCAAATAGGCGATGTTGGATTATTGACATCAAATTTAACGGCAATACTTTTAAAACTGTTTAAAGCGCCAAAAATTTCCGGCTGGCCAACCGCCCCAATAGCAATAATTTTTTTATCTTTTGTTTGAATAAGATTTGTAAATAAACCTTGACCCGTATATCCGTGCTGACTTAGCTTATTACCAAGGCTATCCAATATTAAAACGCTTGGATAACCACTATAAGCAGTTGCCGTACCTATATACTGGTAACCTGCTAATACAATCTTTTTGCTTATACTATCTTGTAAAATAACTTTTGCATCATGCACATTTGGAATTGCTTTTGAAATTTTTTTTCGCCAAAGTTCATTCCCATTTACGTCTGTTTTAATTAATAGTACCGGATTTGTGTGATTATTCCAATTTTGAGAAAATCCTGCAATTAAAAAGCCACCATCTACACTTCCACAAACCATTTGAGGGATAACATCAATATTAGTAGAATCATAATATTTCTTTTGCCAGATGGTATCACCATTAAAATCAAATTTAATTAAAACCCCCAGTTGAACATTATTACTATCTCTAACACAACCCGCGTGATAAATAAAATTATCTTTTTTGTAAAACCATTTTGTGATCAATGAATTATCAAGATACTCAAATTTATGGTTACCGTATTTTTTTACCCATTGCAACTGGCCTTGACTGTTAAGACCCATTATGGCCAAGCGGTTTGTTTGAAAGCTGTTAAGAGTATCTACAACAATCCCGCAGGTTATATAATTACCAGGCGTAGTTTCAAATACATTTTTGGTAGTATTATTTAATGAGTAGGGAAGCTTAAAGTTTCGCTTAAAGCCTCCTTGCCCATAAATAATTTGAGTTAAGGTAAATAATATGATGTAAATGCAAAAACGCATTTTTCTATTTTAAATTAAATGTACGAAAAAAAACTATTTTACGCAAATTACTTTAGCCTGGTACACCTGCTCTTTGCCTTTAGCAGCAGTTAAAATATATACTCCCACAGGTATATTATGCAATCCTATTTGCAATACAGTTTGTGATCTTACATCCCCTTCGTAAACTATTTTACCAAAAGTATTGATCACGGCAACATGTACTACATCTTCCTCATTACTGTTATAAGCAAAACTAAGCTGCTGTGATGCGGGATTCGGGTACACTGAAAATTCACTGTTCAGCTCTGTCATCAATGGATTATTAATACTTTTATTCACACCATTTTCTACAAAAGGTACCAAATGTGGAATAAAATAATTTTGACCGGTGGCAAATTTTAAAATACTTTGCGCGGCACCTAAGCCATCTTTATCTGTAGTAGTAACATAGTTTTCTAAAAAACTCCTGGCTGAACCATTACTTTTTAAAGCATATGCTTTTTCAGGATGCTGATGAAGACCGATCAAATTTTGTTGCAATGCCTTCCAATCATTTTTATTTATTAAACTATTGGCATTTTGCAGCGCCAAATTAAAATCACCTTTGTTGATGTAAGCATAAGTCAACAATACATCGGCATCATCCATCCCGGCAGCATTGTTTTGTAATAAGGCAATCACGCTGTCTTTGCTCGCCGGCAGGCTATCCATTAAAAAGTAGTTTAATTTTGCATATATAGCCGATTTCAGCTGTTCACTTACTTCACCTGTAGGGTTTGTTCCTTTAGCGTTCGAATTATCAGAAACCAAACTTTGAATATAATTATTGATATTCGCAAGGCGGCCGCTACCTTCACTGCCTCCACCACCCGTTTCTTCGTTTAATGGACAATGAATTACATAATCGAGGCTTATACCGGAATTTACAACATTCACTAAGATGTCACTATTTTGGGGCTGTGGGGTTGGGCGGGTATTAGTATTAGAATTAGAACCATGATCTACAATTTTTGAGCCAGCGGAAATATACCATTTGTTCTCACAGTTGCTACATCCAGAAGTGGCACCATATATATTTCTAACGACATTGGTTGGTGTTATGGCTGAAATTGCACCCTGTGTTTTCATTACTGAAGGAGATGCACCAGTTAAAACAATATCATAAAGATTTGCAGAAGGTGTAAAATCGTTACAGTTCATTTTTAATCCATCGGTGGTGTTTGATGCACCACTATTATCATTTTGCGCGTTTATACCAAGGTAAAAATTTGCAAAGCTATTACGGTAAATTTTATGAAGGCCGGTGGTACTGTTATTTACATAAATACCCACATCGTTTGCAAAGCCGGCAGATGATTCAAGAAACGTATTATTCTTAACATTATAATATTTGCAGTTATTTAAATATAAACCTGCACCAAAGCCTGTAGATGCTGTGCGCACATAATTATCGGTAAACACAGGTGTAGTCATAGTATTAAAATACGTACTGTAATAAATATTATCATAAAATTCTGTATTTGTAACGCTTACCACCCGTAATGGGTTTGAATTATCGGCATAAATACCGTTAACCAAATTTTTAAATGTTGTTTTAATGGTACTGTATTTATCTACAAAATATTTTGCGTCAATACTATAAATTCCATTACCGCGTGCCATAGTTGCATAAGAAGAACCGGCAGAGTATTCAAAATTAGAGCCCAAAAAATTAATACCATCCACATTATACATGGTAACGTGGTGGCTTGGCACAGCGCTTTCGCGAAGAGCACCTGTAGTATTAAAATTACATTTTGTGAATGACCCTAAATTACCTCCGTTAGGACTGTAGTAATAATAAAATTCTGCGCTGCGGACATTGTTTATGAAATTAGCAGTATTACAAATAACAATACCACCAGTGCTACTTGCGTCCATTACATTACTTGAATTTGTAGTATAAGTGCAAATGGCATTTTGTGCATTACTGAGTGTGCCGCCATTTATTATATTTAAGTAACCCTGGTAAACACCATAGCCTCCACTTACATTTTGATTCTGACTACTATTTCCACAAACCTCAACACCTTTCCATAAGGAAGTAAAAAAATTAGTTACCGTTCCACCATCAATTACAAGCTTCGCTCCTTTTTCAACAAGTATTTTTGCGTCTTTTGCCATAGATACCCAGCATTTAATGGTGAGCGTATTCCCTGCTTTAACGGTAATGTTACCTTTCATATAGCGGTCAGCCGTCCATGTTTGACTGGAAGTAATATTAAGATCAAAAGCTGTATTAACATTAGTGACATAGTTTTTACTGGTTGTTGTTAATACACGATACATAGAATTACGCAGGTGATAATGCATGATTGCCATTTGTAATGGAGAAAGATATTTTTGGCAAGCGGCATTCTGACTCAGCAAATTATTAGATGCACCGGGTGTATTGCACGGCGCCCATGGCGGGTTAGCTTGTTCAAGATAAACATCATTTGCCAATAAATGGTTACAGCAACCAAACGTAGAAGTCACATTAGAATAGTTTTCTGGTACGGTGGGATGATTTAAGCCCAGATTATGCCCTAGTTCATGAGCAAAATCGCCACCTTTTTGAGATACATTATTGGCTGTGCCCTGTGGAAAATACATTATATTATTTGGTAGTGGTGTTGGCACCTGCGGTAGGCAAGGGCTTATGCAGGCCCCGCAATATACATTAATTGCGTTTGGATCGTTATAAGCAGAGTTTGAAGAAGCAAGAGTAATATTACTATAAATGGTAGGATCTGTAACAACCGAAAAAGTTTTGCATACCAGTTTAATTTTAGCACTTGGCAAGTTTGTTGCCGGCGGTGTTGTTACTAGTTGTGGAAAAAAAAGGCTTGTTAAAGTCTGGGTAGCTGTCCATAACATATAATCTACATCGCCCTGCGTTGTTGTTCCCCATACTGTAAGCTCCCCTTAATTAGACTATACAAAAGTAGACTTTTTAATTAATTTATTATTATTGGTTGAACCTTGCTTTGCAAGATTCTGCGCAGAATCTTGCAAAGCAAGGTTTTTTTGGTTAAACATT
>JACDED010000215.1 GCA_013816615.1 Bacteroidota bacterium
TTGCTTTTCATAAAAAAATTGCAGGATATAATTTACACATTGGTATACAGCCTGGTGTTGTAATTAAATCAATTGATTTTTACTCGCATTCATTTCCCAATCAATTAAACTGGAACACAGGAAAATTTGATAATACACTTACAAATACTGAAACAGGTGTTAATCAACGCTTCACGTATTTTGATCTTAACACAGGCTTTGCGGCTTCTAAAAAGTTTGGGAAAATTGAACCTGAGATCGGTTATACTTTATTTCATGTAAATAAACCAAAAGAAAGTTTTTTAAGCCAGGTAAATAAATTGCCAATACGCCAGGCTTATAATATTGGTTTGAATTATTATTTAAATCCTAAGATTATTTTACGCGGTTATACAATGTACGGTTATACAACAAAGGTAAGCGATTGGGTTAGCGGTTTAAATGTTGAATATATTCTTTCTAAAAATGTATTCTTTACCAATTCGGTGTTTGCGGGTTTTATGTGGCGCGATGGATTTAAACGTAATCCTGATGCAGGTATTGTTACAGCGGGAATGAATTATTCGAACTACACCATTGGTTTTAGTTACGATATTACATTTTCACAATTAAAAACAGCCGTTGAAAGTAAGGGCGCTTTTGAAATTGCACTTATTTACAAAGGTAAGAACACACGATTAAGTAAAAAAGCAGTTCCTTGTGAGAGATATTAAATACATAGTTATTTTTCTTTTATTTGCTTTTGTAGCGAAGTCTCAGTCAGATACATCGCTTGTTAGCCGCTCATCTCCTAAAACTTTAAAACGTTTAGGTAAAAGTGCAATGGCGCAAAATGATCCAAGCAGTGCAATTACTTTTTATGAAGCCTATTTAAAAAAGAATAGCCGTGATGCAAAAGTGATGGATCAATTGGCAAAAGCTTATTTACAAATAAGAGATTACGACCGTGCACAACACATGTTCTTAAATGCTTATGAAACCAATGTTGAAAAAGCACCTACAGCCTTATATTATCACGCGCAAATGCAAAAATCGAACGGGTTGTATGACAGCGCGAAAGTAAATTTTCAAAAATTTAAAAAAGAATATAAGGGTGACGAAAAAGGTTTAAAAAAGCAAGCTACTAAAGAAATTGTGTTTTGTGATTCCGTTCAAAAGATCGTGAACACAGAAAAGAAAGTGGTTATTTCGCATTTAGATTCTACAATCAATAAAGTAAATACAGAAGGCGCGCCGGTAAATGTAGATGACAATACGCTTGTATTTACATCTTTAAGAACAGATAAAAAAGAATATATTATTGAAGATGATACTGCAAAAACCGTTAAACGTAAATTATATGTTGCCAAACGCGAGAATAACGAATGGAAATTTGGAGGGGAATACGGTGGTAATTTAAATGATGTGGATTTTAATAATGGTAATGCTTGTTTTAGTCCTGATAGAAAACGACTTTATTTTACGCGTTGTAAATTAAATATTAAAGAACAAATGATCTGCGCTATTTATGTGTCAGAAAAAAATGGTGATGACTGGAGCGAACCTGTAAAACTTCCAAAGAATGTAAACAATCCTAAATTCACTTCTACAATGCCTGCTGTTACAACTGATCCTGCAAAAGGAAATGATGTGATCTATTTTGTGAGCAATAACAAAGAGGGCAGGGGAGGTTTGGATATTTGGTATACCATTTACGATTCGAAAAATAAAATTTACAAAACGCCAAAAAATGCAGGCAATAAAATTAACACAGCTCAAAATGAGATAACACCTTTTTTTGATAATGAGACACGCACACTTTATTATAGCTCTGATGGGTTAGGCGGACTTGGTGGATACGATGTATTCAAAGCAAATGGAGATGGAAAGAAATGGATGAACACCGAGAACATTGGACAGCCTGTGAACACCGGAGCTGATGATATTTTTTACACTATTTCAACCAATCGCGAAGAAGGTTTTTTTGTAAGCAACCGTAAAGGTGGTAACTCTTTAAAGAATAGTACTTGCTGCGATGATATTTATACATACAAGCATACTGAATACATTAAAATTAATTTAGTAGGAAGCGTGAGTGAGATGATCGATCCTAACATGGCTATACCACAGGCTACCGTTGAGATCTATCTTGTAGATAAAAAAACAAAAGAAAAATTTCTTGTAAAAATAGTGCAAAGCGATAAGAACGGTGATTTTAAAACTACTGTAGAAGCAGGGCAGGATTATTCTATTGTTGTAAAGAAGAACGATTTTTTAGGTACAAGTGCAGATGTTACCACAAGAGGAATTGTAACCTCGCAGGATATTACAAAAAATGTATTGCTTGCTAAAAAACCAAAAGAACCAATACGTATTCCAAACATTCAGTACGAATTTGATAAATCGAATATTTTAGAAGGAAGTAAAATTGCGATCGATACAACTGTATTGGCGTTAATGGAAGCTAATCCTGAAGTGATAGTAGAGATACAATCGCATACAGATAGCAAAGGAAGCGATAAGTACAATGAGAAGTTATCTCAGCAACGTGCAGAAAGTGTTGTGTCGTATTTAATTAGCAAGGGGATTAGTGCAGAGCGTTTAAAGGCTAAAGGTTATGGCGAAAGCAAACCCATCGCACAAAATGAGAATGGGGATGGAAGCGATAACCCCGAAGGCCGTGCACAAAACCGGCGAACCGATTTTAAAATTATTGGTGTACTGGATGTTGAAGTTATTAATGCCGCAACGGGAGTTGATGACTAAAAAGTTTCAATTAAATTTCCTAAGATAAAATTGTTTTTTTTAACGTCCTTCAGGTCGGGCTTTCCGAAATTCGCGTTAGCGATTGTAGTGAAAATCCTTTTTGAGAGGTACGAACAAAAAGATTGGAACGGAAAGCGCGGGCCGCAGGCAATGCCCAAAAAATAGCGATACTCTAGCTCGAAGTTTTTTTAACTCACAGGTCATTCGCAAAAGGCTGATAAACGCCTCTTCATTAATCAATTATGATTCCATCTAAAGGATTTGTTTCAATCGCTCACGCACAACTTCTAAATCTTTTAAGCCTAATTTTAATTAAATGTTTGGCGAGTTTAAACAATCTACCTATAAAATTCGTTTGCATAATATGTATTCTATACTTAGTAAATAGCGGTGATAATTAATAAAAAGAAATTCATATTTTTTATTTTAATAATAAGTTTAAAAGGCTTTTCTCAACCCGGGGCTTCGTGGCAGCTTCAATTACTGGCAGGCGAAAGCCTTATTGATAAAGCAGGCCGGATTAAGCCCGAAACGCATAATTTTGGATTTTCAATTGACTATAGTAAAAAAACAAACGGAAAGCGGTATTGGCATTATGCAAATAATTTTCCACAAGCAGGTTTACATTTAACTTTCAAAAATCTGGGTAACGACTCTATTTATGGCCATGCTGTCTCGTTAATGCCCTATCTTGAATTTAATGTTTTAACCCACAAACTTGGAATATTTCAGATTAAACATGGCGCCGGAATTGCTTACATAACCAAGACGCACAGTGATATTTACAATCCGCGCAACCGACTTGTAAGCACGCATTTAAATGCTTCATTTATATTGGATCTTGGTTATAGATTTTTTATCTCAAATAAATTAGATATTAAACCAGGGGTTGTTTTGCACCATATGTCTAATGGCGGTTTTAAATTACCTAACCGCGGCGTTAACACGGCATTTGCATACATCAGCATTAGTTATTATCCATCGGGAAAAAAAATAGAAATTACTGATCACGAAAAAGAAAAAAACTTTCCGAGATTCAGGTACAGGGTTGGCACGGCCTTCGGTTTTTATAATCATAGAAAGGGTAGGGATATGGATGTAAATCCACAGTTTTTGGCTATGGTATTTTATCAGCATAACTCTGTTTTTAGATCAGGTTTGGGTATGGAAGTGGGAACACCCGCCAATAGTCCTACACAGCTTTCATATTATGTTGAAGAAGAAGTTCAATTTGCGCACCTGATAACACGTTATGGCTTTGGCGCTTATATATTGAACAAACGAATAAGTGGTGAAGATTTTTATTCTAAGATCGGTATGGGTTATTATCCCAAAATAAAAAATAAAATTCCGCAGGGATTGTATATTGCAGCGCATTTAAAAGCGCATGTTTTTACGGCTGCGCACATAGAACTTTCAACCGGCTACACATTTTAAACGTTTATTCAATTTGCTGCACATCCTTTTTTTTATAGAACCATTTATTTTTATTGGGTTGTGAACGCCATTCTTTATTTGAGGGAATAGAAGCGATCCAATACCGAAATCCGAATCCGAAGTTGAAAAAATCAGGTATCCCGGGAATGATATGAAAATTAATACTCCATTTATTATTTATATTATAATCATATTCTAATTCTCCGGCATACCATATAAAAGCTGTTTGCC
>JACDED010000116.1 GCA_013816615.1 Bacteroidota bacterium
CAATAGACCAAGCAATGGATAGCGCAGTTATAGGAATTAAACGTTTAAATAAAAATAAAGCATATTTAACATCATTAACTAATCGCAATCACTTATTGTATAATTTAGAACACTAATTAGTATGAGACTGTAATTAAAAACACCTATCAATCAACAATTGATATGAGCAATTATTCGTCAGGCGTTTATTTTTTAGAAGTAAGAGAAGGTGAATTTAAGCGTGTTGAGAAAATTATTAAACACTAAAATTTATTATTTTTTATACTCCATTACATTTAATTGCTTATCGCAGATAAAGAATTCATCTTGTATTGCATTTGATGCAACTATAACTGTTCGGTTTTGAGAGTACTCTTTAATGATGTTTTTATACCAGGCAATGGCGTTGGCATCTAAATTAGAAACGGGTTCATCTAACAGCAATAAAGATGTGTCGCATAAAATAGCAACGCCTAATTTTAGTCGTTGTTTCATGCCACTGCTAAATTGTTTTATGAATTTATCCTTCGCAGCTTCAAGATCTAACAACTTAATAATTTGTTCGGTTGAAAGATCTTTTATAAAAGGCTTGAAAATTTTTGTGTGATCGATCATTTCCGTCAACGTAAAATCTTCAACTAAATGAATGTAGGGTGATGCAAATGAAATGTGGTTTTTTATTTTATCAACCGGAATAATTTTGTCATTTACTTTATAGATCACTTCGCCTTCGTTCTCGGTAATAAAACCGCTAATGACCTGTAATAATGTAGATTTACCCGAACCGTTACCGCCAAGCACTACCACTTTGTCTCCGGCGTTTATGGTATAAGTAAGTCCTTTAAAGATCCATTCTTTATTAAATTTTTTGCCGAGATTATTTAGTTGAATAGATAACATATTTTTTAAATGCCTTTTACAATGCCATCTTTTTGATTGCGGATAAAATCTACAATTTGTTTTCGTATTGCTGTTTCCGGCATTTCATTCTCAACAATTTCTAAAGCGTTAGAAATGTTGTGGCCGCGAACAAAAATTATACGGTAAATATCTTCTATTTGTTTTATCAATTCTTTATCAAATCCTCTGCGCGCTAAACCAATTGTGTTCACCCCAATAAATTGTAGTGGCTCTCTTGCAACTCTGCAATAAGGTGGTACGCTTTTTCTTACTAAAGATGCGCCGGCAATAAATGAATGTGCACCAATATTTACAAATTGTTGCGCTGCAACAACGCCTTCAATAATTACAAAATCTTCAACCGTAATATGCCCGGCCAGGCTACCATTGTTAGCAATGATCACATTGTTACCGATAGCGCAATCGTGCCCTAAATGCGTGTAACACATGATCAGGCAATTATCACCCACCTTAGTGGTCATACGATCTGCTGTGCCTTTATGAATGGTTGCAAATTCCCTGATAGTTGTGTTTTTTCCAATGATCGTGTTTGATCTTTCGCCTTTGTATTTTAGATCCTGGTTAACGATACCAATAATAGCGCCCGGAAAAATCTTACACCCGCTTCCGATAACTGTATCCGGAAAAATTTGCGCGTTAGGATAAATGTGACAATCGTCACCAATTTCAACATCTTCGTAAACCGTAGCAAAGGCTTCTATAGTTACGTTTTTACCGATCTTAGCTTTAGGGCTTACGTTTGCAAGTGGTGAGATCATAAATTATGTAAGTTGTGGTTCAGGTGTTTTTACTTCCAGGCCTCTTACTTTTACGATCTGTGCCATCATCTCCGCTTCCATTACAGGTTTGTTATTTACATATGCAACACCGCGCATGTGGCAAATACCACGGCGAATAGGCGTTACAAGTACTAAACTAAACACAACGGTATCACCGGGAATTACCATCTTTTTAAATTTAACACCATCAATTTTCATGAAGTAGGTTAAATAATTTTCAGGATCGGGAACTGTTTTTAAAACCAAAACGCCGCCGCATTGTGCCATTGCTTCAATAAGCATTACACCGGGCATTACAGGGTTATCAGGAAAATGGCCTTTAAAGAATTCTTCATTTAAGGTTACATTTTTTACACCAATAACATGCTCATCCGAAAGCTCCATAATTTTATCTACCAACAACATGGGTTGACGGTGAGGTAAAATCTTCATGATATCCATGATGTTTAAAAGCGGTGGTTTATTAAGATCGATCTTTGGATAATCTTTTTCTAGTTTTTGTTTTTTAGCTAATGCTTTTAATTTTTTTGCAAAATCAACATTACCGGCATGGCCGGGACGGGCAGCCAAAATGTGAACCTTCATTGGTTTTCCAACCAAAGCAAGATCACCAACAATATCTAATAATTTGTGGCGGGCCGGCTCGTTATAAAAATGAAGCTTTGTATTATTTAAAACGCCGCGGCCTTTTACCTCAACATCCGGTTTATTAAATACTTTACGTAAATGATCTAATTTATCTTTTGGTAATTCGCTATCCACTAAAACAATGGCATTATCAAGATCACCACCTTTAATTAAATTGTGCGCTAACAATGCTTCTAATTCTCTTAAGAAAACAAAGGTACGGCAAGGTGCAATTTGTGATTTAAATTCGCGTAAGTTGTACATCGAGGCATGTTGTGTTCCCAACACTTCGCTTCCATAATCTACCATCACGGTAACACGAAACTCATCCTGTGGCACTGCTAACATTTCCACTTTTTTGATCGGATCTTCAAAAGTTAAATTCTCGGTTAATTCAAAATATTCGCGCTCGGCGTTTTGCTCAACAATACCGGCGGCTTCAAGAATTTCAATAAATTTTAAAGAGCTGCCATCCATAATTGGCATTTCGGGGCCGGTAACCTGTATCAAACAATTATCAATACCTAAACCCATTAACGCTGCCAACACGTGCTCAGTGGTGTGCACTTTTGCACCGTTCTTTTCAAGCGTTGTACCGCGTGACGTGTCTACTGCAAGATCGGCATCCGCATCAATAATTGGCTGGCCTTCCAGGTCAGTACGCTGGAATTTAAACCAATGGTGTTCCTCTGCAGGATTAAATGTTAAGGTAACAGGCGCGCCTGTATGTAAACCCACTCCTGAGATAGAAACAGGGCTTTTTATGGTTCTTTGTTTATCGCTCATAACAGTAAAAAATCGTGTGTTGTAAATGTAGTTAAATTTACGAAATTTTACTAAAACTGTAAATAGGGAAGCAGTTTATTATAAACAGGTTCGTCGTTTATAATGTCTTTTAGGCTTGTAGGAGTAATAGCAGCCTTTTTGCGGCAGTCGAAAATGGTTTTTGTTAATTCGTAGCTCAGGTAAGGATGTTTATTTATTACTTTAAAGTCATCGGTATTCAGGTTTATTTTTTTAACAAAAGAGGCATCGATCTTAAAGGCATTTTTTACTTTTTGATAAAGTTCATCATTAAAACCATACACTTCTTTTAACTGTTCAATGGCAACATAACCGCCTAAAATACTTCTGTATTTTAAAATGCGTTTTGCAAAAGACGGACCAATACCATTTAATTCAATTAAACTTAAACTATCAACAGAATTTAGTTCTACTTTTTCTTTTGCACTTGTTTTTACTGCGACAGCATTTACTGTTTTTTCTTTACCAGAGTTTTTATTGTCAACCGCTCTTTTATTTTCAATTAAAATATAAGGCTCTAACTGAGCTAAAAAATAATCAGAAATACCATATACTTTTTGCATGTCTTTTTTCTCTTTAAATACAAAGCCTTTATCCCTGAACTTTAATAATGTTTTTGCGGTTTTTTCTTTAAATCCTAATTGTAATAATTGTTCAAACGAAACTGAATTTGGATCAAACACAAATAAGTTTAACGCTTTTTTATTTTCTGAAAAATTATTTTGGAATTGCTTTTGTGAATTCTCGTAAGCACTATCCAACTTTCTTTCAACTACAGGTAAGTTTTTAATGACAATAGTACCAGGGGTTATAAAATATGGATAAATAATGCGGACCAACAATAAACTAAAACTTATTAGTGAAAGCACTAATAATCCATTGCGTTGCTGTTTATTGAAACCGAAAAAATTATTCAAAAAATTATTCACTGTTCTTCTTCATTTTAAAAATATAAAAAACAGGAATGCCTAAGAACATAATTAAAACACCCAGGCCGGTATTTAATGTTTTAAAAATTAAAAGATCGATACAAATAGCAGAAGCTATTAAAATATATAAAGCAGGCAGGATGGGATAGCCAATTGCTTTATACGGACGCGGTGTATTGGGTTCTTTTTTTCTTAAATAAAATAAGGCAGAGATGGTAACGATGTAAAATACTAAAGACGCAAAGGTGCAATAATCCAGCAAAGACCCATAGGAGCCGCTTAAACATAATACCGAGGCCCACGCTGCCTGGAACCACAGGGCTTTTGAAGGCACGCTGTTCCTGTTAATATATGCTGCCGATTTAAAAAACAAACCTTCTTTAGCCATAGATTGAAACAAACGTGAGCCCGAAAGAATTAAACCGTTATTGCAACCAAAGGTGGAAATAATAATTAAGGCGGCCATTAAATACGAAGCCACTTCGCCAAAAACAGCCGACATGGCAGCGGTACCTACTCTATCGTTTTGCGCGTACGCAATTCCTTTTTCAAAAACGTTTTGTCCTTCGGGTGAGCCTAAAGCGGGCAGCAACATAAAGTAAGCTACATTGGCAAGCACATATAATACCGTAACAATTAAAACACCGATCATTAAACCAAGCGGAATATTTTTTTGCGGCTCTTTTACTTCACCCGCAATAAAAGTAACATTGTTCCATGCATCGCTGCTAAATAAAGAACCAATTAATGCAACGCCCAAAGCGCTTAATAAAGTAACGACACTAATATCGGGAGATGTTGAAGCACTTGTATTTCCCGAACCTGAAAATGGCAATTGCATATTCGTATGCCAGTAACCCGCTTTGTAGCCAACAAAAAAACCAATACCTATAAGGCCTAGCAGGGCTAATAATTTTGCGCTTGTAAAAACGCGTTGAATGATCTTGCCATTATTAATGCCTAAGGTATTTATATAGGTAAGAAACAATACAGAGCCAACGCCTAAAACCTGAGTGGTAGAGATGGAGAATTTGCCCAGCTGTAATAAAACATGTTGCTCATCAAAAAACGGAATAAAAACACCTACAAATCTTGCAAAGGCCACCGCCACCGCGGCAATAACACCGGTTTGAATAACGGTGAAGACCGTCCACCCATACACAAAAGCCGTTAACTGGCCGTAGGCGCGCTGAATGTAAATGAATTGTCCGCCGGCCTTTGGCATCATACCGGCCAGCTCGCCATAACTTAAAGCAGCAAATAAAGTAATAACACCACTAATAAGCCAGCACATTAAAACCCAAAACGGGGAGCCCAAAACCCGCATCATATCTGCACTTACAATAAATATACCCGATCCGATCATGCTTCCGGAAACGATCATGATGGTATCGAATAAATTTAAACTGCGTTTTAATTCGCTCATAGCTGGTTTATGGATTTAAAGATACTTAAATTTGCAAATATTTAATATTAAAAATATAATGTTACATCGGGTAGATCTTAGAAAAAATCGTATCGTGAAGTAATGGTATTAACGTCTCGATACAGATTTGAAAAGAGGCGCAAATCTTACCCGACGTGACAAATTAGAAAAGACAAAAGAAAATGAAAGTTATTGGCAAGCGCATAAGCATTTTACAGAAAGAGAATTTATTAAGCATTGTAATTTTACCAACCACTGATAAAAAGAAATTGAACATGATGTTCTTATGGCTTTTTGCGTGGACCGTTTGCGGTATTATTGTACTGGTAAATTATTTTAAGATGTATGATAAAGACACCCGTTTGTTTATGCTGGTATATTTATCGTTTTGGGCTTACTTTGAATATAAGATCGCCCGTGCTTTTATCTGGAAACGTAATGGCAAAGAAAAGATCTGGATCCAAAACGATATTATTTATTACCAGCGTGAACTAAATAAAAAAGGAAAAACAAAAGAGTATAAACTTGAATTGGTAGATGATTTTAAAATTATTGATGTAAGCAATACAAGCTGGGCCGATAATATCAATCAAAGCTTTTGGGTAAAAGGCGGCGAACGTTTAGAATTTATTTCGCAAGGTAAAGCCATTCGTTTTGGTATGCAGGTAAGTGATGAAGAAGCCCGCTCGGTATTTAACGAGATAAATAAATTTATTTTTGGAAAGGCAAAAGTATAAGACGCTTTTGAGCCAGCCGGCGCGATAGCAATATCCTAATCTCCGTCCGTATGAATATATTCGTTATAGATAAATCCGCTATCAAAGCCGGTATTATATTTATAAAAAAATCAAATTTTGACAGCCAGTTATTTCTTATTGAAATAGGTGAAAATTTAAAGACTTCTTAAAAAATAAGTAGTCTTAGCTATTGCACATTAAAAAAAGATTGTATATCCTTGGCAGTATAAGTTTAATGTGATTTTTTCAGGTCGAAGTTATTTAAAAATAAAAAGGTTTATTACTTTTTTATTAGTTCTATGTTGTTCTTGATTGCTGTACTTAATAATTTATTAATTAATTAAAAACATTTTAAAAATGAAAAAAGCGATTATCATTTTATTCCTACTTTGCTTTAATACTAAATTGTTTAAAGCACAAAGTGTAATTTCAGAAGACGAAGTTCACTACACGTGCCATGTGGATGGTAAGGCAGTAGCGAATATGAATTCGGCGATGAAAATACCACAAAGTACTTTTCCAACTAGCTTAATCGTTACCTGCGGGAACTTTAGGTTATATTACGAAGATGACTTTATTGCAGCAAATTCAGGTCCTGCGGCAGGCTTTGCAGATCCTACATTAGGAAGCTTTCGAAAAAACACTTATTGTGCAGTTTTACAATACATACAAAATACTTTTAATTTAAATGGGCAAATTCTTGATATTTATATCGCTAAATCTTATTCCAACGTAAACCCAGCTCCAGTGACTTATTCCGCGCTTGGTGCGGCGGGGCCATTTTTTGTTCCGGGAACCTTCGGCGTTTCACCAGGTTTTTTCGGTGGAAATTTTTACGATCATGTGGCAAACAGTGTGGATCCGGATCCCAATGAATATGATGGTATGTTAACTATAACTTTTGATCAGATCTTTTCGTCACCATTAAATTATTGGGATGATTATTTAAATACTTCAACTCCTTGCAGGGTAGATTTATATTCTGTCTTAATTCATGAAATGACACATATTATGGGTTGGTTAAGTGCCGTGGGAGAAGGTCCTGCGCCAAACTATTACCTGCAAGTAACATCTAATATAAGTAATATACAGTCGTTCACGAAATTTGATCAATTGTTTTTGTGGGTGGGCGATGTAAGATTTCCGGCAACTTTTAGCGGAAAAAAATTAGTGCAAGGAACATCGCTAAACCCAACATTTATATCGGTGCCAAGTGTATTAAGAAATAATCAAGTCTGGATGAACAGTAATGGCGCACCAAATAATCATAAAACTTATGACGGAAATCAACCTGTAGTGTTTCCTCTCGCACAAAGTTACTCACCTCCATCGTTTTTATCCCATTTAGACTTTGACAGATATTCTTTTTATACTGGCAGTCAACATTCACCGGGGTTTCAGCCTTTGTATGTTATGGGGCCAAGTATGTATGGAAATATGAAGAAAAGATTGTATACAAATGCTGAGCTAAGATATTTAAATCAATTAGGGTATGCATACAATCCGACTTTTGCAAGTGCCACAAATCTTTCCGGTGGGATAACCACTAATTCAAATTTATTAACAACTAACTCCCCGCCGTACCGAAGCAATATAGCAACAACTAATATTGTGGCTTGGCCAACTTCAAATGCAGTTCAAAATATTGCAGCGCATGCATTTCCTGAAACTAAACCTGCTGATTTTACTATTACAAATAATAATGCTCCAGGCGGCCCAATATCGACTGTATTTACTATAAATACTAATACACTTCCAAATATTGCTGATCCAAATGGACAAAGTATTGGCGTATATCCGAACAGTTTGTCTGGTATTAGAGGTGTTACAACAGGTGGAAATAATCACAATTGTATTGTCTTGACCGGTAGTAATATTATTACTTATTCTCCTCCTCCTGGATATATTGGTAGAGCAGAATTTGCTTTCCAATTGTGGGACGGGAGAGAAGCTGGCGCGAGAAAAATGATTACAATAGATGTGTTACCGGGGGCATACACAATACCCATTGGGAATGAGCTAGTGATTAACACGGGCTTTGAGGATGCGAGCGAAATTAAAACTGCCTCAAATCCAAATTCTCCCAGTTCTAATATGCCCGACGGAAGTTGGCTTATGACTAATGAAATGTTATTTGCTCACCTTTTCCATGGAGGGTCACCGTTTGGACATATGATAAACGCGAATACAAATTTCGGAGGAGGAGTGTTAAGAAGGGAAAGTTATCAGGACTGTATCATTAATCCAACATTTGCTAGCGGCATCTCAACGTTTGGTTTTCACTGGACTTCGTTTGGCGCTTATATGATGGGCGCATCAATAAGTTCACTTTCACCAGAATCTTGTCCGAACCCACCAACAAATAATGAGGTTCATCTATATTCGAGTTTAGGAGATAATAACTCCCTAACTAAAACTTTAATGAACCCACTAAAAACCTGTAAAAATTATCAATTTGAATTCGATGCATCTTACACAATAGGTAGCGGTGTCTCTATCGGGTCAGTTGTTACATTAACCTTAAATGCTATCAGTGGTATTTCGGCTAATCTATCAGGTGGTAGTGTGATCAACTTTACAAATCACCAGGCTATACCAATAACTTTTACGATTACTGGTATTACAATAAATGCAGCAAACACTTATTGGCAACATATCACAACGACATTCTTTTATTGCGGCACACCTACTAGATATTTGCTGTTGAATGGCTTAAATAAAGCAGCAATAGATAATTTATCTTTAAAGGAATTAACCACTCCACCGCCACCATTAATTGTAACAGCGGTAAATTCGAGCACACTATTTTGTCCTGGTAGCACTGCTACATTAACCGGAAATGCAGTTAATACCACATGCTCAATGACGTATACGTGGCAACCGGGGAATGTTGTAAGTCCGACAATTGTTGTAACTCCTCCGACTATCAATACCACTTACACATTATTTGGCAACGATGGATGCCGCACAGGTTCTGCGGTAGTAAATCCTGTTCCATTGCCCTCAGGATCATTTACAGCTCCTGCAATTTGCATTGGCAATTTTTCTCCATATACGTTGCAATCGCTAATTTCTGCCGGAACCTCCACAAATGGGGTATTTACCGGAACGGCAATTTTTAATGGCAATTGCAGTGGTAATCCTTGTTCCTATATTGATTTAACAGGAAACCTTGGAACATTTCCTGCAGGAGTTTATAATTATACATATTCAATTACAAATGGTAGTAACTGCGTTCAAAATTACACCTTTAATGTGACGTTTAATCCGCAACCAACAAATTCGATAAGCATCAGCCCTCAACAATGCCTAATCGCCGGCCAACAAGCGACACTTACAGCCCAGCCTTGGCCAACAACAGGTGTAACTTATACCTGGCAACCCGGTGGTGCAAATACAGCATCAATTATTGTTTCTCCAACTGTTACCACAATTTATACATTAACTTCAAGCAATGGAATTTGTGTTAATACAAAAACTGTAACAGTGAGTGTAAATCCCACAATTAATTTTACGAATCTACCAACTACTTGGTGTACTTATCAAAGCATATATTATCTTGAAAGTTATCTTGCAGCGGGAACACCAACAGGTGGCACATGGACAATACCAAATTTAGGAACGATAACAACTCCATCTCCCGGATTAACGGAAGTAAATATCAATCCAAACTTAACCACGCTAGGCACTCATACAGTTTATTATAGTTACACTACACCCTCTACAACCTGCACCGTAAATAACCAATTTACTGTAAATGTTGTTGCCGGGTTTAATCTTACTACAAACGGCCAAAGTATTTATTGCAGTAATATTGGTCTGGGTGCTCCGCTAACAGCTACAGCATTACCGTCTTCAGGTGTTACTTTTACTTGGATGCCCGGCATATTATTAGGAGCAAATCAAACGGTTTATCCTGCATCGCAAACACTTTATACCGTAACTGCAAACAACGGGTTATGTACATTTTCTACTACTACATTAGTTGATGTAAGGAATGATTGCTGTTCCGGTAATCAATACATAACATCGAACGTTATCGGTTTACCAAACACGGTAACAATTCTAAACGGTGGTTATGCTATAAATCAAAGCGCAACTATACAAGGTACTGTTTATGTTGGTGATGAGTTTAGAATGGCGGCAAACGTTTCTTTAACTGTTCCGAACGGCAACGCCTTATTTAGTAATAGGGGAACTCATATTTACGCTTGCAATGATATGTGGAATGGTATTGTTGTAAATAATGGAGGTCGTGTACAATTTGTTACACCTGATCTTATTGAGGACGCAAAAACCGCCATTAGCAGCACTGGATGTACAACAACCTCTGGTTTTGACATTGTTGCAAGCGGAGTTGTTTTTAATAGGAATTATACCGCAATATCAATAAAAAATTATGCGCAAACTGCATCAACGGCACCCTTTTATATTAAAAACTCTGTTTTTACCTGCCGTAATTTTAACTTAAACCCTGGGGCTACAATTTGGCCAGATGTATCTACAACCGTTCCCGGATTAAGAGCAATTACCGGCCCTACAAATGTGTTGAGCTCACCTTATGGTATGCAAGGATACGCCCCGGCAAATCTAAAAGCACCATATAGTAGTCAACCATCTTTGTATGGCATTTATATTGAAAATTGTGGGCTAACAATAAATCCCGCCGCAGTAACACCAACATACTATAATATTACAATTGGTGAGACTATACCACAATCTCACAATAATTACAATTTATTCGACAATCAAATGAATGGAATATATGGCCTTAATAGTAATATTGCCAGCTTTGATAATGTTTTTCAATATAGCAGACGTGTCTTATTTTCTTCTCCAAAACCAAATTATCGCGGAGGTTACGGTATCTATTGTGCGAATAATGAAACCAATCCAAATAATTATCACAGTTGTCTAAACCTCTTGGCTCCCTCCACTCCAGCAGTTAATAATAATAGTTTCTACGATTGCCATTTTGCTGTTTACGGGGGGTATTTGCATAATGTTAATGCAAATTATGTAGTTATTCAAAGTACACGTAATAGTAACACTACACCAGTAACAACAGATTATGGACAAACGGGCGTTCAGTTAGTGGCCATAAATACAAAAGATTATAGTTTGAACTATGGGGCGTACAAAAATCTAAAAGATGCGGTTACATTAAATGTATATTGGGGTAATACCCATATCGCAGGTTTACCAGCGCTTGCAAATTATCTTGGCCAGGTTGATATTAAGTTCAATCTATTCACTCCCGAGGCAAGTTCGGTTACACCGATCGTAAATGGAGGAATTGATAATGCTGTTACAATAACAAATAGCGGTATAATTGCAGGTATTACATTTACCCAAGCGGGTACAAATACCCGTGTTCAATTTAATAATATTGATAGGGTTCGACGTGGTATAAGTAATAATGGTCAAAGTAGCAGCACTTATACTGGTTTTTCCGCTAACAATAAAATTACTTTAGTGTTAGATCCTTTTGGCAACCCCCAATTTGGTGTATATCATGTTAACGCGCAAGCGAGTGTAGTTAATACGAACACTATAACTGGATTTAATATTACAAATGCATTAGTAAAAGCTATCTATGCATCGCAAATTTCTAACTCTGCCGTTCAATGTAATTTAACGAATACTGTTTATGCTGGCTTTGATTTTAACGCAAGCAGTCCCAGTGTTAGTTGGCGTAATAATGTAATGACAACAAACAAAATAGGTATGTCATTAAATAATTCAGGAATTATTGGTGTGCAGGGAAGCTGGGGTTTACCTCATGATAATTTTTGGCAAGGCTCATGGACAGGTAATAATGGAACTTGGACTGACAACAGTAGTTCGGCAACTAATTCATTATTGTGGGTGAAAAATTCACCCACCGGATATTACCCTCCGAATAATGGAGGTATTAATCCTCCGTGGATTTATGGTGCTGTTAATACTGTGAGTTTAGCAAATAATGCCGCAAACACTTCTTCTTTATGCCCTACACCGGGCAACCCTCCTCCACCGGGCATGATGGCAGGTGGTGATAATGAAGAATTATTAAATAATATTGCCTCAGATAACATAGATTATGAAGTAAATGCCGAAGAAACATCGGAGATAAATAAACTATTATTATTTAAAATGATTGATGAAAACAATTCTTTAATAAGTGTTAGTGATACATTAGCCAATTTTTATAATGTCTCTCAACAATCTGCTCCAGGCGCTTTAAAATCAATCGAACAACAATTTGCTTTTGGTAGCCAAGCGCCGCAGAATTTAATAAATAGTTTTAGTCCATCCACAAACATTCAAAACAACTATAAAATGTTTTATAGAATTTATTCTGAATTTTTGACCAGTAAAACTTTATCTACTAACGATAATTCTGACCTGTTATTGTTAGCTAACCAATGTCCATTTACAGATGGCCCGGTAATATATCGAGCACGCGCGTTATACGATGCAATAAATCAAACTAATACAATTTATAATGATGAAGTGTGTGGAGAAGAAGGATTTGCAAGCAGGAGTAGTGAAAGTGGTAATGGTAAAAATGAAGATCTACAACAATTGCTAAAACTCAATGAGAAGAAGAATATTGGAAGATCTCACATGAGTTTAAGAATTTACCCTAATCCAGCTGTAAATGAAATTTATATTACAAGTAATAAGGATAAAGAACTGATAAATTTAACTATTACTGATATTTCCGGTAAAGTGTTATTGACCGGAAGCTTCTCAATTAGCAATTATAAAACAAGTCTGAAACTTGATCTATTAGATGGAATTTATTTTGTAAATTTAAGTAATGAACTCGGAGAAAAAACAGTTAAAAAACTTATTATTACAAAATAGCTTTGTTTTGCAGAAAACCATAAAGTATATATTTATACTTTATGGTTTTCTTTTCTCTTATTTATGCAAATCACAAACTGCAAATTACGTAGCTAACGGTAGTTTCGAGCAATTTTATACTTGCAGTAACCCAAATGCAATTTCAGTTGCGAAAAGTTGGAGAAGCATTGATTCTTCCATATTTGGAAATGTATTATTTTATAGTACGTGTTATTCCAATGTTCCTTATGGACCTTTTGGATTTCAGTGGGCAAAAACAGGGAATTCTTTTGGCGTTACGAGCGTTTTATGCCAGCCAACTTTATGTGCGACAAACAATAGCAGAGGATATTTAAGAAACAGATTGAAACAAAATTTGCAAGCTGGTAAAACATACTGTGTAAAATTCTATGTAAACCTAAGCGATAATAGTAGCTATGGGATTGATGGTTTTGGTGCATATTTTGGGGACAACACACTTGATACAATCACACAAGTCAATGGGCCAATAACATATCTCCTACCTCAAGTTCAGAATCCTACAAATAATATCATTTCAGACACTTTAAACTGGACTTTGGTCACTGGTACATTTGTTGCTAATGGAAATGAGAAACACATGGTTATAGGAAATTTTAAAGATGATGCTTCTACGAATAAGCTTTTTATCAACTCAAATAACTTTCCGCATGTTTATACAACTGTACTTATTGAGGATGTGTCATGCATTGATATAAACCTCCCTGCATATGCCGGGCCCGATATCTGGAGCATTCCAAACAATACTATATATATTGGCCGGCCACAGGACGTAGGCATTGACGAAGCCTGTATGTGGTACCATTTGCCAAATATAACTACAGCTATTGATACCGCTGCCGGCATAACGCTAACCGTTGGCATAGTAACTAATACGTATGTAGTAAGGCAGGAAATTTGTGGAAATGTGAAATGGGATACGGTTGTTGTTTATCCGAGTGGGGTTGGAATTAAAAATTTTAATACAAGGCGGGATAATATTAAAATTTATCCTAATCCAACAAGCGAATTTCTAAATGTTGAATTTGAAAACCCGAATAGAAAAGTACAAATAAATTTTGAAATTTTAAATGAATTGGGTCAATTAATCAGAGTGGATGAAATAAGCATAAAAAATAAATCTGTTTTAATAAATACAAAAGATCTCCCTAATGGAATATATGTATTAAGGCTTCTTGAAGGAGGTCAAATCGACATAAATCGAAGGTTTGTAATATTACATTAAGTTTGGTACAATCTTTGTTCAATATATAATATGAAAAAAATAACGTTGCTGCTAAGTTTATTAATACTGGCAAATAACTTCATTAAGTCGCAGTCATCAGTTATTAGTAATACATTTCAAATTAGTAATCCGGCACCCTGCACGAGTTGTTGCAATGGTTCTATTTCGGTAACTGGTGTAACTTATACTTGTCCAAACTCACCGCCAATAAGTATAGTGCTAATTACACCTATGTCTAGCATTCCGGTTTCTGGTTCATCATGGACAGGTTTATGTAATGGTATTTATACGGTAGAAGTTAATTTTAATGGTGATCCAAACCCTTCAGCTTGCGGAGCGGCATTTAGTTGTTCAATAGGATACTATATTACTACAAGTGTAAATGAAGTAATAACTGATAAAATAGATGTCAAAATTTTTCCGAACCCTGTAAAAGATAATTTATATATAAAAATGTTGAAGGACGAAAAAGAGATGATAGCTATGGAAATTATAAATAGTATTGGTCAGGTGGTTAAAGTAGCAGATATAAATTATGAAAATTCCAGCATTGATCTTAAAGACTTACCAAATGGCATTTACATTTTAAATTTAAAAGGCAGTAAGTCGCGTTCAATTAGTAAACGTTTTGTGATTGCAAGATAAACAACCTGATTGCAAATCAACTGTATAGATCATAAATTTAATTTGGTATACTTGTTGTAAGGTTAAAAACATGAAAACAAAGATTCTATCTATTTTTTTTATTTTTTATTCAGCTTTCCTTTTAGGCCAAATTACCTATTTTAACTATTTGGATTATTCCGTAAAACGCACAGCTGAAGCTACAGGCTGGACAGGATTTAGTAATTATACCGTTACGAGAGCGCTGCAAAACTCCGATAAGTTTTTTTTGATTTTGTTTCGCGACAAAAATTTTAAAATCATAGACAGTATTTTGTCGTTTTAGTCCTAAACCTTTGAGTTTATATAATCATTTAATGTGTT
>JACDED010000117.1 GCA_013816615.1 Bacteroidota bacterium
ATTTTTTTTGGTAAAGCCATAATATCCATTTATAATATAGTCCAAATATAGCAAATAAAATCAAATAAGCAAAATTGGACTATATTATATATGAATTTGGTATTACAGCTTCGGCTACATCATTGGCCATTACTGCTATTGTGTGGGATTTAAACGGTAATTTAATACCACACAAATAACCCCTTTTCTTGCAAAGCCTTTTCCGAAAAATTTATAAAGTCCTTTTCTTCTGCTTCGCCAGTTGCCGCCATAAACAAATACTAAGATCTTTTTTGGTTCTGTTATTTTTTTTGGAGCATACACATCCAATAACAAGTTATTTGCTGAGCTATAAACAACATTTTTTGTTTTAGAAACACGACAGGAGTGAATAAGAAAAACTATTACAAGTAAAAATAAAGTACGGATCATATTATAAATGTAAAGTTTAAATTTTTAACCCAGCCCAAATGAATTCGTTCTGGCGGGCACATAGGCACATAGATAATTATGAATGCATAGTGCCTAAAGGCTACATAGATTTCTTTGCTACGCAAAGAAACAATAGCAGATCAGAGGATTAGATCATTCCCTCACATCTTTTTCCGATTGATCGAAGGTCTTATTAAAATCGCGAACTCTTGTGGTTTGATCTCCCGGTCCGCTTGGTATGTATTCGGCCCACATAATAATGTCCCGCGTGTCTGTTTTTGCAGAGTCAATAAGGATTGGTAATTTTTTGATATCTCTATCTGCTAAAAATACTATACAACGTATTATTCTTGGATCATTTAAATGACGTCCACCGGCAGTGAATTCATTGATTAATTTAAAAACCTCTTCGGCTTGTGCATCAAAATCAGCTTTTATTTTTTCTTGTATGTCGGGAATGTTTATCATGTTATATTTCAAATGTAATAAAAAAGCGAACCGTGAGTTCGCTTTTTTAAAATTGTATGTCACATCGAGTAGAAAATTTTGTTTTTAAAATTTTTGTATCGAGATGCTTTCAATCGTTCTCAATACACTTCGCGATCGCTGCGTTACTCGAACTGACATAGCTGCATCACCTAAGCAAATTTCTTTTCAAATTCTTTCATCGTTTCTACTAATGCAGCAACACTTTCTAAAGGTAAAGCATTGTACATAGAAGCCCTGTAACCGCCAACATCACGGTGTCCGCGAATACCACTAATGTTTGCGTCTTTCCATAATTTATCAAACTCAGGCTCTAATTCCGGTTTTGTAGTTAAGAAACAAGCATTCATATGACTGCGATCTTCTACTGCTGTTGTTCCAACAAATAAAGCATTACGATCGATCTCGTTATATAAAAGATCTGCTTTTTGTTGATTAATTTTTTCTATCCATGCAATGCCACCGTTTTTCTTTAACCATTTCAACGTTAAAAGTGTAACGTAAATTGGAAATACAGGAGGCGTGTTGTACATACTGCCACCTTTAATATGCACCTGGTAATCTAACATCGATAACATTTTACGGCCTGTTTTGCCAAGCGCATCTTTTTTTACCATTACCATTGTGCTTCCCGCAGGACCCATATTTTTTTGCGCCCCGGCATAGATCAACGCAAAATCTTTTGCATTTACTTTTCGGCTAAAAATATCTGAGCTCATATCGCAAACTAATGGAATATTGGTTTTAGGAAACGATTTCATTTGCGTTCCGTAAATAGTATTGTTACTGGTAACATGTAAATAATCAGCATCTGAAGGAATTTCATATCCTTTAGGAATGTAAGAGAATTTTTTATCTTCTGATGAAGCGATCACTTTCGTATTACCGATGATCTTAGCTTCTTTAATAGCTTTGCTTGCCCACACACCTGTGTTTACATATGCAGCGTGGCCTTTATCACTTAATAAATTATAAGGTACCATTGCAAATTGCAAACTGGCACCGCCACCTAAATACATTACATCATAATCATCACCCACTTCAAATAATTCTTTAATGATCGCGTGCGATTCATCAATTACTTTTTCGTAATTCTTGCTACGGTGAGAAATTTCCAACAATGATAAATTTAAATTATCAAAATTGATACAAGCATCTGAAGCTTGTTTTAAAACTTCTTCCGGTAAAATTCCAGGACCTGCGCTAAAGTTGTGTGGCTTTGACATATAATTTATTTTAGTTTTTAAATGCGATTTGAGAGTTTAAAATTAATAAATGTTTTAATCATGTAGTAATTTTATTGTGCCGTTATTTAAAGTAATTATAAAAACACCGCCTTTTACCGGCTGAATATCACTGATATCACTAAAAACGGTTTGTCCTTTCTGATTAACCAACTGCTCGCTTTCGCTGTGAACAAGGTAATAGTGGGTGCTTATTTTTTGAATTTCAGATATGGAAGAGAATAACTCTTTACCCTGCGTATTAATTAATATAAACTTATCTTTTAATTGTACTAAAGCTAAACTGTCTTTAAAATCATTTGCCCTTGTGTATTTATAAGGGATCACAGGGTTTAGTTTACGATCAACATAACCGTATTTGTTTTTATTTTTCACACGAATTAATCCGTTGGCCGCAAAATTAATTTCATCATAGGTCCCAAAGTCAATGCTTACGCGGCCGTTAGCATCCACCAAAGCCTGCTCCCCTTTTTTAATTAATTTAAATACATTACCATTAGTATAAAAATCTGCAGAGTTTTCTTTTGCAAAATCGTAATTAACCGCACTTAAAAAACAACCATTACCATTATAAAATCCATATAAATCATTTAATACAACAATGTAAATTCCATTATTGGCGCGAATTACCTGGTCGTACTTTGTTTCTAAAATGAGTTTGCCCGTTGCATTGATAAGTCCATAAGAATTTCCAATTTTTACTACCGCTATATTATCAGTTCCAAAGTCTGAAAGCCAGTCAAATTCAGGCTTGTAAACATACCCATCTTTCGATACAAAACCGCTTTTATTTTCTGTCCGGTAATACGCAAAACCATTTTTAAAATCACCCAACTCTTCAAATTTTGATTCAATAATAACTTGTCCGAAATTATTTAGGGCGCCAAACTTTCCATTTAGTTTTACCGTGTAAAAATTATCCGAGATCTCGTTTATTTCATCATAAATTGGCGAAATTATTTGTCCTTGCCTGTTGATGAAGCACCATTTGTTACCATGTTTTACGGCAGCAATTCCATTATTAAAAGAATACGCGTCGGCAAAGAACTGATCGAATGCGTTTACATTTTCTTTATTGATAAAAAATACCGAATCATTTTTACTAACTACCGAAAGACCTTCATAAAAAGGACTCGCTGCATCAAAAGCAGGTGTGATAATGGTTTTGGCAGCAGTATCCACAAAACCAAACAGGTCATTTTTTTCGTAGGGATAAAGCACAAGCTTGTTTAGTTCAAGCTCTTTTAATATTGAATTCTTTAAAGGAAATGTTGGATTTTCTTCTAAAAATTTTTCCAGCTCATTGCTTGAAAAAGATTTAACCGTTAAAGCAAATAATAATTTCCAGGCTTCTAAATTTTGTGGTGCCTTTGGATAGTTGATCACGAAAGTATGAAGTCCGGCCACATCAGACTTCTCTTTATAAAGCGAAAATAATTTTTCGTAGGCAGAATTTAGTAAAATATTTTTCGGATTGATCTTTATAAAATCAATATAAGATATAACCGAATTATCTTTTGTTGATTCATCAAAGATCTGCCTGTCTATTAATAACAACGCTTCCTGCACAAAAGTACTTTGCGGGTGCGTGATCACAAACTCTTTGGTTTGCTTGCTATCATTATATCCCAAGGTTTCGTTATAATCAATCTCATCACGCAGGTAAATTACTTCGTTAATTAAATTTTTATTGGCAAGATAATTTTGTTTTAAAAAAGCAGTGTATCTTAATACAGAATTTTCTTTTTTAACCCGCTTAAAGTCTTTGACAGCAATAGAATCAACTAATTGTAAAATAGTGACGCTGTCAATTTTAAAACTGAAGAGTTCTTTTTTCTCTCGCTTTATAAAGAAAAAATTATAGCTCAGTACTGCATATTTTGAAGCAGAATCGAGGTTAAAGAACGGATTGTCGTTGCGGCTGTAGATCACAGCCAGGCCGTAGGAAGAATAAGGATCATGTTTACTTTTAAAATTAGCATTAAACAGCTTTTTTGCTTTAAAGTAATCGTAAACAAAAAGTGCTTTAAAACCCTTCTCCACTTTTGAGGCTTTGGCCGTAAATAAGCCTGTAACAAGCAAAAGAACTAAGGAGTATCTAAATATGTTTAGTTTAAACGACACGTTTTGGAGTTTGAAGTTTGTTATAATTTTAAGACCGTCAAAGCCAAAAACTTCAAATTATTACATACCTTTGTTGATAAATATGTTCACAACCGGAAGAATAATTTTCACCCTCATTTTTTTACTCGTTTTCATCATTGGTTTGGCCTGGAGCTACCGTAAAGACAAGAAAGCCACGAAAGGGCAATTCAACAAACCTTACTTAATTCTTATCGGAATATTAAGTTTTTTAACAATTCTCTTTATAATTGTTAAAATCAGGAAATTTCTTTAAAATACATCGATAATTTTGCTATATTTGTCTATCAAAATTTAACTCTAAAAATGAAAAAATTCTGTATCATAGCTTGTTTATTTGGTCTTAGCACCCTTGCTGATGCCGCTACACTTGTTATTGAAGGAAAATATCAGAATAAGAACGTTTTTGTACAAAATGCTTATGGTGTTAACGGTGTAGGTTTTTGTGCACAAGAGATCAAAGTGAACGGAAAGATCACTACAGACGAAACCAACTCAAGCGCTTTTGAAATTGATCTTGCTGCATTACAATTAAAATACGGCCAAAAAGTGGTAATTGAGATCGTACACAAAGATAATTGCGTACCTAAAGTTTTAAATTTAGAAGATCTTAAATCAAAACCAACGTTTGAAGTTTTAACCATGAATATTTCTCCAGCAGGAACTTTAAAGTGGACCGCTAAAAACGAATCAGGTTCTTTACCATACGTTATTGAGCAATTTAAATGGAATAAATGGATCCCAATTGGTGAAATAGATGGTATTGGAAGTCCTGAATCACACGATTATGCATTCCAGGTTACAATGCACAGCGGCGAAAATAAATACCGCGTGAAGCAAAAAGGTTTAAACTCTTTTTCAAAATATTCTCATGAAGTTAGCTTAAAATCTACAACTGAAAAACCATCATTCGCAATTCCAAAAAACAATAAGAGTATTGATTTTAATATGGAAACAGCGTACGAAGTATTTGATGCTTATGGTGATGTTGTGAAAAAAGGCTATGGAAATCAGATAAACATTGATAATCTTAAAAAAGGAAAATATTATTTGTGTTACGATAACACAATGACAGATTTTACGAAATAGCTTTTAATACTGCTTTTAGCTCATTAAGCATCATTGCAGTAGCACCCCAGATCTTATGACCCTCTACCAAAAAGTAGGGGGTTTTTATTTTAAATTCACTTGCCTGCACTACTCCCTCTTCAATAATAGTATCATCTAACAATTGCGACAGCGATAACTTTAAAACACTTTTTACTTCCCGCTCATGCGGAACAATTAACGGGTTTTTTATTTTACAAACACCCACATAAGGCTCTACTAAAAAACTGCTGACAGGAATAAATAAACGTGTCAATTTTCCAATGATTTCTATCTCGTATCTTAAACCTATTTCTTCGTAACATTCGCGAATAGCAGTGTTTTGCAAATTCTCATCTGCCATTTCATATTTACCACCCGGAAAACTTATCTGTGCACTGTGCGTGCCATTATAGGCCATACGTTCTATTAATGGAATAAATAAATTATCATATTCATCTTTGCAAAATAAGATCATTACCGCGCTTGGTCTATATTGATCTTCGGGTAAATTCTCAATATCGAACTTTGGCCTCGAAACCGGCGCCATTTCGTACTGTGCAGAGATTCCCGGCAAGGTTTTTTTCAGTTCGGCTTTAAGTTTATTTACATTTAGTTCCAAATAAAATATGTTTTAAAAGGCTTAAATTAAGTAAATTTGCGTCACAATTATGAGCGATTTTAAATTAAATACAATAGAAGAGGCCCTTGACGATATTCGTGCAGGTAAAGTTATTATAGTGGTTGATGATGAAGACCGTGAGAATGAAGGCGATTTTATCACCGCCGCACGCAACGCTACGCCTGAAGTAATAAACTTTATGGCAACACATGGTCGCGGATTAATTTGCGCGCCATTAACAGAAGAAAGAGCTCACGAATTAAAATTAGATATGATGGTGCCTGCAAATACATCTTTGCACGAAACACCGTTTACAGTATCGGTAGATCTTTTAGGATTTGGATGCACAACAGGTATTTCTGTATCTGACAGATCTAAAACAGTAAAAGCATTAATAGATCCAAACATTAAGCCATCTGATTTTGGAAGGCCCGGACATATATTTCCATTAAAATCAAAACCGGGCGGCGTATTACGTCGTATCGGACATACAGAGGCAACTGTTGATATTTCTGTATTAGCAGGTTTTGAACCTTGTGGTGTTTTGGTTGAAATATTGAATGAAGATGGAACCATGGCGCGTTTACCACAACTGGTAAAAATTGCAGAACGTTTTGATCTTAAAATAATCAGTATTGAGGATCTTATTTCTTACCGTTTAGCAAAGGAAAGTATTGTTACACGCCAGGTAGAAGTTAATATGCCAACCGAATGGGGTAATTTTAAGCTGATAGATTATAAATTAGAAACTAACGGTCAGGAGCATTTGGCATTGGTAAAAGGCGAATGGGATAAAGATGAACCTGTATTAGTAAGAATGCATTCATCGTGCGTAACAGGAGATATTTTTGGAAGCTGTCGTTGCGATTGTGGTGCACAGCTTCATAAATCGATGGAAATGATCGAGAAAGAAGGCAAAGGCGTTGTTGTTTATCTTAACCAGGAAGGCAGAGGCATTGGCCTTTTAAATAAATTGAAAGCTTATAAATTACAGGAAGAAGGCTTAGACACTGTTGAAGCCAATGTAGAATTGGGTTTTAAAGCCGATGAACGTGATTACGGTGTTGGCGCTCAAATTTTACGCGACCTTGGTGTTCGTAAAATAAAACTAATGACCAACAATCCTAAAAAACGTGCAGGCCTTATTGGATATGGATTAGAGATAGTTGAAAATATAGAGATTGCAATCGCATCAAATCCGCATAACGCAAAATATCTGCAAACCAAAAAAGATAAAATGGGGCATTCGTTTTAAGAAAATCTTAAACTAAATTTAAATTAATTTTGGGGCGTGTCCCTACGGGTCGGGCTTTCGCCACTCGCTTTTTTCACTTGCTGAAAAAGCAATTAAAAAAGAGCTCAAACAATGGCTCTATCCCTCACGCAAAATTACGTATTAGAGTTCGGAAGATTGCGTTAGGGATGCGAAGGGTTTAGTTCTTTTGCCTGCTTAGGAAAAAACCGTAGCGAAGCAAAGCCCAAAGCAACCCGGCCCAGAGGGAACGCCAAAAAAATTTATTAATTATAACCTGAAGATTTTCTCTAAAGGTTTTTTATTTTTATCTTGAATAAAATTTCATAATGAAAATAAAAAAATTCACTTGTAACAATTGTGGTGCGCCAAAAGTAAACGCTTATAAATCACCTTACATTGTTTGTGACTACTGCGGTAATCTTACCGATATTGATTATACCATGAGTTTGCAGGCCTGGAATGCCGATGAAAAAAGAGCTGAGAAATATCAAAAAGCAAATCTTAATTTTCAAAATAAATTAAATGGATGTCTCATTAATAAAAATAAAAAAGAATATTACGAACTACAGGTAAAATACTGGGACCTTTATTACAGGCTTTACCCGGAGTACTTGCCCCCCACTATCAATTTTGAAGATAATTTTTACGCTCAATTCCTTGCTATTTGCGCCAATTCTGCAACCGTTGCAGCCTTTGACGAAGAATATCAAAAGGTGGTAAAAAAACAATATCACTTACAAAGCCAGGTAGAATATTATACGGAAAAAGGGGCTACAAAAGTAAAAGGTGAAAGTTTTTTTAGAATGATAAACGAATACATAGATTCTTTAAAAGAAGATTTTAAATTATTTTATGACAATCCGGATTATGCATTAATGCATAAAGTGTTTCCCTACGATGTGAACCTTAAAATGAAGGTATCAACCGTGGTGCAAATTTGGTTGCCTTATTTAAATGATGCTGATGCGAAAAAATTTTTAAAGAAAACCGGTTTCACCCAGGATTATATTGATCCGCCGAAAGTTGAAGGTCACACTTCAAACTGTCAACACTGTAAAACAGAATTATTTGTGCCTGCAAATGCGTTAAAAGTGCATTGCGAAGAATGTCATAAAACCAACATTATTAAAAGTAAATTTAATTGTATGAGTTGTGGCGTTGAAAATGAAATACCTGAACATCCTGTAAATACTATTGACTGCATTGCCTGTAAAATTGAAAATAGGTTGATAGTTGCGCAATTTGGTTAATTAAATGAGTTGTGAAAAACTAAAAATTATATTTCACATTTAAAAAACCCCCAATAAGAGCATTTTTAGTAACATTAAAACCTGCAGGCATTGTTGCATTTCCGGCAAAAGTATTATTAAAACCATACTCAGCATTTAAGCCATAACCTATAATGATATTTTTAAATTGCTTTTCCTGGCCGAATGCAAGCTTAATTCCATAATCACTCGAATTATATTTTCCCGTCTCTTTAATATCCATACGATCATAACTCTGATTGAACTTTTTAAGATAAGACGCATACAAGCCTGTTTTTATAGTGTATTTAGAAGGTATTTTAACATGGCGGGGTTGATGTAAATTTAGCTGATACAATAAGGTAAATTTAGAATAATTAAATTGTATGGTTTTTATCAGGTAACGCCCTTCAATATACTCACCGTATTGCTGCCTTGAAACTGAATTAATGTAAAACTCGGCTGAGAGTGCGTTGTTTTTTGAGAAATTATAATTTCCAACAACGCCATAGCTGCTGGCAAAAGCAAAAAACGTTTGCGTTAAACTATTTGCATCAAAACTTTTTTGCGTTTCATTATTAATGATCCAGGTATTATTATATGAATAGGTAATACCAATTTCATACTTTTTAGGTTTAATGCGAATATAATCGTCCGTATTATTTGTAAATGTTTGAAGTCCGGGAGGAATTATTTCATTTTCTTTATTCCTTATCAATGAGGGCTGTATGCTGGTCATATTCTCAAACAAAACCGTTTCAGTTACTGAAGCAGTTGAAGAACCGTTCAGATCATTTTCAGCAACATTTTCAGCAACATTTTTAATTGACAGATCTTTATTTGTATCCTTTAAACTATTTTTATTTTCTTTTACTTTATTTTTTGCAATTAAACGTTCACCATTATCTTTAATTTCACTTTTTGATGCATTAACAGGTAAATGTTTTGTGTCTTTTTTATCAATGGATTGTTCTTTGATATTATTTTCTGATCCAGCAGTACTCTCTTCAGCAAGAGGTTGCTCCTGTAACTGAATAATGTTTGTATTATCAGCTAATTTAAATTCTGTTTGTTTATATTTATAAATACCTGCTCCAATAATAAATAATAATAAAATTATTCCTGCTATGTTCCTCCAATAGATCACAGGCCGTCTGTCTAATTCCTTATCTATTCTATCCCAAACCCTATCAATATTTAATTGTTTATTTACAGTATCCCAAACGTGTGGTGGTGCCGTTTTGTTAACACCATCAAAACCTTCTTTGATCTTGGTTTCAATAGTTTTATCAATATTGATATCCTCAAGTTTATCAGAAAATTTATTCCATAGATCGACAGGAGCCTGTTTATTAAGGCTTTCAAAAGTTTCTTTTATCTTGTTATCTATGTTTTTATTCTTATCCATTGCGCTTTATCATTGCTTCTTTAAAAAGAAACCTGGCCCTGTTTAATTGTGATTTTGAAGTACCTTCGGTTATTTCCATTATTTCAGCGATCTCTTTATGATTATAACCTTCAATTGCAAATAGTTTTAAAACCATTGCTGCTTTAGAAGGTAAAAGATTCACCATTTTTATAACATCTTCTGCATTCATTTTTTCTAAAATAGTATCCATATTCGGCACACTAATATTTTCATACTCTTCCATTACTTCTTTTTCTCGTTTTTTCTTACGATAAAACTCAAGCGCTGTATTTACAATAATTCTTCTGATCCAACCTTCAAAAGAGCCTTCAAAACTAAACCTCTCTAAATTTCTGAACACCTTAATGAAACCTTCCTGTAAAATATCGCATGCCTCATCTTCATCATTTGTATAGGTGAGACTTACATTATACATTTTATCGGCAAACCTCCTGTATAAGATCTCCTGGCATTTTCTTTCACCGGCCAGGCATCTTGCAATCAGTTCTGCTTCTGAAATAATATGTTTATTTTCTTCGTTCACTACCGATCAGTTAAAAGTAACTCGTGTAACATTATCATGAACCCTGCTTTGCATGGCATTATTAATGTTATTATTTGTATTTTTATTTATAAGTAGAGTTGGAGTGCCGTTAAGATTTGTGATATTGGCGTTGTCCATCATAGCTGGTGTAATTACCTGGAACCAATATACGGGGTCCATTTCTATTTTAGCAATTGCTTCTACATCTTTATCTAAAACAATTTGCGAATTACCAGAAGCAGCTTTGGCAAATATTAAAAACGTTTGGTTAGCTTGAAACTCAAAGCGCACAGGGTATACAGTACTATTAGTTGAATTTGTATAAGTTCCAGTTACAACAATTTGTTTATCATTTTGAGATCCGCCTGTTTTATACATTATTTTTATTTGCGAATAAGAACCCTGAGGTATATCAAAATTCCATTCAGGGATTGTAGCATTTGAATCGAACGAATAGTTAATTGCAGAACTATTATCAAAATAAACATCGCCTCCCTGGTCTCTTTTACCATCAAAGGAAAAATAGTTCAAAATTATATTACCGCCTGTAAATGCAAGATTGCCTCCCATAGCTGATTCCCTGTTAATATCCATCGTAAATTTTACGCTTGATGGCAACTTCCATTTATCTTCCTGCTTTTTTTTACAAAAAGAGAAAAAAACAGCTATTGCTATGATCAAAAGATTTATATAATATTTTTTCATGCTTATAATCTATTTTTATGATGTATTAAAGATACAAAAGGTTGGATTTAATTGGATACTTATAATTTTTTATTCTTCAAAACGTTCTTATTTTAACAAAAAAACTGCTTTTTCATTAGCTGATCAATTTAAGCTTTGGTGAAACAAGGTCAAGTTTGTATAAACTGTCGCAACCGAGTAACATTGGCTTATATGTAATGCTTTCTTTATAAGAGATATTATCGAGGCTATCAAAAATATATTCAAATTCGCGCGGGTTATTAAAAGATAAACCCCTTTGGTTATTTTGCATCTCCAAAAAAGTTAGATCAATTATTTCTAATGTTGGTAATGTTAACCACACGTGCACATTTATTTTATTATAGTCCGGCATAAGATCATATAAAAGCGTTCTAACTTCTTTAGTACCAAAGTCGATACTTAATTTTCCTTTGTAATTAACCCCGCCAATTGTAAGTGTTGTTGCGGTATCTAAATAATCTTCGAGGTACGGTTTAAATCTTAAAATATTTTGTATGCCATTATTGCCATTTATATCATCGGGTTTAATATTACCAAGGCAACTAAACATATACTTTAAAAGACCCGCTTTGCTCTCCGGTTGTGAATACCTTTTTTTCGAAACTCTTAACTTAACAAGTTCGTCTTGTGAAATAGTAATTCCACTTTCAATAGTACGAAAAATTGATTCAGAAAATAATTGCTGGTATTCTTCAAACATGATATTGTAGGTTTAAATTCAATATATAGATGCGTGAGGGGGTAAGAAGGTTGGAATTAGTTGGAAAATTATTTTCAAAATAAAAAATAATTCCTTCCAACCTTTGTACGCTTTGATTCATCTTATATATAGAACGACCCTGTTTATTAAGCTTTATGCTCAATTCAGCCAGTTACAAAAGCAATACGGACTGAGTAGATATACTCGCAAAATGACCAATATTATGTTTAGCCGATCCAAAACTGAAATAGCTGTTACTTCAAGCATAGTCATATTTGTGATCTTAACAGGAATTGCCCTTTATCTTCATGCGTCTTTTACCGGGTATTCAAAAGAAGAATTTGCAAAACTGAACGCTGAAAAATTATGGTCCGAAAAAAACAACCCTGCATTTTTTCTTTTAGATAAATCTTCACTTAAACATTCTGTTCCTGACAGAAAATTAATTCTTGAAGGAATTATTTGCAATAATTCAAGTGCAGTTACTTATTCAAATATTATTTTAAAAGTTGTTTTGTATAACAAAAATTCCATTCAATTAAATACTGATAATATTATAATAAGCAAAACAATAACACCAACACAAATAATAGATTATAAAATAAATTTAAAAGGTTCAGAAAGCGCAAAATATGCTGATGTAATAATAATAAAAGCAGATGTAAAAGAAAACATTTAAACTATATCAAATAAAAATTATTGACTCATTTTTTTAATGAGCTGATTTTATTTTTTTATTACTCAAACAAAAACATAAAGATTAATTTACTGGCACAATATTATAGGGTAATAAAGTACTAACCAATTAAAACTTACAAAAATGAAAACATTGAAATCTCTTTTATTATTGATCGCGATAGGGTCGATAATAGTGTCGTGCAAAAAAGAAGAAGCCGTATCTCCTGCAAGAACTCCTACACCATATTATGTAAGAATGACCGATGCACCGGCACTTTACTCGGCAGTTTATATAGACTTACAAGCAGTTGAAATTACAGGTAACGGCAGTGCAGTTATGCTTAATACTACACCGGGAATTTATAATTTACTTAATTTCGCAAATGGAATTGACACCTTAATTGCAACAGGGTCTTTAAACATGGATAAAGTTCAACAAATACGATTGATACTTGGACCAAATAATACAATCGTAAAAAATAATGTTACTTATCCTTTAGCAACACCAAGTGCTCAACAATCCGGTTTAAAATTACAAGTACATCAAGATCTTCAACCGGGCGTAGCCTATTATGTGTTGCTTGATTTTGATGCTAACATGTCGATAGTAGAAGAAGGCAATGGTTCTTATTCTTTAAAACCTGTTATACGGACTATTGAAACTGCTTTAAGTGGTTCAATAAAAGGTAAAGTTGTTCCACCGGGTGTATTTGCCACTATTGTTGCAACTTCGGGCTCTAACTCTTATTCTTCTGTTGTAAATGCAAATGGAGATTTTGTTATTGCAGGCTTGCCGCCAGGAACCTATTCAATTACAGTTACACCTATTGCGCCATACAATGCCGTTACAGTTAATAATATAGTTGTAAGCGTTGGTGTTACTACTCTTGTAGGAAATATTAATGTTTAAATAAATATAATAAAATACAGGTTGTTTACTTGTATTTTATTTTATCTTTGAAATAATAATTTGAAAAAGTATTTGAGACTTAAAAAAAATTATTTATGCTGAATAAAAATATTTTATTTGTTATAGTATGTGCATGTTTGCTTCAGCAATTTGCATTTTCACAATGCGACGCAAGCACTCCAAGCTTTACTGCCAACTTAACAGCAACTCCAAACGCAACCTGGGTTAGTGCTTCAGTACCAAGAAATGATACCTGTTGTGGATGGGTTGGAAGTGACCAGTGTATTAAATTTACTATTTTTTTACATCCAAGTTCTATCGGAATAAACTTTAGCATTACTTCGGGCGCAGTACCCCCCGGAGCATTGTTTTATAGTATTAATTGCGGGCCACCCATTACTGTTGGAACACCGATATGCCTAAGCGGTCAAGGGCCGCACATCCTTACTTTTTGTAAACCAGGTAACAATTCAAATTCTTATCAGATCACTGCAATTCCGGCTCCGGTTATTCCTGATTCTATTTTAGTGAGAGATGGTTGTACGCAAACATTATCCGTATCGGGTTTTTCTGTACCAACCATTACATGGAACTCAATAAACCCCGGACCTCCCGGCAATTATAATTCATTTTTAAATTGTACTGTAGGTTGTGCTACTGTAACGGTAACACCTTCAGGCAATCCACCTCCATTTGTAGATTATCTTGTTGGTGGCTTTGCACAATCTCCTTGCCAGGCAAGTTATTACCAGGATACAGTCCGCGTTTATTTTTACAGTGATCTTCTCGCTACAATTAATCCTACTTTAACAACCATTTGTTTTGGAAGTACCAACGCAGTTCTAACGGTCACGGCATCCGGCGGACTTCCACCTTACACATATTCCTGGGTACCAATAGGCAATACATCAACCGTTGTTACAGTTGGTCCCGGAACATATACCGCTTTGGTATCTGATAACACGGGTTGTCCACCTACAACAGCAACAGCAATTGTAAATCAATATACTGTACCAATTATTGCAAATGCAGGAGCAAATTTTACTATCTGTAAAAGCAGTCCAACAGTTGCGCTTAGTGGTACCGTTACAAATGCAACCGGAGGAAACTGGAGTGGAGGCCTTGGATCATTTAGCCCTACTTCAAGTGCAGTTAGTACTAATTACATTCCTACTGCCGGAGAACTTACTGCGGGTTCTGTACAACTGTTTTTAACCACAACAGGCAATGGTGGCTGTCCACCTGATATTGATACTGTTATTGTATCTTTTCAAAATGTGTCGCTCGCAAGTGCCGGGCCAAATACTACAGTCTGCGCAAATAATAACCAGGTTTCTTTAACAGGAATAGTAAATGGTTTTTCATCTACTGGCCAATGGAGCACAAGTGGTACAGGTGCGTTTACATCTACAACAAATCTAAATACAACTTACACACCCGGTGCCAATGATATTATTGCGGGTTCTGTAAATATAATTCTTACATCTACAGGTAATGGTGTTTGTCCACCGGCAACAAGCACTTTGGTAATTACTATTACACCAGCTCCTGTTGTTAATGCCGGTTCGGGTGGCTCTGTTTGCAGCTCAAGTACTTTTAATTTAAATGGTAACATTTCCGGCGCTACAACCACTGGTAGCTGGACTAGCTCCGGCAACGGAATTTTTTCTCCATCTGCAAATGTATTATCACCTTCTTACACCCCGGGATCATCTGATATTGCGGCAGGCTCCGTTACGTTAACACTTACATCTGGCTCTTATACACAGCTCCGAGTTAAAT
>JACDED010000006.1:0-9796 GCA_013816615.1 Bacteroidota bacterium
CTGCTATGCTGATCATTTGTATATAAAATAGTCAATTTTGTAAATCCTTTTTCATTTTGTAAAACAGATTGGGCATGACTGTTCAGTCCGTAAACTGCAGCAGCAGTGCCAAGCGTAAACTTTAAAAAGTCGCGTCTATTTTGAAATTTGTAATCGCCCATCAGTATACGGTACAATTTGTTTTTTATTTTCTGTTAAAAAAATACAATAATTTATAATAGCTTCCCTGATCTTTAAATTACTTTTTTCTGTTGTGAGAGGGTCTTTTAGAAAAATAAAATTGTCGCCACCGTTTGCTAAATAATCACTGGTAACAATAGTGTAAATTTTTTCTTTATCAATAGAACTACCGTTAATAGTAGTTTCCAGCACTTCGCTTGGTTTTGCATTTATTTTCAATCCTAAGAATGAATGTTTTTTTTCAAGAACTGTTTGTACACCTTCTAATAATTTTTCTCCTTTAATTTTCACTAAAATAAGATCATTTTCAAAGGGCATTAATTCAAAAACATTTACAACTTTAATATCACCTTTTGGCAAATTAGCCCGTAATCCACCGCGATTAATCAAGACCACATCAATAGGTAGATTTTTAAATTCTTTTTCACCACTAAATTTTAAGGCATCGCAAACAAAATTTCCAAGGGTGGATTCATCACCGTCTTTTGTAAGAACATCTATTGAAGCCGCAATTATTTTTTCGGTTTGTGCGTCTACTTTTACTTTATATTCTGCAATGGTAACTTTTGCTATTTGACTTTCCGGCTCTTGTTTTAATGAAAAATGCGAAAAATCTTCTTTTTGATTTAGATAATGTTTAGAGCAGGAGGCTAAAAGTAAAACACTTAAAAAAAGATATAAAATTCTCCCTCTCATTAAAAAACTTATTTTTGTAAAAATAACATTTTAAAGCAGGGTTGTTTTATTTATATTTAAGACAAATAAAAATTTAACATTGCTTTTAATTTGAACAAAAAACATATTTTTTAAATGATACGATCAGAAACAAAAATACGGGTGCGTTATGGCGAAACCGATCAAATGGGATACGTTTATTATGGTGTATACGCGCAATATTATGAAGTAGGAAGAGTAGAAGCTATGCGTATGTTGGGCTTTAGTTATAAGCAGGTAGAGGAAAGAGGTATATTAATGCCGGTAATTGATTTTACCATTTCTTATAAAAAACCAGCTTTTTATGATGATGAGGTAACTGTTGTGACGTATATGCGTGAGCGCCCCAATGGTCTGCGCCTGATCTTTGATTATGAGTGTTTTAATGCCGCCGGCAATCTTTTAAATACCGGAAAAGTTACCCTTGTTTTAATAGATAAAGCAACCAATAAAATGTGCAAGATTCCCGATTGGTTTCAAAAGGGCTTCGACCGATTTTTTTAAGCATTTCTTGCTAAAATTCCTTAATTTCGCTCATCTATTAATTAAGCATGATCTCAACAAAAAAAATTCAAATGGTCGACCTTAAAGGTCAATACGAAAAAATAAAAACCGAAGTTGATAAAGGTATCCAGGATGTATTAAATTCAACTGCGTTTATTAACGGGCCTGCAGTAAAAGAATTCCAGGCTGATTTTGAAAAATATCTTAATGTAAAGCACGTTATTCCCTGCGCAAACGGAACAGATGCCTTGCAAATTGCAATGATGGCATTGGGTTTAAAACCAGGCGATGAAGTTATTACAGCAAGCTTTACTTACGTGGCAACAGCAGAAGTAATAGGCCTTTTAGGACTTATACCTGTTTTAGTAGATGTAAATCCGGATACATTTGATATTGATATTGACGCGATAGAAAAAAATATTACTCCAAAAACAAAAGCAATTGTGCCTGTACATTTATTTGGACAGTGTGCTGATATGGAGCGTATAATGGCAGTTGCAAAAAAGCATAATTTATATGTTATTGAAGATGTAGCACAAGCTATTGGCGCTGATTATACTTTTTCTGATGGAAAAACAGCAAAGGCCGGAACTATTGGTACCATTGGTTGTACGTCTTTCTTCCCAAGTAAGAATTTAGGTTGTTATGGTGACGGCGGTGCTATGTATACCAACGATGATGAGCTGGCAAAGAAAATGAGAATGGTGGCACATCATGGGCAGAGTGTACAATACGTACATGATGTTTTAGGTGTAAATTCAAGATTAGATACGATACAAGCTGTTGTTTTAAAGGCAAAATTAAAACATTTGGATGAATACGCTGCCGCAAGAAATAAGGTTGCAGACTATTATGATAAGGCTTTTGCAAATACGGCAAAATTAAAAACACCTGTGCGCGCAAAAAATTCAACGCATGTTTTTCATCAGTACACTTTACAATTAAATGGTATTGACAGAACAAAGTTACGTGAGCAATTATCAGAAAAAGGAATTCCGGCTATGATCTATTATCCTATTCCTTTGCACTTTCAAAATGCATTTAAAAGCGATCGTTTTAAACAAGGTGATTTTCCTGTAACAGAAAAGTTATGTGGCTGCGTGCTTTCATTACCAATGCATACAGAACTGGACGAAGAAACTTTAAAATATATTACCGACACCGTTTTAGAATTAACTAATTAAATATATGAAGACAGTAGTAATTGGAACTGGTTATGTAGGTTTAGTAACAGGAACCTGTTTTGCAGAAGTTGGTGTTGATGTTACTTGTGTTGACATTGATCAAAAAAAAATAGAAAATTTAAATAAAGGTATTCTTCCTATTTACGAACCGGGCCTGGAAGAAATGGTTTTACGCAATACGCAAAAACAACGTTTACATTTTTCTACTTCTTTAATTGAAAGTATTAAACAGGTGGAAGTGGCATTTATAGCGGTTGGTACGCCTCCCGATGAAGATGGATCTGCCGATCTTAAATATGTTTTAGCGGTTGCTTCTTCTATTGGTCAGCATATGGAAAAACCTTTAGTAGTTGTTACAAAATCTACAGTGCCTGTAACAACTGCCGAAAAAGTTAGAAAAGCAGTGCAGGCAGAATTAGATAAACGTGGTGTGAAAATTGATTTTTATGTTGCATCAAATCCGGAGTTCTTAAAAGAAGGCGCGGCTATTGAAGATTTTATGAAGCCCGACAGAATTGTTGTAGGAACGGATAGACCGGAAGCAGAAGAAATTATGCGCAAGCTTTATAAACCATTTTTAATGAACGGGCATCCAATAATTTTTATGGATATTCCTTCTGCGGAAATGACAAAGTATGCAGCTAATGCCATGCTTGCTACAAAAATTAGTTTTATGAATGATGTGGCTAATCTTTGCGAGATAATGGGTGCCGATGTAAATATGGTGCGTAAAGGTATTGGCAGCGATGCACGCATTGGTACTAAGTTTATTTATCCGGGCGTTGGTTATGGCGGAAGTTGTTTTCCCAAAGATGTGAAAGCATTAATTAAAACAGCTAAGGAAAAAAATTACGACATGCGTATTTTAAACGCGGTTGAAGCTGTTAATGACAATCAAAAAGAAGTTTTATTTAATAAAGTAAAAACACATTTTAAAGGTGATCTTAAAGGAAAGAAATTTGCTTTATGGGGTTTATCCTTTAAACCAAAAACAGATGATATGCGTGAAGCGCCATCATTAGTGATCATTGAAAAACTATTAGCGGAAGGTGCGAGTGTAGTAGCCTATGATCCGGTAGCCATGCATGAAGCAGAGCGCATGATAGGTAAAACAATTTCTTATGCTACTGATATGTACGATTGTTTAAACGGTGCAGATGCTTTATTGATAGTTACAGAATGGCCTGAATTCAGAGTGCCGGATTTTGACGAGATCAACAAGCGTTTAAAAAATAAAGCTTTGTTCGATGGTAGAAATATTTTTGATCCGCAAGACATGAAAAAATTAGGATACAATTATTATTGTATCGGAATAAAAACAAATTAATATGAAAAAAAGAATTTTAATAACAGGTGCGGCAGGATTTTTAGGCTCACATTTATGCGATCGTTTTATAAAAGAAGGGATGAACGTGGTAGCTATGGATAACCTGATAACCGGGGATCTTAAGAACATTGAGCATCTTTTTAAATTACCGCAGTTTGAATTTTATCACCACGATGTTTCTAAATTTATTCATGTACCGGGCGAGATAGATTATATTTTACATTTTGCATCGCCGGCCAGTCCGATTGATTATTTAAAAATTCCAATTCAAACTTTAAAGGTTTCTTCTTTAGGAACACATAATGTTTTAGGTTTGGCACGTGTAAAAAAAGCACGGGTGTTGGTTGCTTCTACAAGTGAAGTGTACGGCGATCCGCATGTGCATCCGCAACCTGAAGAATACTGGGGTAATGTAAATCCTGTTGGCCCACGTGGTTGCTATGATGAAGCAAAACGTTTTATGGAAGCATTAACCATGGCATATCACGATACGCACGCTTTGGAAACACGTATTATCAGAATTTTTAATACCTATGGCCCACGTATGCGACTGAATGACGGCCGTGTATTGCCTGCATTTATCGGGCAAGCTTTAAGAGGAGAAGATCTTACCATGTTTGGTGACGGAAGTCAAACACGTAGCTTTTGTTATGTTGACGATCTGGTAGAAGGGATCTATCGTTTATTAATGAGCGATTATCATATGCCTGTAAACGTTGGTAATCCAAGTGAAATAACCATTAAAGAATTTGGCGAAGAAATTTTAAAATTAACCGGCGCTAAACAAAAATTAATTTCGTTGCCGTTACCCAAGGATGATCCAAAACAACGCCGCCCTGAAATAACAAAAGCAAGAGAAATTTTAGGTTGGGAGCCAAAAGTGAATAGGGCAGAAGGCTTGAAGATCACTTTCGAATATTTTAAATCGTTAAGTAAAGACGAATTAAATAAAACAGAACACAGGAATTTAGAAACGCTTAATAAATAAAAGGCTAACCACTAAGGCACAGAGGACACAAAGAAACACTAAGAAATGTAGTTTTGCATCTTAATCTTTGTGAAACTTGGTGATCTTAGTGTCTTAGTGGTAAATAGTAGTCACTGCTAATACTTCTTCTTACCTAAATAATATTTAACTATAACGCCTCCAATGGCGGCTAGTATCAAAATACTACCTAAAATATATCTTCCTGCAACGATCATTACAACGGCTCCTAAAAGTGTTATAAACGAACCTAAATAACCTAACCAAGCATTTTTCATATCAACCTTATTAAATAAAAAAACCTCCGCTTTTAACGGAGGTTTTTTTGTGAATATTAATTCTTATTTCTTTTTGTCGAAATCTACAACTATTGGTGTAGAGATACATAAAGATGAATAAGTACCGATAACACGACCAATTAATAACGCGAAGATAAATCCGCGGATACTGTCGCCACCAAATATAAAGATCACTAATAACACGAAGAATACAGTTAACGATGTTAAGATCGTACGACTTAATGTACTATTCAAAGCAAAGTTGATCAATTTGTTTCTTTCTTCACCATACACATCTGATTTTCCGCTTTCTGCCAAACGCTCACGGATCCTGTCAAACACAACAACTGTTTCCGTCATTGTATATCCCATAACTGTTAAGATGGCAGCGATGAAATCCTGACCGATCTCTAAGTTTAATAATGATGGAAATAAACCATGGAAAATAGTATAACATGATAATACAATTAAAACGTCATGGAATAAGGCCACAACTGAACCTAAACCATATTGCCATTTACGGAAACGCACAACAATGTAGAAGAACATCATTAAGCAAGAGAATAGTACGGCAGCGTAAGCACCATAAACGATATCTGTTGCAATGGTTGGTCCAACTTTTTGTTGTGATACAATGTTATCACTTGTTGCTTTGTATTCAGCTAAACCTTGCAATAATTTATCCTCTGCATCTTTATCAGCTTTAGGATCAGTATCACTTACACGGTAAGTAGTTGTAATTTTCACTTTGTTCGAACTTCCACCAATTGTTTTAACCTCGGGGGATCCTTCAAATAAAGGTGATAACGCTTTCTTAATGTTCTCCGTATTTACGTCCTGTGCAAATTGAACCTGGTAAGTACGTCCACCTTTAAAATCAACACCTAAATTTAAACCACCATTTTTAAAGTAGAATACAACACCTAAAATGATAATAACAGTAGAGATAGCATAATATAGTTTTCTTCTTCCAACGAAATCAAAAGAGATGTTTTTAAAGGCGTTACGCGTAGCAGTAGTATCAAATGGAATTTCCATTTTACGTTCTAGCATCCATTCAAAAATAACACGTGTAATTAATATGGCAGAGAATAATGAAGTACAGATACCAATAAATAAAGTAGTAGCAAAACCTTGTACCGGACCAGAACCAAATACGTAAAGGATAACGGCAAGAATTGCTAAAGTAACGTTAGAGTCAATGATAGAAGACATGGCATGTTTAAAACCTTCTTTAATTGCCATGCTTGTTCCTTTACCTAATGCTAATTCTTCACGTATACGCTCAAATATTAAGATGTTCGCATCCACCGCTAAACCAATGGTTAATACGATACCCGCAATACCCGGTAAAGTTAACACAGCACCTAGTGATGTTAAAATACCCATAATAAAGAACATGTTGGCAACCAATGCAACGTTGGCAACCAAACCTGATTTGCTGTAATAAGCAGCCATAAATATAAGGATCACTAATAAAGCAATACCAAAACTTACTAAACCAGAATCGATAGCTTCTTGTCCCAATGTTGGCCCAACAATACTTTCTTCAACAATGTGTGCAGGTGCTGGTAATTTACCGGCACTTAAAATAGCAGCTAAAGCGTCAGCTTCAGAATCCGTAAAATTTCCTGTAATTTGAGATTGCCCACCTGTAATTGCACCATTAACACGTGGCGCAGAAAACACCATATTATCCATTACAACGGCAACACATTTTCCTTTGTTAGCACCTGTAATAATAGCCCATTTTTGCGAAGCTTCAGCATTCATGCTCATGCTGATCAATGGCGTACCACCTGATTTCTGATCATAATCTTTACGGGCCTCAGTAATAATATCTCCGCTTAACACAGCTTTACCTTTACTATCAGTTTGTTTAATTGCAAATAATTCAAAATAAGTAGCAACAACTTTTCCTTCTTCATTTTTTTGTTCAACTTCTTTTGAACCCCACATGAATTTTAATTTTGAAGGGAAAATATTTTTCAATCTCGCGATCTTTAAATATTGATTCACTAATGCTGTATCGGCTTTAGAATAAGAACGACCCACAACCGGACCTTCACCATAATTTTTTGGTTGCCCTTTTTCATCCATTACAACATTTGGTTTTAATGGAGAATACATTGAATATAAAGGATAACGTTTAATGAAATTCTTTAAAGCAGTATCCTGTGGATTTACTGTTGGAGTAGAAACTATAGTGGTTGAATCCACTTTTTTGTTTGCCTTATTTGTAGAATCAAGTTTTGCAGCCAAAGCCGGATTTGCAGTTCTTAGAGAATCGGAAATTACTATTTGAGTAGAATCTGCTGTAGCTGAAGTAATAGTTTCAGGACTTAAAGTAGTTCTTACAAGGTAATTTACTTTGTCAAAAAGTTGAGCGATCTCAGCGTTCTCATAAGTTTCCCAGAACTCTAAGTTTGCAGTACCCTGTAATAATTCACGTACACGTGCTTTATCTTTTACACCCGGTAATTCAACAAGGATACGTCCGCTTTGCTCAAGTTTTTGAATATTTGGTTGTGTTACACCAAAACGATCAATACGGCTACGGAATGTTTTTTCAGCATTGCCGATCGCTTCTTTTACACGCTCATCAATAAACGCAATTACCTGTTCATTTGTTGAGTTATAAGGAAGCTTGCTTTTGTTCTCAATAGTTTGGAACAATGGCGCTAAACGACCTTGCGGTGCAATTTTTTTATACGCTTTATCAAATAACTTAATATAACTGTCGTTGTTTTGAACACCTAAATTGCTTTGCGCTTCTTTTAAAGCAGCTTGAAATGCAGGATCCTGGCTATCGTTAGATAAGTTTTTGATAATGTCCATTACCGAAACCTCTAAGGTAACGTTCATACCACCACGTAAATCCAGACCTAAGTTGATAGCATTTTTCTGACACTCTTCATAAGTATACTCTGCAATAAAGATATCATACACTGTTATCTTTTTCATTGAATCAAGATAACGATCTGCTAAATAATCCTTAATCGAATCAACATAGTTAAGCTCTCGTGACGCATTTCCGTTTGCATACTCTTTTGCAGCCATTTTTGTTTTGGCAGATGAAGCCAGGTTTTCAGCATATTCCTTTGCATCTTCTTCAACACCCTTGGTTACCCAAGTAAATGATAAATAAAATATACACGCTAAGCCTAATAAAATGGCAAATAATTTAACAGCACCTTTGTTTTGCATAATCTAAATTCTACTTAATATTTTTTTAATTTAAGGGTGCAAATATATCATTTTACGCCATCTTTCCCAATTTTTGGATAAAATATTGTTTGTCAATACGTTAATTTTGAGTGAATTAAATTGGCAGTTGGAAGGAAATTAAGGCAGAGTCTTTTACCTGGCGAATTAACAGTTTTTTAACCGGACGTTTTTCAGCTGGTTTTGGCTCAATAAAGTAAGGGTTTTTACCTATTCAGGTATAATTTAAGAACTTATTTGTTCTCAAGCCCTTCGTTACCAATTTGAAAGTTTTTGCGAGATTAAACAGCAATTTATTTTTAAGCCTTTAATATACGCGAATAGAAGGATTTGCTTCATTAAACCGCTTAACAAAACCTTCCATAAGATTGTGTTTTTTATCTTTATCTAAAGCATCGTATTCCTGAAATAGCAGCGGATCTTTTTTTAATAGTTTACTTAATTTTTTTGGGGTTGCCTCTACTGCAATTCCATCCTCGAAATTCATAATAAATAATGCAAAAGCTTTATAGCTCTGAAATTTAGCATCGCGAGATCCGGGGCGAGTATCTTGCATTTTAGTGATATACGAAAAAAAAGTGCAAATAGAACCTACATACGACGCCTTATTGAATGTTGAATTAAAATTTACATATAATTTTTTATCATCTGTAAAGCCCCAAATAAAACTGCTGTTAATTCTTCCGGCTTTTCCATTCTTTATATAATTAACGCTTGTGTTTTTCTTGAGCTTTGCAAGTATGTTATCCGTCTTATTGTCATCTTTAAAAGATATACTGTCAAAAGGCAAGGGTTTATTGGCTTTAAAATCTCCAAAGGTTAAATAAATGCCCGGTTTTAAAATATTGCTGGAAGACAGACTGTCTTTTTGTCCAAAAATAAAAGATGTCAAGAGTAGGAATAGGTAAAGAAAAAATTTCATTTACAATAGTAACAGTTTAGTTTTAGACCCACAAACGTTTAAAATTGCTAAAAAACAAATTACCTTATTTTTTTGCACCATTAACTCTTAAATTTTGTTACCTTTATTCGCTTAAAAATTTATAATTACATGTTCGATTTTCTAAAAAAGCTTTTAGGTACTAAAAGCGAAAAAGATGTTAAAGGCCTTGAATCAAAAGTTGAAGAAATAAATACCATCTATAATTCTTTAAATTCTATTTCACACGATGAGTTGCGTGCAAAGTCTGCTGCGTTAAAAGCAAAAATTCAAACTGCTATTAAATCGCAAAACGATGAAATTGCAGCTATAAAAACCGAGATACAATCAAATCCGGATATTAATGTGGATGCGAAAGAAGAGTCTTATAAAAAGATTGATGAGATCGATAAAGAGATCACCAAAAAAATTGAAGAAGTATTAAATGAAATATTACCCGAAGCATTTGCGATCTTAAAA
>JACDED010000006.1:9806-68090 GCA_013816615.1 Bacteroidota bacterium
AAAAGAAACAGCGCGTCGTTTTAAAGAGAACGAAAGCATGGAAGTAACTGCAACTGATGTTGACAGAGAGCTTGCAAAAGAGCATGGCAATGTTGTGATAAATGGAGCAAAAGCTTCTTTTAAAAATAAATGGTTAGCTGCAGGTAACGAAATTACCTGGGATATGGTGCATTACAATGTGCAGCTAATTGGTGGTATGGTTTTACACTCCGGTAAAATTTCTGAGATGGCAACCGGTGAGGGTAAAACCTTAGTATCTACTTTACCTGTTTTCTTAAATGCATTATCTGGTCGTGGTGTTCACGTTGTAACCGTAAATAATTATTTGGCTAAACGTGACAGTGAGTGGAATGCGCCATTATTTTATTTTCACGGTTTAACCGTTGATTGTATTGATAAACACGAACCTAATACAGACGAGCGTCGCAAAGCATATAACTCTGATATTACTTACGGAACAAATAATGAATTTGGTTTTGATTACCTGCGCGATAACATGGCACGTAATGTAGATGAGTTAGTACAACGTAAACATAATTTTGCGATTGTGGATGAGGTCGATTCAGTTTTAATTGATGATGCACGTACGCCATTGATCATTAGCGGACCCACACCACAAGGCGACAAGCACGAGTTTTTAGATTACAAACCAAGAATTGAAAAACTGGTTAACGTACAAAAACAATATTTAAATACCTGTATTACTGAAGCAAAAAAATTATTTGCCGAAGGAAAAGAAAAAGAAGCGGGTATTCCTTTATTACGCGCATACCGCGGTTTACCAAAAAATACCGCTTTAATTAAGTTTTTAAGCGAGAGCGGTGTAAGGGCTTTATTGCAAAAAACCGAAAATCATTATATGCAGGATCAAAATAAGGAAATGCATAAAATTGATGTAGAGCTTTATTTTACAATCGACGAAAAAAACAATCACGTTGAATTAGCGGAAAAAGGAATTGATTTTATTACCGGTAATACCGATGATACTAAATTCTTCGTTATTCCAAATGTAGGTGATGAGGTTGCTGATATTGAAAAAACAGTACTTGACCCAAAAGAAAAATTATTGGCTAAAGAAGCTGTAATGCGTGAGTTTAGCATTAAGAGCGAGCGTATTCACACGGTTAACCAATTATTAAAAGCGTACACTGTTTTTGAAAAAGATACGGAGTATGTAATTGATAACGGACAGGTAAAAATTGTTGATGAGCAAACAGGGCGTATTATGGAAGGCCGTCGTTACAGCGATGGTTTACACCAGGCCATTGAAGCCAAAGAAAATGTAAAGATCGAAGCTGCAACCCAAACTTACGCAACTATTACATTACAGAATTATTTCCGTATGTATAATAAGCTGGCTGGTATGACGGGTACTGCAACTACAGAAGCGCAGGAGTTTTGGAGTATTTATAAATTGGATGTGGTGGAGATTCCAACCAACAGGCCAATGACGCGTAAAGATGAGCAGGATTTTGTTTACAAAACAAAACGTGAGAAATACAACGCGGTTATTGAAGAGGTTGTAAAATTAGTTGCTGCCGGAAGACCTGTGCTTATTGGTACAACAACTGTTGAGATCTCTGAATTATTAAGCCGTATGCTAAAATTACGCGGTATTAAACACAATGTGTTGAACGCGAAATTACACGCAAAAGAAGCGGACATTGTAGCTGAAGCCGGCAAGTCGGGAACCGTTACCATTGCTACCAATATGGCTGGTCGTGGTACCGATATTAAATTAGGAGCAGGTGTTAAGGAAGCCGGGGGTTTAGCAATTATTGGTACAGAGCGTCATGAAAGCCGTCGTGTTGACAGGCAGTTACGTGGCCGTGCCGGTCGTCAGGGTGATCCGGGTTCATCACAATTCTTTGTTTCGTTAGAAGATAATTTAATGCGTTTATTCGGTAGCGAGCGTATTGCTTCGTTAATGGATCGTATGGGATTAAAAGAAGGTGAAGTTATTCAGCACAGCATGATCAGTAAAAGTATTGAACGCGCGCAAAAGAAAGTTGAAGAAAATAACTTTGGTACACGTAAGCGTTTAATTGAATATGATGATGTAATGAACGCGCAACGTGATGTAATTTACAAACGTCGCCGTAATGCATTATATGGAGATAAATTAAGCATTGACATTGCTAATATGATCTACGAAGTAGCGTCAAGCTTAATTGAAGAGTATCAGCCAAATAAAGATGCAGAAGGATTTAACTTAGAGTGTATCAAAAATTTCGGAATTGAAAGCCCATTCTCAGAACAGGAATTTAATTCAGGTAAAGAAGACGATCTTTCTAATAAATTATTTGATGCGGTTCAAAAATATTACACCCAAAAATCGGCAGTTGTTGCCGAGCAGGCTTTTCCTGTTGTTAAAGATGTGTACACAAATCCAAACAATACGTTTGAGAACATTGTTACACCATTTAGCGATGGAATAAGAGGCGTACAGGTAATTGCCAACTTAAAGAAAGCTTACGATACAAAAGGCCGTGAATTAATTTTAGGTTTTGAAAAGGCAGTTGTTTTAGCAATGATCGACGATTCATGGAAAGAACATTTACGGGAATTGGATGACTTAAAGCAAGCAGTACAAAATGCTTCGTTAGAACAAAAAGATCCTTTGGTAATTTATAAGCTAGAATCATTTAACTTATTTAAAGACATGATCATTAAGAGCAATAAAGAGGTTATCTCTTTCTTAATGAAAGGTGGCTTGCCAACTGAAAATAATCAACAACAACGTTTCACACAAGAACAACCAAAACCAAAGAAAGAAAAATTGGTAGAAAGCCGTGATGAAAATATTGTTGAAGAACAGAACGCACAACAAAAACCAAAAATTCAACCTATTCGCGTAGAACAAAAGATAGGGCGTAATGATCCTTGTCCTTGTGGAAGCGGTAAAAAATACAAGAGCTGTCACGGACAGGGACTGTAATTACAATATATTTAGTTTTAGAAAAAGCATCGGTTCATTCCGGTGCTTTTTTGTTTTAAGTCTACCGGTAAAGTTCAATTAACATTTTTTGGCATGGTTTATGTTAAACATAGATCATGAAAAAATTAATACTCTCTTTTTGCCTGTGCAGTTTTATATCAAACGCACAACTTCCAAATTTTAATTTCGAATTTGGTAATTTAACTAACTGGACGTCCAGTCATGCGCAACGGGCATTTTCGAGCTATAGTCTTACAGCAATTAATAGTTGTACGGCAGCAGTAACACCAACTTTTGCCTGTGGTAATAGTATTGTTGATTCTGTTAATTATAAATTTTATACGGGTGTTTCAATTATTCCTCCAAACAATGCAGGCTTATATGTACTGCGGCAAAATTCAGGGCAATCAAATGATTATGCTACAATAGCCGAATATTCATTTGTTGTATCTGCTACTACTACGACTCTTGCTGTTCGAAGATTAATTTTTTTGAATGTCACTAATGAGTCAAATGGCAGCGACGCTTATTCTGAAATCAGTATAAAAGATATGTCTGGCAATATTATTGCGGGCACACAAGAAATATATTCATACAATACATATAGCGCCAGTGCTTTAACAACAACTCTTTCTAACATAAAGTATTTACCATGGACTTGGTATAACGCATTCCTTACTCCTTATATGGGTCAAACAGTAACACTACAGTTAATATCCAGTAGTTGTAGCGCTAGCGGACATCAGCAGGTATCTTTTTTTGATGGATATTTTGCGGCGGCCGCAACAGGATTAAAATCCATTGAAAAAAATGATCAGTTAACCATCTTTCCAAACCCTGCATCAGAAATCATATCTATAACCAATGCTGAAAATAAAAATATGCAGATAAGTATTTACGATCTGCAGGGAAGAGAAGTACTAAAAGAAACAAATAAAAATATTAATATTTCTGCCTTAGAAAAAGGAATGTATATTATTAAAGCAGTTTCGGAAAGTAAAACCTATTCACAATCTTTTATAAAGGATTAAAATTTAATTTTCTTAAAAACAAAAAAAAGCCACTTTATTATAAGTGGCTTTTTTGTTTATCTATTTTCTTGTCAGGCGAAGAATTAAAATGTCGAAGTTCGTCTTTGCGAGGAGGTAACGACGAAGCAATCTCAAACCCCTGTGTTAGATTGCTTCACTGCAGTTCGCAATGAAGGTTTAGTGTCATGTCGAGCGGAGTCGAGATATATCTCCCGTTCAAAGAAATATTTTAGTTTTCTGGGCGTAACCCTTCGGGTCGGGCTGTTACAGGCTCCGCTTTGCTTCGGCTTTTTGCCCTTCGGGACAAAAGAGCTAAACCTTTCACATCCCTTACGCAAATATGTTTTAAAGCGTCTTCAGCAAACTCTGTAAGCTTGTTTTTTCTGTAAGGATGGTATGTAATTTGTCTATTGCTACGCGTTCTTGTTTCATGGTATCACGATCACGAATAGTTACGGTTTTATCTTCTAAGCTTTGATGATCTACAGTAATACAAAATGGCGTACCAATGGCATCTTGCCTGCGGTAACGCTTTCCAACAGTATCTTTTTCATCGTAGGCCATCATAAAATCAAACTTAAGCTCTTTCATAATGCTTTCAGCCAGTTCAGGTAAACCATCTTTTTTAACCAAAGGAAAAACAGCAGCTTTGTAAGGCGCAAGGGCAGGAGGTAAGCTCAATACAGTTCGTGTATCACCACCTTCTAACGATTCTTCTTTTAAGGCAGAAGAAAGAATGGATAAAAACAAACGATCTAATCCAACAGATGTTTCAACCACATAAGGCACATAACTTTGATTTAATTCCGGATCAAAATATTGTAATTTTTTTCCTGAAAATTGTTCGTGTTGTTTCAAATCAAAATCAGTTCTGCTGTGAATACCTTCCAGTTCTTTAAACCCAAAAGGAAATTGATGTTCAATATCTGCGGCTGCATTTGCATAATGCGCTAATTTTAAATGATCATGAAAACGGTATTTTTCTGCACCCAGGCCTAAAGATAAATGCCAGTTTAAGCGTGTTTTTTTCCAATACTCATACCATTCCATTTCAGTTCCGGGCTTCACAAAAAACTGCATTTCCATTTGCTCAAATTCACGCATACGGAAAATAAATTGTTTTGCTACAATTTCATTTCTAAATGCTTTACCTGTTTGCGCGATCCCGAATGGTAATTTCATACGCCCGGTTTTTTGTACATTTAAATAATTTACAAAAATACCCTGCGCCGTTTCGGGACGTAAATAAATAATATTCTTTTCGTCAGTAACTGCACCTGTAGAAGTATTGAACATTAAATTGAACTGACGAACATCTGTCCAGTTCTTAGTGCCACTGATCGGACAAACAATTTCAAGATCAACAATGATTTGTTTTACTTCTTCTAAATTATTTGCATTAAGAGCAGTTTTAAAGCGTTCGTTGATGGCATCAATTTTATCCTGGTATTCTTTTACACGGGCATTAGTAGATCTAAACATAACCGCGTCAAAATTCTCAAAACGCTTTGCTGCCTTTTCAACTTCCTTATTTATTTTGTCCTCTATTTTCGCAACATGTTCTTCAATTAACACATCAGCCCGGTAACGTTTCTTGCTATCTTTATTATCTATTAAAGGATCGTTAAATGCATCCACATGTCCGCTGGCTTTCCACGTTGTAGGATGCATAAAAATAGCGGAGTCAATTCCAACAATGTTCTCATTCATTTGCACCATGGCTTTCCACCAATAGTCGCGAATATTTTTTTTCAGCTCAGCACCTAATTGTCCGTAATCATAAACAGCACTTAAGCCATCATAAATTTCGCTGCTTTGAAAAATAAATCCATACTCTTTACTGTGAGAAATGATATTCTTAAAAAAATCTTCGGGTTTTATATTGCTCATGGTACTAAATTAAAGGCTCAAAAATAGTATTTTTTATGGCTTATTGATGAGTATTCTTATCAAGTTTCTTTAACAAAATAATTTTATCTTAGCCGGGCGATTGTTATGGTATTTAGTAGTATAGTTTTTTTATTATATTTTTTGCCAATTGTAGTAATAATTTACTATTGTATCCCCCATAAAATAAAAAACCCTTTTTTATTAGTTGCGAGTGCTTTTTTTTATGCATGGGGGGCGCCAAAATTTATTTTTGTAATCCTTATCACCACTCTCTTCGATTTTTTTATTGTTAAAGCTATTGCAAGTCAAACGAATCATTTTAAGAAAAAACTCTTATTTATTTTCTCAATTTCTGTTAATATTGGGCTATTATTTTATTTTAAATATTTAAATTTTTTTATTGATAACATAAATATAATTCTTAGTGCTAATAACCATGAGCCTATAGCTTTGCTAAACATTATCTTGCCGATCGGTATTTCTTTTTACACATTTGAGAGTTTGACATACGTTGTTGACGTTTATTTTGAAAAACATAAACCGTTAAAAAACTTTATGGATTATCAGTTATATATTTTGCTATTTCCGAAACTTATTGCAGGCCCTATAATACGCTATTCCGATATTGCAGATCAAATAACAAACCGTTTTAAAAATTACAATGCCGAAAATATTATAAGAGGTTTTAGAAGGTTTGTAATGGGCCTCGCGAAAAAAGTACTCATAGCAAATACAATTGGCGTAATAGCTGATCAGATCTTTAATTCGCCATTTGACGATCTCAATAATACCGACCTTTGGATAGGTATGTTTGCCTACACATTTCAATTATATTTTGATTTTTCAGGTTATTCTGATATTGCTTTAGGAGTAGGCATCATGTTAGGTTTTAATTTTCCTGAAAACTTTAATAACCCCTACAACGCTAATAGCGTAACTGATTTTTGGCGCCGTTGGCACATTTCATTAGGCGCCTGGATGCGTAATTATTTATACATTCCTTTAGGAGGTAACCAGGCATCCATTATACGTATTTATTTTAATTTATGGATCGTTTTTTTAATTTCAGGGTTTTGGCACGGCGCAGAATGGACGTTTATCGCCTGGGGTGTTTATCACGGATTTTTTCTTGTATTAGAACGTATGGGATTTTTAAAAATATTAAATAAAATTCCAAATATAATAGCAGTGGGTTTAACCTTTTTAGTTGTATCCCTTGGCTGGGTATTGTTCAGAGCAAAAACTTTTATGATTGCTTTAAACTATATAAGTAATTTATTCAGCTTTAAATTAAATCAAAATTACAGTGTTGTTGAATACTCGAATGAATTCATTGTAACATTTTTGATTGCTGTTCTATTTTCCTTCTGTTCACTTATTCCTTATACGAAGCAGCTATATTATTTTTTATTTTTAAAACAATTAAAGGCATTTGCTAACGTTTCGTTAACTACAGTTGCTTTGATTTTATTTTATATCTGCATAAGTTATATTGCTATTTCAACCTTTAACCCTTTTATTTATTTTAGATTTTAATGAACAAGAAAATAAATATTAATTTTTTAATTATAGTTGTATTATTTGGCGTATGGCTTTTACCATTAATGCAAAATAAATTTCAATTTGTAACACTTGATAAATTAGGTGGCATTTCTGTCGATCAGGAGGATACTGTTTTGACCTTTGATAGTTGGTTTAATGGGCGCTATGCGGAAAAAAAACAAATATTTTTGAATGATAGTTTTGGTTTTAGGGAAATTGCAATAAGATTTCAGGATCAGATCCAATATAGTTTATACAAAAAAGCAAACGCGCAGGATGTTATTGTTGGGAAAAAAAATTATTTGTATGAGCTAAAATATATAAAAGCTTTTTATGGTATTGATTATATAGGTTCAAATAAAATAAATGAAAAAGTAAGGAAGCTGAAATTCATTCAAGACACGTTAAAAAAATTAAATAAAACTTTCATTTTTTTAATAGCACCGACTAAAGCTTCTTTTTATCCTGAATATATTCCTGATGGATATAAGGTAGATAGTTCAAAAAGTAATTATGAAGAATTTAAACCTTTGCTTGTAAAAAATGGAATTAATTATATTGACTACAACCAAATGTTTATTAATCAAAAAAACACCAGCAAATATCCTTTGTACCCTGTTGCAGGAATTCATTGGACTGAATATGGAACTTACATTGCAATGGATTCATTAACAAAATTCATTGAAGATCACACAGACTTTATTTTACCGAAGTTGGATTATACGCATAATATTAAGGTAACGGACGCATATATGGGAGCAGATAATGATATGGGACGAGCCTTAAATTTATTGATTGCACCTGATTACGGAAAATTGGCGTATCCCGAAGTAAGATACGTAGAGCCAAAGTATATACACAAACCAAAAGTTTTAACGGTAGCAGATAGTTATTGGATGCGACTTTATTACACACAAATCCCAAGAAATTTATTTGAAAAACATTCGTTTTGGTATTATTACAGCATATCTTATGATTACGATAATGAAACTGAAGGCAAAACCCCTTCCGATCTTGATTTGAGAAAAGAACTAATGAAACAAGATGTGATTTGTATTATGTCTACAGAAACAAATCTTAAATCAATTGGCTGGCGTTTTGTGGAAGATTGTTACGAGCTTTTTAAAAATGGAAAATTAGATGAGACCGAAAGAAAGAGGCAGATACGAATAGAAAAATGTAGATTAAACTTATGGGATCAGGATGTTTCTTTTAAGGGTATTAAGAAAATAGCAAAAAAGGAAAAAAAATCAATTGATTCTGTTGCCTTAGCAATGGCAACATATTTAGTCGACACTCAAAAATAATTTATGGCTTTATTATTAAATTATCTATCAATCTTATTTTACCAACAAACACTGCTATTAATGCCACGGCATTTTTTGTAGTATTAATATCTGTGAGTTTTTTTAGTTCGCTATCACAAATTTCAAAGTACTCTAATTTCATTAATGCAATTTTTGATACTTCATTCATCACAAATTCTTTAGCAGCGTCAATACCCTTGATAAGCGCCAGCTCTTTTGCCTGTAGCATAAATTTTGGTATCAACGCGGCAATATTTCTTTCTTCCTCGTTTAATAAGGCATTACGCGAACTCATGGCAACACCGTCAGCTTCTCTTAATATAGGACAGTTTACTATTTCTATTGGCGAGTGCATTTGTTTTACAAGTGCTTTAATGATCATTACCTGCTGGTAATCTTTGCTTCCAAAAAAGGCTTTATCAGGCTCTACGATCTCAAATAAACGTTTTACTACCTGTGCAACCCCATTAAAGTGTCCGGGCCTGTATTCGCCTTCTAAAACGTTATTTAAATAACCAAAATCATAAATCTCGGTAATAGGTCCGTTAGGATAAACTTCTTCTACCGAAGGAAGAAATAATACATCGCAACCCGCATTATCTAAAAAAGCTGCGTCTTTTTCGGGCATTCGCGGGTATCTTTTAAGGTCTGCCTTGTCATTAAACTGCGTTGGGTTGACGAAAATGCTGCAAACCGTTATATTACATGCTTTTTTAGATATTGAGATAAGTGAGATATGACCATTATGTAGGGCACCCATGGTTGGCACAAAGCCCACAGTATGGCCTGAGCTTTTTATTTGCTTTAAAAAGCCCTTTAACTCTGCTATTTTGGTGAAAATTAACATGTTTAAGAAGGGCAAATGTACATTTTACTTTGAAATATGGATTTTTTTTTATTACTTTTGTATATTAATTTACAGGAGAAACTAAAAATTTAGTATGAAGAAAGCCAAAGTTCTTTTTGTTTCGCAAGACATTACCCCTTATTTAGACGAAACCTATGTTGGAAAAATTGCCAGAAAGCTACCGCAGGGTATTCAGGAGCGTGGTAAAGAAATTCGTACTTTTATGCCGAAATACGGCTGTATCAACGAAAGAAGACATCAGTTACACGAAGTTATTCGCCTTTCAGGGATGAATATGGTGATAAATGATGTTGATCATCCATTGATTATTAAAGTTGCAAGTATACCAAGTGCGCGTATGCAGGTATATTTTATTGATAATGAGGAGTATTTTAGCCGTAAAGCGGTTTTAACCGATAAAACAAGCGGTAAATCTTTTGATGATAACGATGAGCGCGCTATGTTTTTTGTACGTGGTGTTGCCGAAACAGTTAAAAAATTAGGCTGGCAGCCGGATATTATTCACTGTCATGGCTGGTTTACTTCGTTAATGCCATTGTATATCAAAAAATATTATGCTGAGGATCCTTTATTTGCAGACACAAAAGTAGTTGTATCGCTTTATGAAGATGAATATCCGAAAAATCTTAATAAAAAATTCATTGATAAGTTAATGTTTGACGGTTTTAATAAAAAAGACCTTAAACATATTGCTGAAGAATCGTCTCACATCAACATGTTGAAGCAATCTTTAGAATATGCCGATGGTATTATTCAAGGAACTGAGAACTTAAACCCGGAATTAGAGAAATTCATCAAAAAATCAGGAAAACCATTTTTAACTTACAAGAACGAGTTAGAATATATGGATTCGTTTAATGAATTTTATGATGTTATGCTTGAAGAAGCTAACGTTTTAAGTTAAGCATTTCAATATCTTACTAAATGCCCTGCAATTTGTGGGGCATTTTTTTTGATTTTTTAGTAAATAATAAAAATGCGGGCTTTAAATAAATCCCTATTTTTAGCGTTTATAACTATAACTTGAAGATCTTTAAAAATACAACACTCGCACTTTGCTTGTTATTGGCTTTTACTGCCTGTAAAAAAGATAAGAATATTTTAGGTGTTGATGTGCAACCCGAAAATGATGGCATTAACGCAAGTTTTTGTGATACCGCTATTGTTACCGCTTTTACAGTAAAGAATTATTCAATTGCTTCCTTTAACGATAAACTTAAATTTTTAGGAAGCAACCAGGATCCAACTTTTGGACGTATGGATGTTGGGTTGTATGTAAATGCAAATATTCCCAATGGCGTAACTTTTGTTTCTTTTGGCGATGATGCCAACCTTGTTTCATCAGAAATAATTTTAGCGGTAAACACCATAAATTTTGTTGGCGATCAAAGTACACCTTTAACCTATTCGGTTTTTGCGCTTGATTCGGCATTAAATAACGAACGTTTATATTTTACAAACAATGCAAATCTGCATAACAAAAATTCCTTACTTGGTGTTTATACCGGAACGTACAGTGTACTGGATAGTAAAATGGTATTGCGCATTCCTATTGATAATAATTTTGCCGGTTCAATTTTAAATAACCCGCAATACCTTATTGATAACTCAACATTCTTAAGCAAATACAAAGGGTTTTATATTACTGCTGCCGGAAGCGCTTTAAATCCGGGCACAACGCCGGGCTCGCAAGGGGTAATCACACATTTTAATTTAGAAGATCCTTTAAGTGGTTTTTATTTACGTTATCAAAAAGGCACTCCATCTGCAACTAAAGAAGATATTTCATTCAGGTTTCAATTCTCAGGAAGTAATGCGCTTAGATTTAATACCGTGAAATTTGATGCGAGTACCGGTAATCCTTTTTTAAACAACCAACTTAATGGAGATTCTACACTTGGTTATTATAACTTATTTTTAAAAGGACTGGGAGCTACCAAAGTAAAAATAAAAATTCCGTTCCTGGATTATTTAAAAAATTATGCTGACACTGTTCCGATTGCTATTAACCGTGCAGAATTTATTTTTAATGTTGATCCTTCTTTTTTAGGAGTGGTTGGCACGGGCGTTTATTTTACCCCTCCAAAACTGGCCCTTCTACCGCTTGATTCTACAGGGAAAGAAATTTATGCAATTGACCAGTTAAGTACAGTAGATTTTAATAACAGGTATGGTGGCGAGTTTGATGCAGCCAATAATAGGTATGTATTTAATTTGGCAAGGCATGTACAGGCAATAATTAATAAAGAAAAAAAGAATTGGGGTTTTCAATTAGTAGTTGCTGATCCTGAAAGATCAGAAGTTATACGCCGCGATAATATCAGCGAAAGAGTAGTGTTGGCGGGCAATAACAACCCCACACTTCGCCCAATATTTAAAGTAACTTATATTAAATATAAAAACGAGAAATAATTTTATCGTTTTACTTTTGCGTTTCAAAATACTGTTTTAATTATTAGCTTTATACTGCCAGGTGGATAAAAAAAGCTTACATACATTACTCGATCTTGAGATAAATTCTACCGCACCCTGTTTTATAATTTTTTCAGAAGAAGTTTCATCACGATTAAAGTATGTGTCTGAATTTATTTTTAAGCATGTTTTAAAAGTAAATGTCAACATTACTAATTCTGTTTCTGAATTCGAAAATTCTTCGCTTTTTAAGATCAATTATTCACAAAAAACAATTGCAGATTCGTTTCAAATTATACCTTCAACACTTTTATCTGAAAAAGGTGTAAGCGAAAATAAACCCGGAGCAATTTGCAAGAACGATCTTATTTATTTTTTTGAGACGAAAGAAAATGCAAACTTCGGTTATGATATTTTCGCCTCTGTATTTTATTTTATTTCAAGATATGAAGAATGGCAAAGCTTTGAAGCTGATGCTCATGGCCGATTTGAAGCAAAGGCAAGTGTTTTATTTTCAAATAATTTGCATTTAAAGCCGGTAGTAGATAACTGGATCCTTGAATTAAGAAGTGAATTAGAAAAATTTTACACCACTCTTAATTTTCCTGTAAATAAATTTAAAGTAATAAGCACTATTGACGTAGATAATTTATACGCTTATAAAGCAAAAGGTTTTTTAAGAACAACTGGTGCCATTTGTAAAGATATTTTAAAAGGCGATCTCACCAATTTAAAACGAAGGATGAGTGTTCTTAAAAATAGAGAGAAAGATCCTTTTGATATTTATTCTGAGGTCTCTGAACTTTGCGCCGCTAAAAATATTCCTCTTTTCTATTTTTTTCTTTTCAGAACGGGCAATAAATATGATAGAACTGTTGATCCACGATCTACCGTTTTTACAGAAGTAACGGAAAGGGTAAAAAAACGATCGGCCATTATTGGGTTACATCCTTCGTATTATTCATCGCAGGATAAAAACCTTTTGAAGGAAGAGATAGAAACGTTTTCTAAAAATGCCGGATTATCTGTTAATTTATCGCGCCAGCATTATTTAAGATTTGATATTAAAACCACGCCCGCTTTATTAATTGAGAATGGTATTGTAGCCGATTTTACAATGGGTTTTGCTTCTAATGTCGGTTTCAGGGCAGGCACTTCTTTCCCTTTTTATTATTATGATCTTAACTGCGAAGAGCAAAAAGATCTTTTAATGGTACCATTCTGTGCTATGGATGGATCTTATTTTGTTTATGATAAGATCGATCCCGATAAAATGCTTAAGTCGTTAACAGATCTTGCAAAAGAAGTTAAAAAAGTGAACGGTTTATTTGTTTCCGTTTTTCACGAACGTACGTTTTCTAACCATTTATACCCCGGTTACGACCGTATCTATAATAATTTTCACCAAAGTACAAATGCGCTTTAACCTGCCAAAAAAATATTGTATCTTTAAACCATGAAATTTTTAAAATTCTCATATTTGATCTGCTTAGGCGCTCTTTTTTTATTCTCATGTAAAAATGATCTTAATATAAATGCACCTTATAAAGAAATTCCAAGTGTTTATGCGGTTTTAAACCCACAGGATGGTATGCAAATGATAAGGGTTAATAAAGTTTTTTTAGGTGAAGGTGATGCAAATCAAATGGCACAGGTTGCCGATTCTATTAATTATCCCGCAGGTGAACTTTCCATTACATTAGAACGTTACGTAAACGGCGTTCAGGCCTGGGCAACCCCATCAGGCTCAAGTCATACAACAATTACATTTCGTGATTCGGTAATACAGGCAAGTCCGGGCGCATTCAATACTACGCAAAGGGTATATGTTACAAACGACAAATTATATACTGCCGGACAATATGCTTTAAAAATTAAAAATATTAAATCGGGTAATGAATTTGTTGCAAAGGCAAACGCCATTGACAGTATAAAAACCGGCTTTAATGGTTTTGCTCCTTTTTGTGCGCCATATTATCCTGTTACACCGGGATCTGTTTCTCCATTAGATATTCCTGCATTTAATGCCGCTTATATTGACTATAGCAATCAAAACGTGCTTTACTCTCCTAAGTTCTTTCCTAACGAAGGTGCTATTTATACTATGTCATTACGCTTTTATTTTAACGATTACCCAAGTGGGTTTGGTGTAGATTCTATTTCAAGATATGTTGATTATAATTTTGGAAATCAATACATAAAAGATCTTCGTACCATTCAAAATTTTAAAGTATTCGCATTCGATTTCAGAGGGCAGGATCTTTTTAATGCTGTTGGCTTTGGTTTATCTAAAATGAACCTTAACACTACAATACAGCGTAAAATGTATAAAATGCAGGCCTTTGCTTATACATCAACTCAGGAATATATTGATTATTTACAGTTTACTTCCCCTTCTTTAAGTATTGCACAGGACAAGCCAATTTATTCAAATTTTGAGAACAGAACTGCAATGGGCATTTTTACATTCCGAACCCGCCATTCGGTATACAAAGAAATGGCAAGCCCTTTTGTGTCACAATTCTCGTTTAATCAATTTACCTGTAAGTACAATTTCCTTACGGCTGCTAATTTTCCCCAGGGCTGTCCGCCTTAGTATGACTTTTTTGTAAAAGTCTCCTTGTTTTCGTGTCATTTTGTAGCCTTTTTTCACTGATTTTGTGACAGGTTGTCGCTTATTTTTAGCCATTCCCATTTGGCATATTTATTGAGATATTCTTCATAAATAATATACTTAATAATAAAAATAAATAAAAATGGGAAAAATAATAGGAATAGATCTTGGAACAACAAATAGCTGCGTTTCAGTAATGGAAGGTAATGAAGCTGTAGTTATACCAAATAATGAAGGTAAGCGTACAACCCCCTCTGTTGTTGCCTTTGTGGAAGGTGGCGAAAGAAAAGTGGGTGATCCGGCAAAACGCCAGGCGATTACCAACCCTCGCAAAACCGTATATTCAATTAAACGTTTTATGGGCCATACTTTTGATGAAATAAGTGGTGAAGTAAGTCGTGTGCCATATAAAGTAGTTAAAGGTGACAATAATACACCGCGAGTAGAGATTGATGACCGCAAATATACTCCACAGGAAATTTCAGCTATCATTTTACAAAAAATGAAAAAAACCGCTGAAGATTTTTTAGGAACAGAAGTTACCGATGCTGTTATTACAGTACCGGCATATTTTAATGATGCACAACGCCAGGCAACTAAAGAAGCAGGCGAAATTGCAGGTTTAAAAGTAAAACGTATCATTAACGAGCCTACCGCTGCTGCTTTAGCTTATGGTATGGATAAAAAAGGCAAAGACATTAAATTAGTAGTGTTTGACTGTGGTGGTGGTACGCATGACGTTTCTGTATTAGAATTAGGTGATGGTGTGTTTGAAGTAAAATCTACCGATGGAGATACACACTTAGGTGGTGATGACTTTGATCAGGTAATTATTGATTGGTTAGCAGACGAATTTAAAAAAGATGAAGGATTAGACTTACGTCAGGATCCGATGGCTTTGCAACGTTTAAAAGAAGCTGCAGAAAAAGCAAAGATCGAATTATCAAGTGCAACTTCTACAGAAGTAAACTTACCATACATTATGCCGGTTAATGGTATTCCAAAACACTTGGTAAAAAGCTTAACACGTGCAAAATTTGAATCTTTAGCAGATAGTTTAATTCAACGTACTATTGAGCCATGCAGATCAGCATTAAAAAATGCGGGTTTATCAACTTCAGAAGTAGATGAAATTATTTTAGTAGGTGGTTCAACACGTATACCTGCTGTACAGGCAGCTGTAGAAAAATTCTTCGGTAAAGCACCAAACAAAGGTGTTAACCCTGATGAGGTGGTTGCTTTAGGTGCAGCTATTCAAGGTGGTGTGTTAACCGGCGAAGTAAAAGATGTATTGTTGTTAGATGTTACTCCGTTATCATTAGGTATCGAAACAATGGGCGGTGTGTTCACAAAATTAATTGAGTCTAATACAACTATTCCAACAAAAAAATCGCAGGAGTTTAGTACTGCTGCAGATAACCAACCTTCTGTACAGATCGTTGTTTATCAAGGTGAACGTCCAATGGCGCGCGATAACCGTAAGTTAGGTGAATTTAACTTAGATGGTTTACCTCCTGCACAACGTGGCGTACCTAAGATTGAAGTAACTTTTGATATTGATGCCAATGGTATTTTAAACGTAAGTGCAAAAGATAGTGGCACAGGAAAATCGCACAACATCCGTATCGAAGCTAAGAGTGGTTTAAGCCAGGAAGAGATCGATCGTATGAAACGCGAAGCGGAAGCGAATGCTGATTCAGATAAAAAAGCGAAAGATGAAGTTGATAAATTGAACGAAGCAGATGCAATGATCTTTCAAACAGAAAAACAATTAAAAGAGTTTGGAGATAAAATTCCTACAGATAAAAAAGCGCCAATTGAAACTGCGTTAACAGAATTAAAAGCTGCACACGCTTCTAAAGATATCGAAAAAATAAACACAGCTCTTGCAAGTATTAATACCTTATGGAATGCTGCAAGTGAAGATATGTACAAAGCGCAACAAAATACCGGTGCAAATAACGAGCAGCAAAATAACGATCCAAACAATAGCGGTGCGCAAAACGAGGCCAACAAAAATGGCGGCGAAAATGTAACCGACGTTGATTTTGAAGAAGTAAAATAATTAATTAAAATTAGAAAATATGATCGTATCAATCGCATTAATATTATTTTGTTCATTGCTTATTGTTGCAGTTTTGATGCAAAACTCAAAAGGCGAATTTCAAAGTAAAACAGCAAAGCAGGTTGTGAGTATTAAAAAAGCAAATACTTTTATTGAAAAAACAACATGGACCTTAGCTTTACTGGTAATGATATTTGCGATCTTAATTAAATAGTTCTTTATTTTAATATGAATAGGAATCCCTTCAACTTTAGCTGAAGGGATTTTTTGTTTATTTTTACTATCAACAAAACTGCTCTAACCTTGTTTTAATCTTATGCGTCACTTAATTATGTTTTCAGCAATCCTATCATTCCTTATGTCTTCGTGTACGCGAACGCAAAAAAGTACCGTGTATGAAACAGTATTAAATGATAAAAAATTCAGCATTCAGCAATGCGTAAGAAAAACTTATGTATCCAACTATTTATATTATAAATTTATTCTTGAGGGAGCTGAGCCTTTAGAGGTTAATTCGCTGGATGATGAGCATGGCTTACCTTACAGGCCAGATGTTTTTAACGCCTCTTCTGTAAAATATTTTGATACTATAATAAGCTATTGTACAATTGATGATCCCGAAAAATTGTTTGCAGAAAATTCTGCTTACCTCACTACCGCAAATTATCCCGATAGCGAAAAAGTGAGTATAAAAAAATACATGAAAGAAGAGATCTATAAAAATCTTAAAACAGAGCGTAAACGTTTCTTATTGTATTTGGATCCAAAAAAATATTCGTTAGAGGAATTTAATGACCTTGGAAATGTTATGACAATTCATATTAAAGAAATAAACGAACTGCTCTTTGCCTGCAAGCCATTTAACTCATTTCGTAATGCTTATGATGGATGGCAATTTTGTGGTATTGTTTATGGCAATGAAGATGATTTTTCAGAAGTATACACAAAAAGCAAGGACGATTTTTTTAAAGTTTTTCCGGATGGAAGAATTGCGCATTATAACGAATTACCAATGCCCGGAAAAAACTGGCTCTCAAGCCAGGACTTTATTTACACCAAGATCAAAATGCCGGGCAAGATCATTCAGCTTATAAAATATACAAAAAACGATATGGTGCTTTATAAAAACACCAAAGGGCAAAGTATAACCGAAAATTTTGTAATAGAGCAAGGCTTTGCAGAGGTTAAAAATTGAGCATTGAATAATTAATTGCTTGGCGCTTTCCCGATTTATTTTCTATATTTGATAGTAATAAATGAAAAACATCCACCAAAGTACCACATTAGCTGTTGTACTTAATATTTGCTCTATTGTTTGCCTTACTTCAGGTTATGCTTTGCCGGCTTCCATATTATCGTTAGTAGCCTATTTTGCTTCTATAAAAGAAGTTTCAAAATACACCAGCTGGTACCAGTTTATAACGGTTTTTTGTTCTGCACTTTTAATTGGTATTTCGCTCGACCTTCCTTTTAATCATTTTCCTTTACTTACCATTTCTTTATTGCTTGCCGGTTTTGGTTCTATATTAAGAATTGTATTTTTTACTGTGTTCTCTTATACCGGTTATTCGTGGTTTGAACCACTAATGTTTGTATTGGCTTTTGTATTTTATGTATTGGGTAATTTATTATTTCCTTACGGTTGGCAGGGTTGGGCATTTCCATCTTTACTAATTTTATTTGCAGGCGTTTTAGGCTGGGGAATTTTAAAAGATAAAAAACAATTAAAGATCCATTCAGGTGGATACCGTGTACAGATCGGTAAACAAGCAAATGAATTTGAATTGCCCGATCAGGATGGAAACATTGTAAAGCTTTCTGATTTTAAAGATAAACGTCATTTACTTTTAATTTTTGTGCGTGGCGATTGGTGTCCGGGTTGCCACATGATGTTGCGTACGTATGAAAAGAACAACGATAAATTTCAATCAAAAGATGTTTTGGTAATGGCTATTGGTCCCGATCCTATTGGTGTTAACCGTGGCATGGTGGAAAAATTGGGATTGGATTTTAAAGTACTGGCAGATCAAGGACAACGCACTGCTATGATCTACGGTGTGCAGTTAAAAGAATACGATAATGATTTTGCTGAAAAATATGAAGAAGGTATTCCATTGCCCGCCTCTTTTTTAATTGATAAAACGGGTGTGGTACGTTATGTTTCCCGTCCTGATAAAGTAGGGGAGTTTTTAAATCCTTCTTTAATATTTCCTATTATTGATGGCTTGGATGGGGCGCATAAGCAAGTAAAAGAACAAAAAGAGGAAACAGTTTCTGTAAAGCAAAAAATTGTTTCTAAAGAAAATGCAAAAGACAACGAGAGCTTAATTGCCTCTTTGCAAAAAGAATTAAGTAATTACGAAAGTATTATCGATCAAGCCAATGATGCGATGGTAGTAATTGATATAGTAGATGGAAAAATTCATCAATGTAATCCAAGCGCTGCCAAATTATTAGAGTATTCAAAAGAAGAACTTAAAAAACTATCGTTGTTCGACCTTCATCCAAAAGAGTATTTAGAAAAAAGCTCAAGTATTGTTGCTGATGTTTGGGAAAAAGGCGGACTCATTTATAAAGACATTCCTTTCATTAGCAAAACAGGAAAATTAATTCCGGTTGAGTGTTCAGCAAAAGTAGCACCCTTTGATGGAAGGCCGGCCATTGTTATTTATGCGCGCGATATTACCGAGCGTTTACGAATGGAAAAAGAAATTAACGAGCAGCGCGAAATGATCGATGAACGAAATAAAGATATTTCGGATAGTATCGAATATTCAAAACGCATTCAGCAATCTATTTTTATTGAGAAAGATAAATTAAAGCAATACGCGCCGGATTCATTTATCTTTTTTAAACCACGTGATGTTGTGAGTGGAGATTTTTACTGGTTCACCAATTACGATATTAAAGAAGATCTGCATTCAACAGAAGGATATCATTATAAAGCAGGAACAAATATTTTAGTGATAGCCGCTGTGGATTGTACCGGGCATGGTGTGCCCGGAGCTTTTATGAGTATTATTGGTAATACCTTATTAAATCAAACATTAAATAATTTAACTGTAGATTCTGCCGGCCGCGCGTTGGATTATGTAAATTCAGAATTAAAGAAAAGCTTAAATAAAAACAGTAACGAAACGCCACTACGTGATGGTATGGATGTGGCCTTATGTTGCATTGATATTAAAAGCATGCGTTTAGAATACGCCGGCGCTAATAATCCTTTATACATTGTAAGAGGAAATGAATTAATTGAATTTAAAGCCGATAAGCAACCTATTACGGCATCCATGGATTCGGAAGCAAAACCATTTACTAATAAATTATTCGACCTGCAAAAAGATGATATTATTTATTTATTTACCGATGGTTATGCCGATCAGTTTGGCGGCGAACATATAGAAGGAACAAAAAGTGGCGGTAAAAAATTCTTATACAAACGCTTTAAAGAAACTTTGGTAAACATGCATGATCAAAGTATGGAAGAGCAAAAAACAACTTTATATAAAACGTTTGAACATTGGCGCGGTTCCTTAGCGCAGGTAGATGATGTATTGGTAATTGGCATTAGAGTTTAAGATCACTTGAAAGAAAAACTCCCTCTCGGTAAACAAATTGCTTATGCTTTTGGCATGATGGGTTGGAGTATCATGATCAATTTGATAAGTGTAATTTTAGTTTATTTATACATCCCACCAACAAGCAGCGGTTTACCAAATTTAATTACCCAGGTAGCAGTATTTGGTATTTTTAATGTTATTGCTATCGTTACAGCAAGCGGAAGATTGATAGATGCAGTATACGATCCCTTCATAGCGCAGTTTAGCGATCAAAGCAAAAATCCAAAAGGCAGAAGAATTCCTTTAATGAAGCTGGCAATTATTCCCTCACTTATTTTTTGTTGCCTGGTTTTTTATCCTTTACGTGAAGCAGAATGTACGTTAAATATTGTATGGCTGGTTTTTATGTTAATAGGCTTTTATGTTTCTTCAACCACTTATATCATTCCTTACAATGCTTTATTACCTGAGCTGGCACCAGGCTCGCAGGATAAAGTGCGTTTGGCCACCTGGCAATCGGTTGGTTATGTATTTGGTATTGGCATCGCATCCAACGCTTTTAATTTAACAGATGCGATACAAAACATTTCTCCCGAAACTATTACACGCATCTCTGCTTTGCAAATTACCATCGTCATAATGGCTGCTCTTGGCGCTGTTTGCATGTTGGTAACAGTTTTGGCAATTGATGAAAAAAAATATTGTATCAGTCAGCCAAGTGCAATACCAATGAAAAAAGCGTTAAGGCAAACACTAACCAATAAAAATTTTCAATTATTTATTGTGGCAGATTTCTCTTATTTTATTGCTGTAACAATTATTACTTCCGGCTTAATGTATTTTGTAACTGTTCTTTTGCAATTACCCGAGACAATAGGTAACAAACTCATGATCATGATGGTGCTGGTGTCGTTTATTTTTTATCCCATCATTAATTTTCTTGCAAAAATAATTGGGAAAAAAATAATTGTTATTGTTTCGCTTGCTTTACTCTCTATAATTTTTTTAGGAATTTATTTTTTAGGAAAAAGCGATTTTCATCCTTTAGTTCAAATTTATACGTTGATCGCTTTTGCCGCCATTCCTTTAGCATCTTTAAATATTTTACCCAACGCTATTCTTGCTGAGATTATTGAAAAAGATAGTGAAGAAACAAAAGAAAACAAAGAAGCCATTTATTTTGCAGTGCGTTACTTTTTTGTAAAGATCGCCCAAACCTTTGGTATTGCTTTATTCGCCATGTTCTTAATTTACGGTAAAGATGTGGGTAATGATTTTGGTATTCGCCTAAATGGAATATTAGGATTTGTATTGTGCTTTTTAGCAGCGTTAATTTTTACAAGGTTTAAGGAAGTAAAGCCTATTTAAGGCCTAAGATTTAATATATCGTCCCTATAGGACTTGATTTTTCTTTCTAATTCTTTCTACAGATATTTGTTCCCTAGCGGGACAATAACTCAAAGTGAAGATTCATAAATATCTTTAAGGCTCCGTAGGAGTCAAATATTTGTAGAAAAAAGAAAATAGTTTTTTTTAAGTCCCGAAGGGACGAAATATTTAGGATAAATTTACCTCCCAACATTATTCGGCCTGGTATACACCAATTGCATAACGTTAATGTTACGCATGGCAAAAGCCGCTTCGCAATAACATAAATAATAATTCCATTTACGGATAAAGTAATCATCAAAGCCTAAAGCTTTAACTTTATCAAGGTTTTTATTGAATTCCTGGTGCCAGATCTTTAAAGTGTGTGCGTAATCCAAACCAATATCTTTAAGATCGACCAAAGTAAGGTCGCAGGTTTCGTTCACTGACTTATTTATAGCCGCAACTGATGGTAATAAAGAGCCAGGAAAAATATGTTTCTGGATCCAGTCTACACCGTTCTTTAAACTTTCAAAACGAGAATCAGGACAAGTAATAACCTGTATTGCAAAAATGCCATCCTTCTTTAATAGATCAGAGCATTTTTTAAAATAAGTATTGTAAAATTCAGCACCAACAGCTTCCAGCATTTCTATAGAAACTATTTTATCAAATTTCCCTTCAAGCAAGCGATAATCTTTTAATACAACATTAATTTTTTCAGAAAGATTTTCTTTTTCTATGCGTTCTTTCGCTAATTTATATTGCTCTTCAGAAATAGTAACCGTAGTAACTTTACAGTTATAATTTTTCGCCATGTAAATGGCGTTTCCACCCCAACCGCTACCGATCTCCAATACATGGTCATTCTCTTTTAAATTTAATTGTTTGCACAAACGATCGTATTTTGCCAATTGCGCTTCTTTTAAGGTCATTCCCTCTTGCTTAAAGTAAGCAGAAGAGTAGGTCATTGTATCATCTAAAAATAACGCGAAAAATTCGTTATTGAGGTCGTAATGCGCCGAGATATTTTTTCTGGAACCATTAATACTGTTAGATCTTTTTAAATGATAGATCTTATTAAAAGTTTTTAAAATGTTTAAAATAAAAGATCTTGAATTACTACCTGAAACAGTTGGTGCATTGTCTGCATTTAGCAAAAACCACTTAATTACATCGGTAATATTATTGGTATCCCATTCGCCATCGGTGTATGATTCACCAAAGCCAATATCTCCATATAGAACACAACGTTTAAAAAAATTCGGATCTTTTATATCAACGTTAGCCTCAATATTTCCTTCACCATTTCCAATTTTAATTAACTGGCCGCTTGGCAAAGTAATATTCAATCTGCCTAATTGCATTTTAGAAAGCAGATCGACGATCACTCTCTCATAAAATCCTTGTTTAGTTGTTATACTTACAGCAGTTGACATTTTTTCGTTTACGAATTTAAGAATATTAAGCTAAAAATAGACGAATTTTGAGGCTTTTCCTTACATTTTTTTGTGTTTTTTACTCGCTTTTATATCTACGATGCACATCCTTTTGCAGATGTTGATTTTCGCCTTTTTTGTGATATGGGATCTTTTTTCTCCACAATAGCAAAGCATTCCAATGAATTAAGGTGATGATCTTTAATGTTATAAATGGAAAACGGATGCTGTACCAAAGCAAATTAAGATTATTTATGGGTTTTTTATTGCCCGTTAAAGTACTAATGAAAACCCGCTCCCCATTTTTAATAGTGTCAATACGGTTATTTAATTTTTCACCGGGAATAGCAAGATTAAAATCAAAATTCGAATCGTGTTCCATAAACGGCGACACGTAAAAATACTTGGTTGTATTTAAATGAAATGCATTATCCTTCAAATTCTCTTTGGTTAAAAGATACGGTTTCATCTCTCCAAACGTATTACCAACTTCTGCTATACAACAAATTGCTTCATCCTTTTCATCAAAACAATAATAAAAAGAAACAGGGTTAAAATTGTAACCCAAAACATTTAAGTTGGTCAGTAACATAATTTTAGTAGGAACAATCTCTGCTCCGTTTTGTTCAAGATAGTTTAAAATATGTTGTTTGGTTGTTTTTGTCTTATCAGGATTCCCGATCGGTAATTGTAAATGTTCTTTATCTCTGAAACTAAAAAAATTAAATTTATTATGACTGAAAAGTAAAAGTTTCTTCTTTAGAATTTCAATTTCATCAAGATCAATATAGAACATAAACACATTATAATGAAACCGGTGCGAAACAGGTTTCATGCGGTTATGCATTACTAAAGATCTATATAAACAGCTATTCATTATACGAATACCAATAGGTACGAATATACGAATCGAACCGCTAAGGCTCTGCGAATATTTAAAAGTTTCAATTTCATTTTTGTTCAATATTAACGAGTCTTTTGCTGATAATTCCTTTTGCTGAGAAGTTAATAAGCAATGCCAGTTGTAATTTGCTAGACAATAGATATTGATTTACCTGGTCAATATTTGATTTTGAGAAATGATCACTCTTTTTTAATTCAATAATTACTTTATCTTCCACTAAAAAGTCGAGATATAATTTCCCAACCAACTCTCCTTGAAACTTCAAAGGTGCGTAAAACTGTTCTTTAAAATTCAAACCTGCATTTTTGAGAGTTATTGCCATTGCTTTTTGGTAATATTTCTCCGCATGACCAAATCCTAATTCATTAAATACTTCAAATGCACAACCTACAATTTTATAGCTTAACTCAGGATAAACGAGATCATCTCTTTTAAGTTTAACTTCCATAATACTAAGATAACTGTTTAATTATATCTTTTGTTGCTACAATTCGTATTTCGTAACCCAGATTCGTACATTCGTATTTTAATTCGTTATTCGTAGCTATTCGTATTTCGTAAATCCAGATTCGTACATTCGTAGTTAATTCGTATTTCGTAGTATATGCTCACATAATACTACAGAGCTCGCATAAGCATCTTCATGAAAACCATATTTAAAATAACTTCCGCAATAATATAAAGGCCCTTTTTCATTTAAAGTTTGTAATTCTTTTTGGGCGTTCATTGCGGCAACATCAAACAAAGGGTGTTCGTACACGATCTCTTTTAAGATCTTTTTTTTGTCGATACTTCCGGGAATAGCATCAATAGAAACAAAATAATTTTTCTTTTTTGAAACGGCTTGCAAACTATTCATCCAGTAAATGGTACTTGGAATTTGTTTGCCACTTCTTTGTTCGATCCTGTAATTCCAACTGCTCCAGGTTCGTTTTGTTTTAGGCATAATAGATTCGTCTGTGTGAACAGTAGCAGAATTTTCCTGGTATTTAAACGGACTTAATAAACGTTGTTCTTCTGCAGTTGGTTGTGCCAATATTTTTAAAGTTTGATCAGCATGACTTGCAAAAATAACTTTGTCGAACTGTTGCGATGAGTCATCGTTTAAATGAACTGTGGCCGTGCCATCATCATTTCTATTTACGTTAGTAACCATTTTATTAATTTGGATCTTATCTTTAAAAGGTTTTATTAAGATCTCGCGATAAGCCTGGCTGCCATTTTCTAAAGTGTACCATTGGTGTTGTGTATTCAATCCTAAAAAACCATGGTTCTTAAAAAAACGAATTAGTGCTACAGCAGGAAAGTCTAACATCTTATCCATTGGTGTGCTCCAAACAGCAGAACTCATAGGCACAAGATATTTCCACAACATATCTTCGCTAAAATTAAATTCTTTAATGTATTGCGCTAAAGAATAGTTTTGATATTTTGGATCGTCTAATATTTCAATGCTTATTTTATTAAAGCGTGTAATATCCTTTAACATTTTTATATAAGGCCTGTTAAAAATATTTTTTCGTTGAGCAAATAAACCGTTCAAGCCAGAGCCGCAGTACTCAAGACCTGTTGGTACGTGCTGCACACTAAAAGACATGTCAGTTTTTTTGATCGGCGCTTTTATCTCATCAAATAATTTACAGAGGTTGGGATAAGTTTCAAAATTAAAGACCATAAAACCGGTATCCATGTAAACTTGCTTGCCGTCTTCATCAGTAGAAAAAGTATTGGTATGACCGCCTATATAATTATTCTGTTCAAAAAAAGTAAGCTCGTATTTTTTTTGAAGTAAGTGGCCACAACCCATTCCGGCAATACCTGTTCCTATAATAGCTAATGTTTGCATTAATATTTTATAACCGAATTTAAAAAGCGTTCAATTGCAAAAGTTGTTATCTGCCCGCTTGGTCCGTTAATATTATAATCACAACCGTGCGTGGCCCATGGCAGATCTAAAAAATAATGTTGCACTTTATTTTCTTCTAGTTTTTTATTTAAATGTTCACTGTGCTCGTAGGCAACCATAGCATCATGTTCACCGTGAATAATTAACGTTGGAGTAGAGTTTTTAGTAATATGATCAACAGCACCGGCCTCATGATATTTTTCCGGAACAGCATCTATCAATCCACCTAAATAATCTGAAAAAACCTTATCTGTATTTAAAACTAATTTATTTGTTTTGATACGTGCGCCCCAAACCATATCTGCGGGTCCGTAAAACGAAACTACACCCCTTATTTTTGGATCATTAAAAGTATAAGCGGCACATAAGGCAATTTGTGCACCGGCCGATCGACCTAATAAAACAAAATTAGAAGTATCGATATTTAATTTTTCAGAATTAGCGATTAGATATTTTAAAGCATCTTTTACATCTTCAACAGGGGCTGGTGATTTATATTTTGGAGCTAGACGGTAATTGATAGCAGCAACATTGTATCCTTTATTTGCCAAATAACTGTTTAAGGCCGGTAATTGTTTACTGTCACCTTCGGCCCATGAGCCGCCATGAATGATGATCACAGTTGGTGAAATTAAATTTGTGCTTGAAGGAAAAAAATCAATATTTAGATCTTTTTCAGTTAACTTTTTATATGTTAAAGTCTTGGGTGTAACATCTGTAATGCCAATACCACTAAACATTTTTCCGAAAGAGTAGGGTTCTTGTAATTGCTCTTGTTCGTTCTTAAAAGGAAATGCTTTTAAAAGATCTTCCGTTAAATTTTTACCACGTTGATAAGCCTGGATCATAGGTGAGGAATACATAACAATTGTTATAGCGCTAATAATTAAAGTAGCCGTTTTATATTTATCTGCTTTATAGGAAATAATATATAAAACAACAGCTGCAGCAATAAAAATGTAAGGAAACTCTGTAATAGCAACAGATACGCGCCACAAGAAATTTGTGGGTGCTTTAAAAAGTACCATTAAAGAAAGAAGAAAAAGAAAAACAGCAATGATCAATCGCCACATAATTTATTTTTTTGTAAAAAGATAATGACTAACTATCCATTCCTCACCGTTATTATAAGCCCACAATTCAGCACAGGCCATGTAAAAGATGCGCCAGTAAACCCACCATTTCACAGCATTTTCTTTACCGTAAGTTTGTTCAAATAAAGGCATGATCTTGTTTTTGTGCTTATCCATATTTTGAAGCCAGGCTTCAGAGGTCTTACTATAATGCATACCGCTTACATGCCAGTGTTTTTGTATAGAAAGATGTTCATTAAAATAAAGCAACAGATCATCGCTCGGCATAATGCCACCGGTAAAAAAGTATTTGCTCATCCAGTCGCTATCATCAACAACTTCAAATTTATAAGCATATTCTTTATGCGTAAAAATATGTACAAATAATTTTCCTTCAGGTTTTAATAGAGTGGAAACCTTATGCATCAACTTCTCATAATTACGCATATGCTCAAACATTTCTACCGAAACAACTCTGTCGAATGTTTTATCTAACGTAAAATCATTTATGTTAATGGTAATAACAGTAAGATTATTTATGCCTCTTAATTTAGCCTGCTCATCAATATAAATTTTTTGAGTGCGCGAGTTTGAAACAACCGTAAAATTACTTTTAGGAAATTTTGCAGACATGAATAAAGATAGAGATCCCCAGCCACAGCCTAGTTCTAAAACATCCTGGCCATCAATTAATTCAGCTCGCTGGCAGGTGATATCCAACATGTCTTTTTCAGAAATATCAATATCTGTAACTCCTTTATTCCAATAACCGCTGCTGTATTTTAAATGTTTGCCTAAACAATAGGTGTAAAATTCAGTAGGCACTTCGTAATGTTGTTCGTTTGCTTCCTGTGTGTTAACGGCAATTGGCGATGCTTTTAATTCATCTATCAATTGCATTAAATGCGCCTGTTGTGCTTCTGTATTCCCTTTAGCCTCATCCTGTAAACGTTGTTTTAATAAGTTGCGAATGCCAATGCGAATAAGAGAATCGGGAACCTTATTTTTTTCTAATAATTTATCGTAAAACATAATCTTTTTTTAAATGTAAAAAGGAAGAGGTAAGATGGAAATGGGGATATAATTACATCTTCCATTTTCCCTTTTACATTTTCCGTTAATGTTTTTTAAACCACGGCATAAATGCACTGGTTGTTCTTTGGTATTCTTTATAAGCTTCACCTTTACTTCGAACTGCCTGTTCTTCTGTCATCGGTATACCGGTAACTTTAAAAATTAAATAACCAATTGATAAAGGACAAATGACAGCCAACCAACCATACGGACTAGGTAATGCAAATATTAAAACTGAGATCCAGATAGAGAATTGGAAAAAATAATTTGGGTGACGCGAATAATTCCATAAGCCGTATTGGCAAACTTTGCCTTTATTTTCAGGTTGTTTTTTAAAATACGCTAATTGCCAATCAGAAATACCTTCGCCAATGATGCATATTAACCATAAGCCAGCACCAATATATTCTATAATAGAAATTTGCGCATCTTTATTTAAAGCGATAATAAAAAACGGAATAGAAAGCATCACATTTGAAAAGGCTTGCATTTGGAAGAAGAAAAAGAATTTTGTGTCATTCCATTCTAAACGTAATTGTTTATAGCGGCCTTCTTCTTCCTTTATATGTCCACCAACACGGATCAATAAATAGATTCCTAATCGCAAACTCCATAAACCTGCCAGGCCGCAAACTAAATTTACTCTTTCAGGGCTTCCATCTGCTAAATACCAAATGATACCTGCAATAACCGTAAAGTTAAAGGCCCAAAAAATATCTACAATACCATTGTTTTTTATTTTTAATGCCCATAAAAAAACTATTACCATAATAATAGCTACAGCGGCCCATGAAATAAGAGGAATAGATAAATAATTGCTCATAATTTTAACTATAAATTAGTATTAAATATACGAGTTATTTGAGATAACAGTTTTTAAAAGCTAAATATTATAAGAGGTTATTTCTCAGCGTAATAGATAGCCGCAGAGCCAATGCCTAAGCCTTTAAAAAAAGTATTCCTGTAATTTAATTTGTTTAAGATAGTCACAAAATTTTCGTTATGAGGAAATGCTTTTACGCTATTTGTAAGGTAATCGTAAGCTTTTTTATCTTTTGAGAACATTTTCCCGATCAAAGGTGTAAGAATAGAAAAGCCGATATTATAAATGCCTTTAAAGAATTTATTTTTCGGAAAAGAGGTTTCAAGGATAACTATTTGTCCGTTTGGTTTTAAAATGCGTTGTAAATTTAAAAGGCCTTTTTCAAGATTCTCAAAATTTCTAACGCCAAAGCCTACAACAATTGCATCAAAGGTATCGTCTGGAAAGTCAAGCGTTTCGGCATTGCCGTATTCAAGGGTAATTAATTTATCAAGACCAACATTTTTTATTTTCTCTCTACCTAATTCCATCATGCCTTCACTAATATCGATGCCAATTATTTTTGTTGGGTTTAACTCCGCACAGGCAATTGCAAAATCACCGGTTCCGGTGGCAACATCAAGAATGTTTTTTGGTTGTTTGCTTTTTAAAAGTCTCACGCACTTTTTGCGCCAGCTTTTATGTGTACCAAAAGAAAGTATTGTATTTATAAGGTCATAGCGTTTGGCAATATTGTCAAACATTTTTGCAACCTGTTCTTTTTTCGGATCTGCGTTTGTGTACGGAGTAACTTTATCGTGCTGCATTATTTTACGAAGTTCAATTTTAAAGCTTCTTCAAACAATTGAGATTTATCAATTGGTACAACGCCTATTTGTTCGCAAACTATACCACCGGATAAGTTAGCTAATGCTGCTGTAAAAATATCATTACAATCTAAAGCACGGCATAAAGAGGCAACGCTAATTACCGTATCACCGGCGCCACTTACATCAGCAATACTTCTCACATGTGCGGTAATATGTTCTTTTATTTTGCGTGAATTGGTTATCACGCCTTTTTCTGCAAGTGTTACTAAAACAGTTTCTGCTTTTTGTTTCACTCTAAAGCTGCTTACCGCACGTTGAAGCTCGTTAATATTATCCCCACTCACATCCATTTTAATACCTTCACGCAACTCTTTTAAATTTGGTTTAAATAAACTCACGCCTTTATATGTATTAAAGTTTTTCTTCTTAGGGTCAACACAAGTTGGAATGTTTTTGCTTTTTGCCAGCTCAACTACTTTGCTTACTAATTTAGAAGTGATCAGGCCTTTATTATAATCTTCAAAAATAATTACATCAATTTTATCATGAGTAATAATATAAGAGATAAGCGTTAATAATTGTTGTGTTTCTGAAGGTGCAATTTCATCTTCAACCTCTTCATCCACTCTTAATAATTGTGCATTATTGCCTATTACGCGTGTTTTTACTGTAGTAACTCTATCACGTATTTTTAAAATTCCTTTTTGACTAAGCTTTTGAGTTTTTAAAAGATCAAGAAATGCCTGACCTTCATAATCAACGCCAATTACCGAACACAATATTGGATTAGCGCCCAATGCCTGAACATTTAAAGCCACATTAGCTGCCCCACCTAATCTTCTTTCTTTTTTTGTAACGGCTACAATGGGTACAGGCGCTTCCGGCGAAATACGATTTACTTTTCCCCACAAATAACTATCGATCATTACATCGCCGATAATAAGAACGTTTAGGTCGTTAAAGGATTTAAATACTTCGCGGATATAATCTTTTTTTACAGAAAATTTCTTCATTGTTTGTTATAAAAATTATTGAAGTTTTGCTAAAGCTTCTTTCATTCTTTTTAAAGCTTCTATTAAATTCTCCTCGCTGGTAGCATAAGAGAAACGAATATAAATATCATCACCAAAGGCTGCGCCTGGCACTAATGCCAAATGACCTTCATCCAATAAAAATAAAGAAAGATCTGTAGCGTTATTGATGGTATGATCTTTATATTTTTTTCCGAAATAATAAGTTACTTCAGGATAAACATAAAAGGCACCCTGCGGAACGTTAGTTTTTAAACCCGGAATATCTTTCATTAAATTTAAAACAAGATCTCTGCGTTTTAAAAAGGCATCGCGCATTGGTTTAATGTAAGTTTCATAATCCAACTCCATTGCTTTGTGCATTGCTTTTTGAGTAATGCTGCATGTAGCAGATGTAAATTGCCCCTGCATTTTGTCACAAGCCTGCGCTATCCATTTTGGCGCGGCCATAATACCACCACGCCAGCCGGTCATTGCAAAGCCTTTTGAAACACCGTTAATTGTAATTACTCTATCCTTTATAAAATCAAATTGCGCAAAGCTTTCATGGCCGCCAATAAAATTAATATGTTCGTAGATCTCATCACTAATAATATAAAGTTCAGGATATTTTACAATAACATCTGCCAACGCTTTTAATTCTGCTTTTGTATACACACTGCCCGTTGGATTACAAGGTGTACTGATCATTATTAAACGTGTTTTTGGTGTAATTGCTTTTTCTAATTGAGCAGGTGTGATCTTAAAATCTGCTTCAATTTTTGTATTAACAATTACAGGAGTTCCTTCTGCTAATTTTAAGATCTCTAAATAACTTACCCAAAATGGTGCAGGTATAATTACTTCATCACCCGGATCAACTAAACATAAAACAGCATTAGCAATACTTTGTTTTGCGCCTGTTGAAACTACGATCTCATCATTTGTATAAGTTAACCCGTTATCGCGTTTAAATTTTTCGCAAATAGCATTTCTTAATTCAACATAACCTGATACGTGTGTGTAGTAACTAAAATTATCATCAATTGCTTTTTTTGCAACATCTTTTATTACCTGTGGTGTTGAAAAATCCGGTTCGCCAAGACTCAAACTTATGATGTCAATTCCTGCAGCTTTTAATTCACGGCTTTTTCTTGCCATCGCAATTGTTTGCGATTCCGATATATTATTTACTCTTTTAGATAAATGTGTCATAGGTCTGAATAAGCAATAAATTTAACAACAATTTTAATTAGAATGTTCGATTTTAAAAAATAAAGGTGAGATAATAAAAATGATTTTTATTGTTTTTTTAACGTAATATTATCTGAAAGGATAGAATTTTTGCTATAATACGAGCACTCGTTGATAATGGGGCTAAAAAAGCCATCCGGTAAGGGATGGCTTTTTGGTTTATTGTTTTAATAATGTTACGTGACCTACGTATGTTTTCTTATTATTTTCAAAATCCATAACTGTGATCTTGTAAATATAAACACCATCCTGTGACACTAAGCTTGAGCCTTTTGCTCTGCCATCCCAACCTTTTTTAAGTTCGTTAGATGTGAAAATAGATTCTCCCCAACGATCAAAGATCTCCATCTGGTATTTTTCTTCACTTATTCCAATTCCATAAGGCATAAAAACATCATTTCTTCCATTATCATCTGGTGTAAATGTGTTAGGAATATAAATTGTCATGACAGGAGTAATGTCTATAAAGTTCTCGGTTGTATCAGAGCAGCCAAAAGAATTGGTTGCAGCAAGGTATACTTTATAAGTCCCAACAAGGCTATAAGCATGAGAAGGATTTAATGCAGATGATAAATTGTTTGGCGTACCATAATCTCCAAAATCCCACGAATAAAAGTTAGCACCCATAGATGTATTTGTAAAGCTAATGACCGGACTTAAAAGATCGGCGCTCTGAGGATTTGCAAAGAAGCCTGCAACTGGTACAGGGTAAACGGTTATTATTTTATTTGTTATAGAATCTTTTCTACAGCCAAAAGAGTTAGAAACTAATACCTGCATAGTGTATGAACCAGGAGTTAGATAATTGATGCTCATAGGATTTCCCGGTACAGGGCCACCGCCATTATGATCTCCTCCAAAATTCCAATAAAATATATCAGTTGATGTATCGTAATTAGGGTTTGTAGATGTGCCTGTAAATGTTACTGCCAGAGGTGCGCAACCTTTAGCGCCTGCCGGCGTGAAACTAAATTGAGGTGAAGGATTAACGTAAATATTAAAAGTAGCATTAGTTCCAGGAACGGTACAGCCATCATCTATCATCACGTTATACGTATTTGGATTGTTTGCATAATTTGCCGTAACTGTTGTTGTAGCTCCAATACTTGTGTTCGACCATAAATAAGTGTATGGCCCGCCTTTGCCGGGAGAGGTTATGTTTGGTGTTAAAATTACCTTGTCTTTATCACAAATTGTGTATGATGCACCGCTGGCTAATAATTGCGGATGGACATTTACCAAAATAGTTTGAGGGCCATTAGCGCAACCATTTGCATCAATTACTGCAACAGTATATTGAGTGGTAGAATTTAAAATTGGAGTTGCATTTATACCATTAGCTGTTGTTGCATTTGTACTTGCATTAGTTGTGAGGTTAGTAAGCGTGTATGAGTAAGGAACGGTTCCTCCTGATGCTTGCCCGTATAACTGTGCTGATGTTCCATAACAAATTATTTGCGGAGGAGAAACATTTAAAGCTAATACCGAAGGTTCTGAAATTACAACAGTAGTATATGTTTTACAACCATTGAGATCTGTAATCGTAGCTGAATGTACTGCCGCATTTAAACCATTTACAATTGCAGAAGTAAAACCAGAAGGGCTCCAGTTGTAAGCGAAACCTCCTACACCGTTAGCTGTTAAAGTTGCGCTTCCGTTAGCTTGCCCAAAACATAATATATTATTTGATAGTGCAGTTACAGAAGGTAATGCTGCAGCATTGATCGTAACAGTTGCTGTTATAACACAGCCTTTAGCATCTGTTGTGGTTAATACCCAATTACCAGGAGGAAGATTATTTGCAGCGGAAGTTAATTGTGGTGTTGAGGTATTCCAGTTATAAGAATAATTTGGAGTGCCACCTGTAATATTCACATTTGCTGTGCCGTTAGAATTACCGCAGGTTGCCTGTGTTGTAGTTGTAGATTGAATTACAAGAGCAGGGGGATCGGTTAAAGTATATACACTGTTGGTTGTACATCCTTTAGTATCAATGATCAATAAACTATAAGTGCCCGCGGTTAAGTTTGTAATTGATGGATTAGAAGGTTGGGCTGGTGACCATGTTAATGTATATGTTGGTGTTCCGCCTGTAATACTCGTATTAATTTGTCCTGCAGCAAACGCATTACAATTGTTTGGAATAACTGTATTTGTTGTTATTAATAATGGATTTGGCTGAGAAATATTTACAGTTTTAGAACTTGTACAACCATTAGCATCTGTTACAGTGCAACTATAAACACCGGTTCCTACACCAGTGAGAATAGAATTTGTTTGAGCACTTGGTAACCATAAATAAGAATAATTAGGCGTTCCTCCGTTAGTTAGCATTTGCGCCGCGCCATTAAATTGGCCATTACATGCAACGTTCGTAACAGAACCAATAGCAGTTACTAATTGAGTGGGTTGTGTAATATTTACAATTGCACCACCAATACAACCTGCAGCATCTGTAACAGTTATACTGTGTAAACCTGAAGGCAGGTTGTTTACATTTTGTGTTGTTTGTGCAAGATAGCTCCATAAATAAGTGTTACCACCAGCTCCACCGGTGGCAATAATTGTAGCTCCACCATTTGCCATTCCAAAACAAGATACGGCTAAAGTATTAGTAACCACCACCACCGGTGCTGCAATATTTGGAATTACAGTTGCTGTAGTAGCTGTGCATCCATTAGCATCTGTTATAGTTACAGAATACGCACCCGCTACTACGTTTATTATAGAAGGTGAAGTAAAGCTTGGATTAGATGTCCATTGATAAGTATAACCACCGGCCCCTCCGCTGGCTGCAACTGAACTACTTCCATTTGATTGGCCACAATTTGTTGGTACAACGGTTGTAATATTTGCTACTAATTGCGAAGGTTGTGTTAACGAGAAAGTGGATTGAACGGTACAACTATTAGCATCTGTTAATGTTACAGTATGATTTCCCGGAGCAAGCGTATTAACATATTGCGTATTGGCCAAACTTGGTTGCCATAAAATTGTTGGGATACCTGTACCACCTGAATAATTTACATTTCCAATTCCGTTATTTAAACCGAAGCAGGAAATATTTGTATGTGTCACCACTACGCTAAGTCCTGCCGGTTGTGTAACGTTTGCCACTACAGTTGCAGTACACGATTTAGAATCTGTTACTGTAATAGTATAATTGCCTGCAATTAAATTAGTAGCTGTGGCACCGTTTTGAGAATTGCTCCAGTTATAAGTATAGCCCGGAGTTCCTCCATTCGGAGATGCTGTAGCAAATCCATTACTATAACCATTACAGCTTGGTGTGCCAATGGCACTAATACTAACTGTTAATAGAGTTGGTTGTGTAATATTAAATACAGTTGTTGATGTACACGAATTTTGATCTGTTGCCATCATACTAAATGTTCCGGTACAAAGGTTACTAACGTTTTGTGTCGTTAACGGAGATGGCCCACCCGTCCAAAAATAAGATACGGTACCAATTGCATTAGAAACCGAACCTATTGCTAAACCATTGCAAGCGCTAAAACATGTAACATTTGTAGAACTAACACTCGATAACATTTGTGGTGGATTTGCCAATGAAACAGATCCTTGTATGATACATCCTTTACTATCTGTAACAGTTACATTATAATTACCAGGACCCATACCACTTGGTGTTGCAGAGTTTCCTCCCGCGCCCGGTGCAGGAAGCCATGCGTAAGTATAACCAGGTGTTCCTCCTAAAACACCCGCATTAGCAGTTCCGTTTGTTGCATTAAAACATTTAGGATTTGTTCCTGTAACATTTAAGGTTAATGAGCTTGGTTGTGTTATTGTAACACTAGCCGAAGCAATACAACCGGTAGCATCTGTTAATGTAACAGTATAAACTCCGTTCATTAAATTTGTTGCTGTTCCTGTATTTTGACCATTGCTCCAACTGTATACCGGAAACCCGGGGCCCGGAGTACCAGGATTAATAGTAGTTGTAGCTATACCGTTATTCCCACCAAAACAATTTGGGTTAGTAAAGCTTGTAACACTTATGGCAGGTCCAGAAGCGTTAGGAACTGTAGCTGCTAAGGTGTATAAACAACCATTGGCATCTTTTACCTGCACAGTGTAAGTTCCGGCCGGAACATTTGATAACGTTTGACCAACAAAGTTCGTACTCCATGTATATGTATACGGGCCTGTACCTCCTGTAGCGGTAGCTGAAGCAGCGCCATTTGACTGGTTACAGGTTGCGGTTAATGTATTTGTATTTATTGTAACCGAACTGGGTTGTGTAATACTTATGGTACTTGTTTTTATACATCCGTTAGCATCTGTTACCTGGCAGGTATAGGTTCCTGCAAATAAACCTGAAACCACACTTGTTGTAGAGCCACCCGGAGCCCATAAAAAAGTAAACCCAGGTGTACCACCACTGCTTACAATAGTTGTTGCGCTTCCTGTTGCTGAATTAAAGCAGGAAGCATTAGAAGAAGCCGAAGCTAAAATAATATTACCCGGTTGTGTTATTGTTCCAACCGTAGAAGATTTACAACCGTAAAAATCAGAAACTGTAACAGTATAATTTCCCGGAACCAACCCCGAAGCCGTTTGCAGCGTTGAGCCATTGCTCCATGAGTAGGTTAAAGGTGCCGTTACATTACCGATCATATTTGCAGTTAAACTTCCATTTGCTGAATTAAAGCAGCTTACATTTGTTGTATTGGTAATTACGGCAGTGCCACCCGGTGTAGCAGTAACACTTACAATTCCTGTTTGAATACATCCTTTACTATCCTTTACAGTTACAGTATAGCTTCCTGCTATAACACCAATTGTTTGTGGATTATTACCGCCAACAGGTAACCACGTATAAGTATAAATAGGTGTTCCTCCACTTGCGGCAACATTGGCCGTGCCATTTGCGCTTGAACAATTTGCCGACACACTGCTAAGCGTTAGTGTAATTGGTAAAGGTTGTGTAACCGATACTGTTTGACTTAAGCTACACCCTTTATTATCAATAACGGTGATGTTATAAGCACCTGCAGAAATGTTTGAAGTGAAAGTATTGCTTGTTTGATTTGGGCCGCCGTTAATATTGTATACATAAGGACTTGTACCTCCAGCACCGGTTGCTGTAATTGTTCCATTATTTCCTCCGTTACAAGAAGGTGAAAGAGAAGAAACATTTAACGTAAGCGGAGAAGGTTGCCCGATAGATGCTGTAATGGTTGTAACGCAACCTAATGCATCCTGAACATTTACCGTATAGTTTTGCGCTGTTAATCCTGTAAAGATTCCAAAGCCGCTTGTAATATTTCCCGGAGCTAACGTATAACTATATCCGGGAGTACCACCACTTGTAGAAACACTAAAGCCTCCGTTAGCACCATTAAAACAACTTACATTTGTTAATGTAGCAATCGCAGAACTCGGAGAGCCTGTATTGCCAATAATAAAATTAACTGTTAGTGTACATGAGTTGGCGTCTTTAATTACAACTGTTTTCGGCCCTGCAAGCATACCACTTTGTATTGCACTTCCTACAAAAGGCCCACCGTTAAATGAATATTGATAAGCGGGTAAACCACCCGTAACTCCTGTTACAGTGGCGCTGCCATTTGCATTACCACAGGCAGCAGCAGTTACTGAAATTGTAGCGGCGGTTGGCCCGGCAACTGTTGGAATGTTTGCGGTAATACTATAAGTACATCCATTTATATCTGATACTGTAATTGTTTTTGGTCCTGCTGAAAGGTTATTTGTAACCGAACCTGTTGCCACACCATTCACGCTAAAGCTATAAGCAGGATTGCCACCCGTTACGCCAGTAATGCCAAGTATACCTGTATTACCAACACAAGCTGTTGGAGAAGTAGTAAATGTAATATTTGTTGGTCCTGCAGTATTTGTGAGTGTAACTATTTTAGTAAAAAGACAATTATTTACATCCTTAACTGTAATTGTATAAGAGCCGGCCGGTAGATTTGTTAATGGTGGAGTTGCTGTAAATGGTCCGCCATTTATACTAAATTGATAAGGCGAGCTTCCACCTGTAACAGCACCTAGTGTAATTGATCCGTTCGAATTGCCACAGGTTGGATTGATAAATGTTGTTGCTAAAGCTGTAACTCCTGGAGTATTATTAACGGTTACGGTAATAAATGTTTTACAACCAAAATTATTAGTTACTCCTAACGTATAGGAGCCTGCCGCTAATCCCGTAACTGTTTGTGAAGGAATTGCGGTTCCGTTCAAAGAAAAACTAACAACGGTTTGAACCGGAGGAGAAATATTATTAATTACGATGCTTCCATTTGAATTACCGCAATTTGCATCTGTTACGTTCGCGGAAATTGCCGGTTGAGGATTAATTACAACCACAGCCGTTGCCGAGCTTGTACAGGTTCCAACAGTCCCAATAATATTATAAGTAGTTGTAACAACCGGGCTAGCCACAACATTTGGCCCGGTAGTAGTATTTAAACCTGTTGCGGGGCTCCACACATAGGAATTGGCACCCGAAACACTAATATTAGCAGAATTACCTGTACATATTGAAGATGTTGATGGACCAACAACAAGAGTGGGTGGAATTAAGTTTGATGTTACATTTATTGTTGCAGTACCTTTACATCCACTTGCGGTATTTCCAACGGTAGCAGAATAAACTCCCGGTAAATTTACATTAATGATCTGTGTATTATTTGCACCAACAATTCCCGGACCACTCCATGTGTATGTATGACCGGCAGGACCAGGATTAGCAGTTAGTTGTATGGTTGAATTTGTACAAGTAATAGTACCCGATGCAGAAATTGTTGCAACAAAAGTAGTTGTACCAACAACATTTGTAGTTGCAGTAATGGTTTGTGTAGGACACCCCGCCTGAACAACAGTAACTGTGTATACACCCGGGGCATTAACAACTGCTAATGATGAAGTTCCACCACTTACTATTCCGGGGCCAGCCCAGTTATAAGTTACAGGAGCTGCTGTAGTATTAGCAACAACATTAGCTGTTCCGGAGTTACAGCCTAGCGGGATGCTTGTGGTTGTGTTAGCTGCAGTTACAGTTAACGGCCCGCATGGTAAAGGGCAATTAGCAAAGTCACCCGCACCGAAACTATTCGTGTTTGTGTTTGTAAATGAAATGGTTGTACCTGTAATATTGCCTGTATAAATACCACCGGTATTACTTACAACCACCTGTCCGTTTACAATTGCAAATCCACCACCGGCAGATGTACTGGGCATACCCGTCATGTTATAAGTACATTGCTGTGCGCCATTAGGGCCATACATGGTCATTGATTGTGGTGTAGTTGTGATCAATACATAAAAATTTCCGCAATTATCTACAACAAGGTCATAAGGCCCACCGCCATTAAAATTGGTTATTGTAGTTAATGGTGTGGCATTCCCCGTACCGTTATATACATAGATCTGTCCGTTGCTACCATTTAAGCCGTAAATAACACCACCGCCGCCACCAAGGTTTACAAATGGCATAGTATGAGTAGTAGTTACCCATGCAGTTCCATTCCACCAGGCCATAAAGCCACCAATGGTCGTATAAAAAGTTGGGCTCGGAAATGCTGCATTTAAATTTGGTCCGTACGATAAACCAGTACCACCAGTTGGTATAGCAGTATTACTTGGGTTAGTTGCGCTATATGGTAAAGCGGGATTATAAATAGTGATTGGGCTGGTATGCATAAACACCAATCCATTTGGACAAGCCGGCGTTTGTGGAAAAAAAGTAGAGTAAAAAAATACAAAAATTATAGCGAGGGCATAATGCAGATTTTTTTTCATGAACGGGAGATTTTATATAAATCTAATCTTTAAAATGAATAAACGGAACCGTTTTACTCAGTAAAAGGCTTTATTCACTCATTATATCACATTCTAAACTAAAAATCTAAAACTAAAACTTTTTAGTATATTTTAATAAATGGAAGAGGCGTGAATTTAAACTAAAAGAAATATGAAGATTCAAATTAAAAAAGCATTGTGTAATTTTAAATTACTTTTTCTTACCGCTAAAATTCTTTTTAAAAGGATAAATAAATTGGCCTATAAAAGTTGTTGGCACTTCTTTTCCGCCCACAACGCCTAAAATGGGTTGTTTGTCTTTTGGCAGATGAAAATGTCCGAACATTAGGTCCCATATGTTTAAAATAGAGGCGTAGTTAACGCCATATTTTCTATCTACATTTTTAGCATGATGCCATGCATGGCTTTCGGGTGTGTTGATGATATAATTTAACCAACCCCATTTTACTTTTATGTTCATATGCGTAAAAAAACCCCAAACATTTTGAACGGTTATTTGAAACAGGAAGTAATCCACGGCCGAGTAACCGATCATTGCAAATGGGATAAAAATAAGTGGCTTAAAAACGATCATTTCCACCCAATGAAAGTGGCGGGTAGAGGCGGCACCCAATTCTTCCTGTGCATGATGGATCTTATGAAACTCCCAGAAAAAATTTGAACGGTGTAAAATAACATGGGCTAACCATTCGCAAAAATCCTGAAGGATAAACATGATCAATATCTGTAACCACGGATTAAGATGAGTAATATCCATCACTTTAAGACTATGTACATTAAACAGCGCCATGAATTTTAAAAATGCAAATTCAGTTACTGCGCATAGAGCAAAAAAGCCCAGAACATTTATTAAAATATCATTAAATAAAACATAAAACGTATCCTGCCAAAAGTATTTGCGCAACATAACGCCATGTTTACGTTGTTTTGGCAATATAATTTCTAACACAAAGCAAAGCAGGTAAGCTAAAAAAACAGCATAATAAACGTTTTTTAAGGCGGGATGCTTTAGACTATCTTTTGTATAATTCCAAAATTGCGATTGCTGTGATGCAAACTCATTAGTTATTTCTGAGAAAAACGACATGATTTATTAGCTGCAATTTACTTAATTAACAATAATAAGCCAAAGATTTAGCCAACCTTTTTTCCAAGAATGATAAGGTCTCGCATAATACCATCCATATTTGCAACTTCGGGTAAATGCGCCCATTTTTCAAACTCGAATTGATAAAATAATTTAAGGCTTGGTTTATTATGTCCAAAAATAAAACCTAAAAGTGAATGGATGTTTAATGAAGGAGAAACGGCAATTGCTTTTTGTAAACAGATCTTTCCTAAACCTTTTCCTCTTAAACTTTCTTCTAAATAAATACTTACTTCAACAGTTCCATCATAAGCAGGGCGACCATAAAAAGAATTAAAGCTCATCCAACCCGCATATTGTCCATCAAGCATTACCAACCATAACGGTCTTTTATCAGAAGAGTGTGCGTTGAACCATGCTAATTTACTTTCAACACTTACCGGCTCAAGATCTGCAGTAACAAGGCGAGACATCACGGTTGAATTATAAGTAGCAACGATCTTGGGCAGATCATTAACTGAAGCATTTATAAATTCAACATTCATTAATACAATAAATTGTGATAAGGATAACGTTTGATATGTAATTCTTTTACGAGCTCGTAAACCGTTTTTTTGAACTCATCAATATTTTCTTTTTCCTGCGCACTAATAAATAAAACTTTATTGTTAAGGCTTTTCATCCAGGTATTTTTTATATCTTCTAACGATAAATTTTCACGCGTTGTTGGTGTAAGATCATCATCATCTTTTTTAGTGTAAGTAAACGCATCAATTTTATTGAACACTAAAATAACCGGCTTATCCCCGGCACCAATATCGTGCAAAGTTTGCTTAACGACATTTAAATGTTCCTCAAAATTTTTATGAGAAATATCTACAACATGAATCAATACATCGGCCTCGCGAACCTCGTCAAGCGTAGATTTGAAACTTTCCACCAATTCGGTTGGCAGCTTTCTTATAAATCCTACCGTATCACTTAAAAGAAAAAATAGATTATCAATAGTTACTTTTCTTACAGTTGTATCTAAAGTGGCAAATAATTTATTTTCAGCAAAAACACTGCTCTTGCTTAGCATATTCATGATAGTGCTTTTACCAACATTTGTATAACCAACTAAAGCTACACGAATTAATTCACCACGGTTTTTACGTTGCGTGGCCATTTGTTTATCGATCTCTTTTAATCTTTCTTTTAGTAGCGCAATTTTATCTCGCACTATTCTTCTATCTGTTTCAATTTCTTTTTCACCGGCACCACCGCGGGTTCCGGTACCACCACGTTGCCTTTCCAGGTGAGTCCACATACCTGTTAAGCGGGGTAACATGTATTGGTATTGCGCTAACTGAACCTGCGTTTTTGCATGCGCGGTTTGTGCGCGCTGTTCAAATATTTCAAGAATTAAAGTGGTACGGTCTAATATTTTTTTACCTAATTCTTTTTCAAGATTTCGTTGTTGAGATGGAGAAAGCTCGTCGTCAAAAATCACAACATCAATTTTATTTTCAATAACAAAATTTTTGATCTCGGCTACTTTTCCTTTTCCAATAAAGGTTGCTTTATCAGGTTTTTCAAGTTTTTGCGTAAATGCTTTTTTTGTTTCAAGACCATAAGTTTCTGCTAAAAAAGCAAGCTCGTCAAGATATTCTTTGGCGAGGCCATCATCTTGTAATTTATTTATAACACCAATTAAAACGCAGGTATGTGTTGGTATTTCGGTAGATACTGTTTCTTTCATTGATCTTAGTGCCCTTTAATCTGGCTATTCACATATTCTGCAATAGCCATTGCCTGCTCATCATTTACAGGTGCAGCGGGCATTGCACCTTTTCCATGAACAATTATTTCTTTTATGCCGGCTTGATCTAATAACGTTGTACCAAGATCTTTTGCACCGGCCATCCCTAATTTTCCATCTGAACCATGGCATAAAACACAATTGGCTTCGTATAACGATTTTCCATCTGTTGCAGCAACTTCATGTGATTCTGTTTTAGTTTCAGGATCCTTAGCAATACCTTTCTTTTTATGATAAATTTCTCCTAGCCCAAAGCTTCCGGTGATCATTAATAAACTTAATGCGGCTAGCATCTTTCTTTGTTTTCTAAAACCAATAACGGCAACAGGTATAGAGGAAAATATCATTATTAATTTTATCCATAATAAATAATCATATTTACCACCGTAAGGTATTTGTGTCATCAAATAAATTCCGGTCAATAAAAAAAGAACACTGATAACAATTTCAAATATTCTTGTCTTTTTTGAAAAGGCAGTTAACAGGTTGTTTTTATTGCTTAACAATAAAACTGTTTTTATTACATAAAGCAGTAAAAACAAGCATACAACTAAATAATGGGTATGTAAAAAGCCTTTATACATATTTTGATATTTTGTTGTAAAATTAAGGATAAAGACGGAATAAAAAAGCAAATAAGAGGTAGTAATTTTCGTAAATCTGTTTAAATTTGAGGGTTTGCGAATAAAAGCAGAGTATAAATATTTTATAATAACTAATTGATAGATGAAACGAATAAGCTTATTGCTGATAATAGTAATTTTTTTTAGTTTAAAGTATACCGCACAATCTACTTTTCCTACAAATGGCGCGCCTTTCAACATACATAGTATTTACGCTTTTACAAATGCAACTATTTATGTTGATTTTGAGACCTTAATAAAAAAAGGCACACTTTTAATACAGGATGGAAGGATCATTGCTGCGGCAGAGAAAGTAGATCTTCCCAAAAATGCTATTGTTTACGATCTCAATGGAAAATTTATTTATCCCTCTTTTATTGATCTTTATTCTGATTACGGTATTACTGATTCAAGGCCGGCAGCAGGGCATAATCACGGTACCCCGCAAATGGAAAGTAATGTTAAAGGTGCCTACGGTTGGAATCAAGCCATCCGATCAGATTATGAAGCGTATAAAGTTTTTTTAGTGAATAAAGAAAAGGCAGAAGAGTTAAAAAAATCAGGCTTTAGTTCAGTATTATCTTTTCGTAGAGATGGCATTGTAAGAGGAAGTGGTGTTTTTGTAAACTTAACAGGTAAGAATGAGAACGAAAATATTATTTTAGATAAAGCGGCCGGATTTTATTCTTTCTCGAAAGGTTCTTCAACACAGGATTACCCGAGTTCTTTAACCGGAAGTATTGCTCTGTTGCGTCAAACCTATTACGATGCTTTATGGTATGCGCAAAATCAAAATAAAAACGAATACAATATTTCGTTAGACGCATTAAATAAAATTAAAGACCTGCCAGCGATTTTTGAAGCCAATGATAAATACAACGCATTACGTGCAGCAAAAGTTGGTAAAGAATTTAATATAAAGTATATTATTAAAGCCGGAGGTAATGAATATCAACGTATGAACGATATTCAAAACACACAATTAAAATATATTGTGCCTTTAAATTTTCCTGTTGCTTATGATGTGGAAGATCCTTTTGATGCAGAAGCGGTTTCACTGGCAGAATTAAAACATTGGGAACTGGCACCAACCAATCCTGCCGAGTTTGAAAAAAACGCGATCACTTTTTGTTTAACAGCCGCTGATCTTAAAGATAGAAGTCAGTTTCTTTCTAACCTCAGGAAAGCTGTAAAATATGGGCTTTCAGAGAAAATGGCTTTAAAAGCTTTAACCGTAAATCCTGCCACGTTTATTAATGTACAGGATAAAGTCGGAAGCTTGAAAAAAGATCTTTTTGCAAATTTTTTCATAAGCAATAAATCTATTTTTGAAAATGATGCGGTGATCATGCAAAACTGGTCAGGTGGCGAACCAACTATTTTTTCAGATATAAACGCCCTGGATATTCGCGGCAATTACGTGTTGAATACACCGGGTAAAAATTATAAAATAAAGATCTCTGGCGATCTGCCAACGCCACAAGCTAAGATCACAATTGATACTGCGAAAAAGAACTTAAGTTATCACTTCACAAACAATCAAATTTCTTTTAGTTTTTCTTATGATTCAACAAAAACTATTCGTGCAAATGGTAATTATGATGCTATTTCAAAGAGCTTTGAAGGAAAAGGCCAGTTGGCAAATGGTGATTGGTTCGATTTTAAAATGACTTACGAATCTGCTGTTGATACAACAACAAAACCAAAACCAGGCGATAAAAAAACAGATCTTAATTTAGGAAAGGTTATTTATCCTTTCAATGCTTTTGGTGAGCCTTTGCCGGATGAAAAAGGAATTTTTAAGGAACAATGGAATAAATTTAAGAACCGTTATTCTGCCATCTTAATTAAAAATGCTACTGTGTGGACAAACAATGATGACAGCATATTGGTTGATCATGATGTGTACATTGTAGAGGGAAAAATTGTACGCATTGCAAAAAACATTGATACGCCAAAAATGGCTTTCGCTAAAATTATTGATGCACAAGGTAAACATCTAACACCGGGTATTATTGATGAGCACAGCCATATTGCTTTAACCGCAGGTGTTAATGAAGGTGCTCAATCAAGCAGTGCCGAAGTAAGAATGGGCGATGTTTTAAATCCTGAAGATATAAATATTTACCGCCAGCTTTCAGGTGGTGTTACCACTGCGCAATTACTACATGGTTCTGCAAATCCAATTGGTGGTCAAAGTGTATTGATAAAATTACGTTGGGGCCACACTGCCGAAGATCTTAAATATGAAAAAGCAGATCCGTTCATCAAATTTGCGTTGGGCGAAAACGTAAAACAAAGTAACTGGGGCGATCATAATTCTATTCGTTTCCCGCAATCACGTATGGGTGTTGAACAGGTATATAAAGATTATTTTACACGCGCCAAAGAATATGATCTGCAATGGCAATCGTTTTCAAAATTAACACCAAAAAACATTGAAAAAAATAAAGTTGGTACTCCCCGTAAAGATCTTGAGCTGGAAGCTTTAGCGGAGATCATAAATAAAAAACGTTTTATTACTTGTCATAGTTATGTGCAAAGCGAAATTAATATGCTAATGCATATAGCAGATAGTTTTGGATTTAAAGTAAATACGTTTACGCATATTTTAGAAGGTTATAAAGTAGCAGATAAAATGAAATTACACGGAGTAAACGCTTCTACATTTTCAGATTGGTGGGCATATAAGAACGAAGTGTTAGAAGCAATTCCTTATAACGCTGCTATCTTAACAAAGGTAGGGGTTAACACTGCTATAAATAGTGATGATGCCGAGATGGCTCGTCGTTTGAACCAGGAGGCTGCAAAATCAATTAAGTATGGTGGTTTAACTGAAGTGGAAGCGTTGAAATTAGTAACTCTGAACCCTGCAAAAATGTTACATATTGATGATAAAGTAGGAAGTATTAAAGCTGGTAAGGTGGCAGATCTAGTTTTGTGGACAGATAATCCAATGAGTGTTTATGCAAAAGCAGATAAAACAATTATTGATGGCCAGATCTATTTTGACAGGGATGAAGATGTTAAATTAAAAGAATATGTGAAAACAGAAAGAGCAAGAATAATTGCAAAATTATTATTGGAAAAACAAAAAGGTGGTAAGGTTGAAAAACTGAAATTAAAGCATGAACGTTTGTATCATTGCAATACAATTGAAGGCGTGGATGAAGAATTAACAGGACATAGATAAATATACAGTCCATTCCCCCTTTGACAAAAGGGGGTTAGGGGGATTAAATGCAAACAAAAAGTAACTATAATAAAAACTTAAAGCAGTTGGCCAGGGAGAAACGCAACGATTCAACCTTTGGTGAAGTTTTATTGTGGAAAAACTTGTTAAGTAGATCAAAGTTAGGTTTTCAGTTTAATAGACAGTTTCCGTTCGAAAATTATATTGTCGATTTTATTTGTAGAAAATTAAGATTGGTTATAGAAGTGGATGGTTATTCTCATAATTTTAAATATGTGGAAGATACAGCAAGAGATGAGATGTTGAATAGTTTTGGTTATGAGGTTGTAAGAGTTTCAGAGCACGATGTAAAATATAATTTTGAAAACGTAACAAGAGTAGTTGTTGCGAAAGTTGACGAATTAAAATTAAAATATTCACATGATAAAATTTAAAGATAGAATCAATCCCCCTAACCCCCTTCTTCAAGGGGGAATCTCAGTATATTTTAAAATAGCGATACTTCTTTCTATTTTAGGATTTGGTAATGCAAATGCCCAAAAAACATACACGCATATTGCTTTAATAAATGCGACTGCACATATAGGTAACGGAAAAATTATTGAGAACAGTATTGTTGTGATCAATAAAAATAAATTAGAAATGGTAAACAGCATTACAGGTATTCGCTTAAATCCAAGCGCGTATGACACAGTAATAGATCTTTCAGGAAAACATATTTACCCGGGCCTTATCAATACAAATAATATTTTAGGCTTGCACGATGCTGAGGCGGTAAGAGCTACGCGCGATTTTTCGGAAGTAGGAAATATTAACCCGCATATTAGAACGCTGATAGCTTACAATACAGATAACATTATTACACCAACTGTAAAAACTAACGGTATTTTATATACGCAAGCCACCCCGCGTGATGGTTTGATCAGTGGTTCATCTTCTATTATGGCGTTGGAAGGTTGGAACTGGGAAGATGCAGTGCTTAAGGCAGACGATGGAATTCATCTTAGTTTTCCAAAAGCTATTACCCGCAAATTTACTGAAGAAGAAGGTTTATCGGTCGCATCAAATAAAAATTATAATACAGAGATAAATTATCTGAATAAATTTTTTGATGATGCGCAGGCTTATTGTTTAACTACAAATGCTGCCGAGAAAAACATCCGTTTTGAAGCTATGCGTGGTGTTTTTAACGGTACAGCTAACTTATACCTTCATGCCGAAAAAGCCAAAGACATAATGAGCGTGATCAATTTTGTGAAAAAATATAACATCAAAAAACCTGTAATTGTGGGTGGAAAAGAGTCTTATAAGATCACTGCTGCATTAAAGAAAAATAATATTCCGGTGATGTTAAATCGTGTAAATGATCTGCCTGATAATGCAGATGATGGGGTTGATATGGTTTTTAGTACACCTTCTTTGTTGCAAAAAGACAGTGTTTTATTTTGTTTGCAGTTAGAAGGTGATATGGAAGCTGCTCAAAGCAGAAACCTACCCTTTAACGCAGGCATGGCTGTTGCTTATGGCTTAACAAAAGAGGAAGCTTTGGCTAGCATTACATCAAATGCTGCAAAAATTTTGGGAGTAGAAAAAGAAATCGGAACTTTGGAAGAAGGAAAATTAGCTTCATTAGTGGTGAGCGATGGAGATATTTTAGATATGAAAACAAACAACATTATTTTGGCTTACATTGCCGGAAAAAATATTGGTCTCACAAATAAACAAACAGAATTGTATTTAAAATACAAAACTAAATATGGTATAAAATAATTTTTATGATAGATAATAAGGTAATAGTAGGGATCTCGCAAGGAGATATAAACGGAATTGGTTTAGAAGTAGTTCTTAAAACTTTAATGGAACCGGGTATTGCAGATATTTGCACGCCTGTATTATTCAGTTCTCAAAAAACGGTTTCTTATTATAGAAAAGTTTTAGGTTTAGAAGAGTTTAGTTTTAATCCAATGCGCGAATTTTCTCAATTGAATTCGAAAAAAGTAAATGTATTTGTTTGCTATGAAGAAGAAGTAAATATTGAGATGGGAAAGGCCACAGATGTTGGCGGAAAATATGCTTTAATTTCTTTAGAAAAAGCAACCCAGGCCTTGGTGGATAAGAGTATTGATGCCCTGGTTACTGCGCCTATCAATAAAAGTAACATACAAGGTGATAATTTTAAATTTGTTGGGCACACTGAATACCTTGGTTCAAAATTAGGTGGCGATCCGTTAATGTTCATGTGTTCTGATAACGGTTTGCGTATTGCGGTTGTTACAGGTCATGTGCCTTTAAAAGATGTGGCTTCAAAATTGAGCATTGATGGAATCTCTAATAAGATCGTTCAATTACACGACTCGTTGATAAAAGATTTTGGTATCCGTAAACCAAAGATCGCCGTTTTAGGTTTAAACCCTCACGCCGGTGACAATGGTGCAATTGGTAACGAGGATAAAGAGATCATTATTCCGGCAATAGAAAAAACAAAATTAAGTGGCCTTGTTTACGGCCCTTATTCGGCTGATGGCTTTTTTGGAAACGGCACTTATAAACAATTTGATGCGGTTTTAGCAATGTATCACGACCAGGGTTTGATCCCTTTTAAAACGATTGCTTTTAACGAAGGCGTGAATTTTACAGCAGGTTTAAATGCAGTACGAACCAGCCCTGATCACGGCACTGGCTATGACATTGCGGGTAAAAATAAGGCTAACGAACAATCTTTTAAAAAGGCCTTATATGCAGCAATTGACATTTTTAAGAACAGAAAATTGCATGCCGAAATAACTGAAAATCCATTACATATTGGTACTATTAAAAAAGAACGCTAGTTTAAAAGCGTTCTTTTTCCCCATTTATTTTTTCATTTTTTAAATTTTTAGTTAACATATTTTAACTACCCCAAAATCTTTGGAAACCCTTACCAATGTTATCTTTACCAGTTATTCTAATAAAATAGATTTATGGTAGATATTAAAGAAATTAACGAACGAATTCAGCAGGAAAGTGCCTTTGTTGACATGTTAACTGTTGAAATGGATAAAGTTATTATTGGGCAAAAAAGCATGGTAGAACGCCTGCTGATAGGCTTGTTGAGTAATGGGCACATATTATTGGAAGGTGTACCGGGACTTGCAAAAACCTTAGCCATTAATACATTAGCAACATGCGTTGATGGTCAGTTTAGCCGTATTCAGTTCACCCCCGATCTTTTACCTGCCGATGTTATCGGTACGCAGATCTATAATCAAAAGCAAGAAGCTTTTTCAATTCGTAAAGGACCAATTTTTGCCAATTTCGTATTGGCAGATGAGATCAACCGTGCTCCTGCAAAAGTGCAATCAGCTTTGTTAGAGGCGATGCAGGAAAAGCAGGTAACCATTGGTGATCAAACATTTAAATTACCAAACCCGTTTTTAGTTTTAGCAACACAAAACCCTGTTGAGCAGGAGGGAACATACCCATTACCTGAAGCACAAATGGATCGTTTTATGTTGAAAGTAGTTATTGGTTATCCAACTAAAGAAGACGAACGTAAAATTATTACTTCAAACATTCAGCCGGGTGGTATGCCAAAGGCAAATAAAGTTCTTTCTACAGAGGCTATTGTTAATGCCCGTGCTGTTGTAAAAGATGTATATATGGATGAGAAGATCGAAAGATATATTGTTGATATAGTGTTCGCTTCCCGTTTTCCTAAAGAATATAAATTACAGAAATTTGAAGGCTTAATTTCTTACGGTGGCTCGCCGCGTGCAAGTATTAATTTAGCCCTGGCAGCAAAAGCATACGCTTTTATTAAACGCCGTGGTTATGTTATACCTGAAGATGTGCGCGCTATTTGTTTAGATGTGATGCGTCACCGTGTAGGTTTAACTTATGAGGCAGAAGCAGAAAACATCACTTCAGAAAATATCATTACTGAAATTTTAAATACAGTTGAAGTACCTTAGAAAGATTTACGATTTGGAAATTGACAATTGACGATTTTAAAAAGTTGAAATAGTCCAAATTGTAAATTGTAAATAAAATAAATTGTAAATCTAAGTAAAGTGGAAACCTCAGAGCTTTTAAAAAAAGTACGCAAGATTGAAATTAAAACCCGTGGTTTGAGCAATCAGATCTTTTCGGGAGAATATCATAGTGCGTTTAAGGGTCGTGGTATGGCCTTTTCTGAAGTTCGTGAATATACACCTGGCGATGATATAAGAACGATCGACTGGAATGTTACCGCAAGATTTAGTACACCATATGTAAAAGTTTTTGAAGAAGAACGTGAGCTAAGCGTTGTATTGGTTGTTGATGTTAGCGCCAGTGGTTTATTTGGCACCAACAAACAATACAAACAGGAATTAATTACAGAATTATGTGCTGTAGTTGCATTTTCTGCTTCACAAAATAATGATAAAATTGGCGTGATCTTTTTTAGTGATAAGATTGAAAAATTTATTCCGCCAAAAAAAGGTAAATCACATGTACTGCGCATCATTAGAGAGTTATTGGAGTTTAAGCCAACCGGTTCAAGAACAAATTTAGAGCTGGCATTAAAATATCTCACAAATGTGATCAAGAAAAAAAGTATTGTGTTTTTGATCAGTGATTTTTATGCTGATTCGGATTATAAAGACGCTTTAAAGATCGCCAACAAAAAGCACGATCTTGTTGCTTTACGTATTGTAGATAAAACCGAAACTGAATTGCCAAATGTTGGATTGATAAAATTACGCGATAATGAAACCGGTAAGTTGATGTGGGTGGATACAAGCGATAAAACATTCAGAAAACAATTTGCCATTAATTATTTAAAGTTTGAAGAGGATCTTAAAGACATCTTTAACAGGAGTGGAACTGACGCTACAAAAATCTTTACACACGAAAATTACGTAAAACCATTAATGAACTTGTTTAAAAACAGATAATATGTCACCCTGGGCGGAGTCGAAGGGGGCGAAACAAAGTAAAAATTGAGAAAAACAAAAAACATATTCATTGCATTAATTTTCATCTTCTGTTCAAAATTATCTTTTGGACAAATTCGTGTAAATGCTGTTTTAGATTCTTCTAAAATTCGTATTGGCGAGCAGGTTAAATTAGATCTGTATGTAAACTACGATGCCTCGCAGAACGATCTTAAAATTCAGTGGCCAACAATAGGTGATACCATTACAGGTAAAATAGAAGTAATTTCTGTTACGCAAATTGATACAACAATTCCCGATAAAAATAATCCAAGCGTTTTTCAACAACATCAACAAATATTAGTCAGTGCTTACGATAGCGGTTATTTTGCAATTCCCGGTTTTGAATTTATTGTAAATAACGACACGGCCCATCCGTTCATTACACCAACTCTTTTATTGGAAGTACATACTGTGCCAACAGATACCAGTATGACCAAAACAAAAGATATTAAACCACCGTTTGATGAAAAGTTTAACTGGAAATGGTATTTAAATTATATCTATTGGGGCGCAGGGATAATTCTTTTTGCGCTTGCTATAGTATTGATCACATTGTATTTTTCCCGCAAAAAGAAAAATGTTATTGTTGAACCTGAGAAACCAAAGATTCCTGCACATATTACGGCACTTGCTACACTTGAGAAAATTAAAGCAGAACAGATCTGGAAAGACGGTCAGGTTAAAGAATATTACTCTTCAATTTCTGATGCTGTTCGTTTATACATTGAAGAGCGTTTTAATGTATTTGCTTTGGAAAGTACGACTGATGAGATCATGAAAGCTTTCCGCACACAAGTGGTTGATAAGACCAGCAAAGAGAAATTAGAACAAACATTAACCTTAAGTGATCTTGTGAAGTTTGCAAAGATGACCCCTATTGAAGATGAACACAGATTTACTTTAGAAAATGCTTTTGATTTTGTGAACGGAACAAAACGCGAAGAAGATATAACAATACCCGAACCACAAACGAATAATCAACCAACACAGTGATAAGTTATTTTAGCGATATACAGTTTGCTGAAAAGCAATGGTTTTGGTTAATGTGCGCATTGCCATTAATGATCATTTGGTACATTTGGCGTTTAAAAAAACATGAAGGTGAATTCAATTACTCATCATTTGCACTGTTCCATAAAATAAGATCTTCAGGTAAAGCAAAATTCAGGCACTCGTTATTTGTTTTACGTTTGTTTGCGTTTGCTTTATTAATTGCAGCCTTGGCAAGACCACAATCGCGCAGTAGTTGGAAAGATAGTAAAACAGAAGGTATTGACATTGTAATTAGTATGGACGTTTCTCCTTCTATGCTTGCAAAAGATTTTAAACCCAATCGTTTAGAGGCTGCAAAAGATGTAATGATAGATTTTATTGATGCACGTGTAAATGATAGAATTGGCTTAGTGATATTTGGCGGAGAAGCATTTACACAATGTCCTTTAACATCCGACCATAAGGTGCTTAAAAACATGATCCCTGCTATTCGCCCCGGTATGGTAGCAGATGGTACCGCTATTGGTTTAGGGTTGGCAACTGCTGTTGGTCGTATTAAAGATAGTAAAGCAAAAAGTAAAGTGGTTATTTTAATAAGTGATGGTGTAAGCAATATGGGTGAGATTCCGCCACTTACTGCCGCTGAGCTAGCTAAAACAATGGAAGCGCGTGTGTATTGCATTGGTGTAGGAACACGTGGTAAAGCTTTAACACCGGTTGCAAGATATACTGAAACGGAATACGAGTATGATTATGTGGATGTTGATATAGATGAAAAAACAATGACTGAAATTTCAGATATGACCGGTGGAAAATATTTCAGAGCAACAGATAAAGAAAGCTTAAAAAATGTTTATAAGGAAATTGATAAGATGGAGAAAACAATTATCAGTGAAAAGAGTTTTACCAATAAAGCAGAACATTTTTTACCATTGGCTTTAGCGGCTGCAATTATTTTATTATTAGAATTTTTATTACGTTTTACAATTTTCAGAGCAGTACCATAAATGTTTAAGTTTGAACATACTATTTTCTTTTACGCCTTTGCAGCATTGCCGGTAATGCTGATATTGGTGATGTTGTATTTTGTTTCGCGTAAAAAGAAATTAAAACGTTTAGGGGATGCAAATTTAATAAGTGGTTTAATTCCTTACTCAAGCAGAAGGAAACGTATTGTTAAAGTTGTTTTATTCTTATCAGGATTTAGTAGTTTGATAATTGCTTTATGTAATCTTCAAACAGGAAGTAAATTAACGGAAGTAAAACGTGAAGGTGCTGATCTCATTGTTTGTATTGATGTAAGTAATAGTATGCTGGCGCAGGATCTTAGCCCTAATCGTTTAACACGGGCAAAATATGCGCTCGAAAAAATGATCGATGGCCTGGAGGGTGATCGTTTGGGATTGGTTGTTTTTGCGGGCGAGGCTTATGTACAGTTACCAATTACAACTGATTACAGTGCTGCAAAATTATTTTTAGAATCCATTGGCCCGGGAATTGTTCCGGTTCAAGGTACAAATATTGCAGATGCGATTAAAAAGGCTTCAGAATCTTTTAGTACCGATGAAGGAAAGAACCGTGCTATTATTTTGATCACAGATGGTGAAAATCACGATTCAGAAGCAATACAGGCTGCTGAAGAAGCAGGGAAGAAAGGCATAATGATCAGCACTATTGGTATTGGATCGGCAAATGGTGTTCCCATTCCCATTCTCGAAAATGGTGTGATGAAAGGTTACAGAAAAGATAAAGAGGGGCAAACCGTTATTACAAAATTAAACTCTAATCTGTTAAAAACAATTGCATCAAAAGGTAATGGTGTGTTTGTACAGGCCAGCCAGGCTGATATTGGGCTTGGTGCCGTACTGGATAAAATCAGCGAATTGGATAAAGCACAAATAGAAAATAAGATGTATACGGATTATGAAGATCAGTTTCAATGGTTCTTAGGTTTGGCATTGATCTTATTTTTTATAGAATTTTTAATTAGTGAAAGAGTTAGTGAGTGGTTTAAAAAAATTAATTTGTACGGTAATGCGGTTAAGTAAATTTAAATATCTTTTTGTTTTTGTATTGTTCTTTGCAACAGGTTTTTTGCTGGCACAAAAAGATGCTATGAAAATTTACGATGGTAATAATTTATACTATACAGGCAAAACTATTGATGCGACTGATAGATACAGGGAGGCATTAAAAATAAATCCAAATAATCAAAAAGCAAATTTTAATTTAGGAAACTCATTATATAAAAACGCTTTACAAATAAAAGCAAGTAAAGAAAACTTTGTACAGGGTGGAAAAAAAGTAACACCTGATTCTTTAGCAGGCCTGGTATTTGAAGAAGCTGCTCAAAGCTTTGCACAGGTTGCAAATTCCATTTCTAATAAAGATACCTTACACCAGGCATGGCATAACATGGGAAATTGTTATCTTCAAAAAAAGGAATATCAAAACGCGGTTGATGCTTATAAAAAAGCATTAAAGTTTGATCCTAAAGATGAAGAAACACGTTATAACCTTGCTTATGCTTTAAAGAATTTACCAAAAGACAAAAAAGGTGGCGGCGGTAGCAGTCCTAAAGAAGAAGATAAAAACGATCCAAAGAAAAATTCTGCTCCGAAACAAAATCAAATGAATAAAGATCAGGCAGAGCAATTATTAAAAGCTTTAATGAACCAGGAAAAGAAATTACAGGATAAGCGTAAACAAAAACAAGAAGATCCCGGTAAATCATCTGTAGATAAAGATTGGTAATTTAATTAATTAAGTAAAAATGGCAATTAACAAAATAAAAACTAAATGGATACTATTTGTATTGGTATCTTGTTTTTTTGCGTTTACAGCAAGATCACAAAGTTTTTATGCGCAGGTAAGTTCAAACAAAGCTCAGGTGGGCGTTCCGTTTGAATATGCGCTTGTACTTACCGTTAGCGGATCAAATTTAGTTCAGCCAACTTTTAAAGATTTTGACATTGTAAGCGGCCCTAATCAAAGTAACAGTGTGCAGTATACGAATGGCGTAATGACTCAGCAAATTGTTATTTCTTACGGCCTGGTTGCAAAAAAAGAAGGTAAGTTAACTATTGGCCCGGCAAGCGTTATGGCCGGAGGGCAAAAATTGGAAACCAAACCTATTACCATGGAAGTTGGTAAAGGTGCCGGCTCAAATCAAATTTCCGGTAATTCAGAAGAAGAACCAAAAATAAATAGTAAGATAAGTGGCGGTGATGTTTTTATTAGAACCGGAGTAAGCAAAACCAAATGTTATTATGGAGAGCAGATCCTTATTACGCAAAAAGTATATTCACGGTTTTCAATTATTGGATTTAAAAAAATAAATACACCTGCTTATGATGGTTTTTATGCTCAATCATTAGAGGCTATCAGTAAAGGACAAGTGAGTAATGAGAACGTAGATGGTGTTGTGTATCAAACATACGAGATCTTTAGAACGCTTGCTACTGCTAATAAATCAGGTAAGATCACTTTAAACCCTATGACTGCGGAAGTGGTTGTAAGAAAACAAACCGCAAACGCGAAACCTAAAAATATTTTCGAGCAATTTTTCGGTGCTTCCAATTATGAGGATATTCCTGTAAATGCAAAAAGTAGTGCTTTAACTATTGATGTTGCGCCGATACCTGAAGCCGGAAAACCTGCCGGATATTATGGAGCTGTTGGTGAATATTCGTACAAAGTAGAGCCATCCCGTAGTGAAGTAAAAGCTAACGACGCCTTCAATTTAAAATTAACTATTACAGGTAAAGGAAATATTAAATTGGTAGACGCGCCAAAATTAACTTTGCCGGAAAGCTTTGAGACCTACGATCCTAAAATTACAGAATCGGGTAATTCAAAAACATTTGATTATTTAATTATACCAAGAAACGAAGGAAATTTTAAATTAGAAAATCTTGATTTCTCATATTTTAGTTTAGATACTAAAAAATTCAATACTATTCCCGCACCTGAAATAAGTATTAAAGTACTTCCTGCAGATCCTAACAGTAAAGGCGCGCAAGTGTATGTGCAACAAAGCCAGGTGAAAGAAACCGAGAATGATATTCGCTACATTAAAAAGGGAGATTTTGTTCTGTTGAAATCAGAAACTGAGTTCTTTAATTCTTCACTTCATATTCTATTGTTGACCTTATCAATTCTTGTATTAGGAAGCGGTTTATTCTTAAGAAGAAAGTATATTAAGAATAACAGCAACATGGTTTTAGTTAAAGAGCGTAAGGCCGGAAAAATTGCTAAAAAGCAATTAGTGAATGCTGAAAAATTCATGCAACAAAATAAAAAAGATGAATTTTATACTGAAATATTAATGGCATTAAATAGTTATATCAGTAACAAATTAAATATTCCGATTGCAGACCTTTCACGTGAAAAGATCACGAATGTGCTAACAAAAAAACAAGTTGATCAGCAAAGTATCACCAAACTGGTTTCAACTTTAGAAACCAGCGAGTACGCAAAATACGCGCCAGGAGCGGTGAGTGGTGATCTGCAACAAGTTTATAAAAATACTGTCGATCTAATAACCGGACTTGAAGAACAAATAAATAAAAAAGTATAAGCAAATGAAAAAAAGCAATTACATGTTTATTTTATTGGTTTGTCTTTTATCTTTTTCAATAAAAGGGTTTAGCAACGATCTGCTTGAAAAAGCTGAAAAAGCTTACGACTCAAAAAAATATAAGGAAGCAATTGCCAATTATGAAAAACTGGTTAACGATGGGTATAAGTCTTACCAGTTGTATTTTAATTTGGGTAATTCTTATTACAGAAATAATGAATTGGGAAAAGCAATTTATTACTATGAGTTAGCAAGAAAAGTAGAACCAGATGATGAAGACGTGAGAATTAATTTAGGTATAGCAGCTGCAAAAACAGTTGATAAAATAGATTCGAAAGAGAATTTTTTTATTACCGCTGTAAAAACAAACCTGTTATCATCTTTCACTACTAACGCATGGGCCTGGTTCTCTATAATTGCTTTAGCAGTTGCGTGTATTTTGTTTTTTGTTTTCGTAAACTCATCTGTATTCATAATAAAACGAATTTCGTTTTTATTAAGCTGTGTTTTATTCATAGCTTTTCTTGCTACTTATTTTTTAGGTTATTCAGCTTTAAAATCTAAAGTTGAGAACAAGTTTGCTATCATTACAACCAAAGAAGTGAAGATCATGAATGAGCCAACTGCTAATGCAAATTCTAAATTTACCTTACACGAGGGAACTAAAATTCGTGTTGTTGAAAATAATGGTAACTGGTTGCTTATTAAATTAGATAATGGTAACGAAGGCTGGTTGAAGATAAGCGACGTAGGAATTATTTAATTTTTTCTTACAAAATTTCCCAAAACATTTAAATAAGTGGTAAAGCCCATTCTTACTGGGATTTCACTATGATCAGCGCCATCTACCATGTATTTTTCTTTATAAACGCCGTTGTAATTATTGTAAACCACTTGCCCGTGAGTTTTATAGTTTAAAAAATTATCATTTAACCCATGTATCCATAAAAATGGCTGATTTACTTTTTTTATTTCTTCAGCATTATCAATTTTAAGATCTGTAAAATAATCCGCAGGCATATTTAATTGTGATGCATCTTGTACCATTACAGCCGCACTTCCAAAAGGCGCTTCTAAAATTAATTTTGAAGGTAACAGTGTTCGCGGATTTGCGCTTAACTCAGTAGCAGAAGCGGATCCTAAGCTAAAACCATAAATAATTAAACGTTCATTTGATAAACCTTTGTCCTTTAACCATTTCATGCAAGCGTCTACATCGGCATACATTGGGTCAGCCGTAAAAGTTGGGGAGCAGGGTAAAAATAGTTAGCTTTCGGTTCACTAATCCTTAAAGATATCACACACGATTTTATAGAAAACGTATTTCCTTCGGAGCTGATGGAATACTTTGAGA